>PDRI01000053.1 GCA_002748055.1 Bacteroidota bacterium | reverse complement strand
ATCGTTGATGACAGCGACCTTCCCAAGACTGGACCTTACATCGAGAAGGTATCCAGGATTTATTCTTGGACACTACTTAAAAGCTAACAATAAACTATTGGATATCCAAGTACCTGCCGGGTTTATCGTGTTTAGATTTAATCTAAAGAAATATTGCAAAGGTGTCAGATGCTTGCTAATTTTGCGGTTCCGACTTAAGATCTGAAATCTGAAACCGAAAATTTTATACCATCTTGTTTTGCTTATCGCTTTGTTAGTGGTTTCACAACGCAATGCCTACGGCCAGGATAGAGCCTATGCTTCCCTAAAGGGGAAGGTCTTTAATAAAGAGACCGGAGAGGTGGAGATTGGTTGTGCAGTAGTGATTGCCGAGTTGAATCTGTGGAGTGTTAGCAACCAGGATGGAGTTTACAGCATAGACAAGATTCCCGTTGGAGGGACTTATAGCATCAAGACCTCCTCCCTGGGCTTTGAACCCCTGGAAACCCGTATCTCTTTCGGGGCCGCCAAGGAATACCATCTCGATTTGTCGCTTTTGAGAACGTCCTTTGAGATGGAGGAAGTGGTGGTGCTGGCCGAGGAGAAGAAGGGGCTCGGAAGCTCTTCGACGATCGGAAAGGAGGCCATGGAACACCTTCAGCCTTCCTCCCTGAAGGATGTTATGCAACTGCTACCCGGGCAGATTTCCACGAACCCGGATTTGTCGAAGAAAGCCCAGATCTCAATCAGAGACATAGAGGGTGATGCCAACAGTTCGCTGGGAACCTCCATTATTGTGGACGGTGCGCCCATCTCCAATAACGCGGACATGCAGACCCGCAGTACCAGCTACTCGTCGGTTGATGGGGGGGGGATCGATGTCAGGCAGATCACCACAAGTAACATTGAATCGATAGAGGTGATCAGGGGAATTGCATCGGCGGAGTACGGGGATATGACCTCGGGGCTGGTGGTTGTCAAAACCAAGGCAGGTGCGACACCCCTGAATGCCAAGGTTTCGATTAACCCGAATATCAAATCCACCTACCTGGGCAAGGGATTGCGACTCCCGGGAAACGGGGGAGCACTAAACCTGGACCTCGACTATACCAGTTCTATCAAAAGCAGGATTAAGCCTTATGAGGGCTTCAAAAGGCTATCGGGACAACTGGGATACTCCTCTACCTTTTTCAAGCTTTCGCCCCTGTCGCTTAATCTGACTGCCAAGTACTATCAGACTATTGCTTCAAAGAAGAGCGATCCCGACTTTATCTCCCGGAACGAAGAGTACCGCTCGTCGGAAAAGGGGCTTCGCTTTACCGCCTATGGGAAATGGAACCTGAAGAAAGCCCTGGTTACCAACCTCGATTATCATTTCAGCATCAGCAGCATTTACCAGGAGCTCTATTCCCGGGAAGTGATTTCTCTGGGCTATATTCAACCAATCTCCAATGCCCGCAAAGATACCCTGATGGAAGGTGTTTATGCACCCTCGGAGTATTTTTCGGAGATGACAGTGGACGGGAGGCCTGTCTATATCTATGGAAAACTGAGTGCGAAAAAGGTTATCAGAAAGGGCGAAACGATTAACAGGATTCTGTACGGAGTCGATTTTCGTTCGAGCGGGAACAATGGAAAGGGGCGCATCTATGACGAATACCGGCCACCCCGGCTTAGTGGAGGGAGCGGGACCCGGCCGCGACCTTATACCGATATTCCTGCTCTCAGACAGTTTTCGGCCTTTCTCTCCGATAATCTCACCCTTTTTATCGGAGAAACAAACCTGATGCTTGAGGCCGGGCTGAGGTTCAATAACTACCAGCCGCTTTCGCTCTTTAAGAGCGAGGTGGATTTAAGTATGGAGCCCAGGGTAAACCTTCGCTATGAATTCCTGAATTCGGCGAATAATCAATACTTCGACAAGTTTGCCCTGTTCGGGGGCTTTGGGATCCACTCCAAGTCGCCGACTTCTGTACACCTTTATCCCGACCTGGCCTATTTCGATCTGAACAGTTTCAATTACTTCGCTGCTGATCCCAACGAGCGGTTGCTTTTGGTTACCACGCGGGTTTTTGATACCGGGAATCCAGAATTGAAGCCAAGCAAGAGTTATAAGTATGAGGCCGGGCTGGAGGCTGCGGTGAAGAAAATGACGCTGAAATTGAATGCCTACCATGAACGGCTCGAGAATGGCTTCAGTTTTGTTACAGAAGCTAAGTTTTCCGAGTTTTACCGCTGGACCTCCGATGATCCGAATATTGTTTTCAATCCGGGTTCGCCTCCCGTGGTGGACCTGCACTTGCCCACCGAGATCGATACCTTTATCTGCGTCTTTCGGCGGCCCGATAATTCAAGAACCTTCGTAAAGCGGGGGATTGAGTATGTTGTGAATTTTGGCACGATTAAGGCCATTCGAACCAGGCTCAATCTTAGCGGGGCTTACATGCAGACCCGTTCCTACAGCAATAAGGAGTCCAAGAGCCTGCCCTTAGGAAACGGGGCCGTGCAATTGCCGTGGCTGGGCGTATATCCAAAGGGATCGGGAAGCGAAAGGGTCAGATTCAATTCGAATTTAACAGCCGTGACCCATATTCCCAAACTGCGCCTGGTATTCTCGACCACGATACAACTGATCTGGAAGAACAGCTATCGTGTTTTTCTGGGTGGCGGGCAGCCCTGGGATTATCAAAGGGGTGACCAGACTTACCTTGTGAAGGCCCCCCTTGCACTGATCGATAAGGCCGGGAACAGAAGGGACTTTACACGCGAAGAAATCCTGACCCAACCCTATGATTCCTACCTTTCGAAGTACCAGGAACAGTATTTTCTTACCCAGAATCCACCGGTGCACTATCAGCTCAATCTGAAGGTGACCAGTGAGATTGGGAAGTCGGCCAGGTTTTCCTTTTTTGCCAACAACCTGACGATGCATAATCCCAAATACAGGTCCCAGAGAACCAATAGTGTAAAAAACCTGAACAGCAAGCTTTATTTTGGGCTCGAGTTAACGCTTACGATTTAAACCAATTATTCACCAAAATTCAATGAACAATGAAACAAGCAACAATTAGTTTAATGGTTCTACTTGCCATCGCGATCAGTTCCTGTAAGGATGATCCGGATCCGGTCTATGAGCTTTCCGTCACCGTCAATTATCCGGAGGCTTACAATTCCACAGAGGCTGAGGGAGTGTGGGTTACGGCTACAGAGACCAGTACAGGCCGTGCCGATTCGGCCCAGACCGATGCCAGTGGTATTGCCCTGATCGGTAAGCTGCCTGCAGGTATTTACAATGTAAGTGCCGCACTTCAGCTTTCAGCAGCTGAAGCAGGAGCCGAAACCGGAATTGAGGAGGAAATCTATCTTTCCGCGGTCCAGAACAATGTATCTGTGTTGAACGATGCCCAGCTGACACTTCAGCTGGCCGGAGCTTCCCTTGGCGGGCTCGTTTTCAAAGAGGTCTATTATACGGGATCCAGGACCCCCGAAGACAAGCGCTATTTTTCCGATCAGTACTATGAGATTTACAACAACTCCACCGATGTTATCTATGCCGACGGTCTTTGTCTTGGTGTGGTAAATGCCTGGAACCGCACCCCCAATATTTCCCCCTGGTTGGAAGAGTATCCGACCAAGCAGGCCATTGAGAGTTTCTGGTATGTGCCGGGTTCCGGTGAGGAAAATCCGATTAATCCGGGCGAAAGCCTGATCATTGCCCAGGACGGGATCAATCACCAGACCGATACACTCGGGAACCCGCTTTCTCCGGTGGATATGTCGGGGGCCGATTTCGAGGTGTTTGTGGTCCGCGATGATAACAAGGACCTTGACGCACCTGCCGTTCCCAACATGGAGTTTGGCTATGCTACTTTCCTGGGTTTCGACTGGCTGACTTCGGTCTTTGGATGTGGTTATGTCCTCTTCCGTATCGAGGGGGATGTGGATGCTTATGTAGAGAGTCACAAGGCCCTGAAGCCGGGAAGCGAGTCGGACAAGGAATACGTCCTGATCGATAATGACATGATCGTCGATGCCTTCCAGACCTATGCCGATGATTCCGAGACCGGCATGCCCAAGCTTCACCCCGTTAACGATGCCGGTTTTACCTTCGATCCGAATGGAACCTATACCGGTAAGTGTGTTCGCAGGAAGGTTAAAGCCGTAATCGACGGCCGCAAAGTTTACCAGGATACCAACAATTCGACCAATGACTTCCTGAACGACCAGGAGTGTCAGCCCAGACAGTAGTTATTCAAACCGGAGCAGGGTCCACAGCCCTGTTCTGGTTCTATTCCATAAAATGCCTAAGATCTTTTTCAAATACCTTCTGCTTTTTGCACTTTTCCCGGCTTTTACGGGGATGGCTGCACAGGATTCCATACCCGGATTAGAGTCTTCTGACAGCCTGGATGCCGAGAATCCCTGGTTGCTTTCCACAAACAGGGCGGGAATGGTTTTCAGCCGTTTTCTCCCGGATGGGGATTTTGCATTGGGGCTGCGCCGGGAGCAGGGCGATTACCACAGGGTACAGGCTTCACCGGAAGCATACCGCTATGGATTCAGGGCTCAAAAGATGGTTCGCTTCTCGGATCTGGTATTTGATGGAGGCTTCAACTACTACAACCAGCAGCAGAACATGGTGGGATGGACTTCCCGGATGAATCCTTTTACTAACAACCCCTATATGCTTGCCGACAGCATGAGGGGGCGCTACAGCAAAGACTACGTGGAAATCAACGGATCGCTGGCCTATTTGATACTACCCCGGATTTCCCTGGGGCTGGGGGTCGATTACATGGTGGGGGACGGAGCCCGGATTAAGGATCCGCGGCCGGTCAATGCCGTATTCTCCATGGATATAAAGCCTTCCCTGGTTTACAGCCTTCCGGGTTTTAAGGTGGGGCTGAGCCTTCGTTGGATGAAGGGCCGGGAGAAGATTTCCTATAAAACCATAGAAAACGCTAAGACCTATCGTTTATTCAGGCAATTCGGGCTGGGCATCGGGGCCAAAACGATCAATACCTGGTCTTATAAAAGGAACTACTACCTCAATGGCCTGGGAGCCGGCCTTCAGGCGGAGTATCAATTAGGGGAGCTGAAAGTCTTTCATGCGCTTGATTATGTTGCATCCAATGAGGCGGCGGAGGACGGCTCCAACAATCCACGCAAAAACGATGCCGGCGATTATTTGGAAAATATACTGAACTTCAGTACTTCGGTCAGTTTTGGAGAACGATTTCAGCACACGGTACGGGTCTTTGCCGACTGGAATCTGGGTTCAGGATCGGAGTTCATTCAGGAGCCTTATACCGAGAAGGGGATCACCTATTACAGAACCGTTGCGGTGATCGATAAATACAGCTTTATGCACTTGCTTCCCGGTTTTGAGTACAGGGTTTCCAAACCCTATACCCCTTATTTGAATAAATGGGATCTTTGTTTCGGGCTTGAGGCCCTCTATGAGCAGGAATCCTACCTGCTGGAAGCCGAACAGCAAATGATGAATCTGCTCCCGTCGTTCAGTATCAGCAGGGCCTTTGTTGGCGAGAAGAGCAGCCTTGCCCTGCGCCTGGATCTGGAATTCAGCACCAGCCTTGACAAGGAACTCAGGCAGCTGAGGCCCTACACGGCCTTGCAAAACAAGGCTGTTTGGAAGGGCATTGTTGAACCGGATTTTCAGCTGCGGTCCGGTTCGGCCTACATGCTGGGGACCGGCTTCAGATATGGCCGCTTTGTCAGGGTGGTGAAAAAACGGAGCCAGTTTGTTTACATCGATCTGGACTTCAGGTATACGACGGCCAGTCATGAAGCATGGGCCGCTCCGAAGACACGGACCTATTTCGCTCTATCACTTGGGTTAAACTATTGATTAAGATGAAATTGACTAAGATGAACAGGAGCCTGAGCCTCTTTTACAGGGGCGTTTTGTTTTTGTCTTCACTGCTGCTTCTGCTCTCTTCCTGCACAGAAAGCAGACGCGGGCTAGCCGTGGTTATTGATGAGGAGAGCTATCGTAAATTGGAGGCTGAGATTGCAGATTACAGGGCGGTGCTCGAAGAAGAGGGGCTTGAGCCCCACCTGATTGTGAAGGACTATGAGAACCCCGATTCTTTGCGCCTCGATTTGTTCAGGCTTTACAAGGGCCACGAAGCCATTGAAGGGGCTGTTTTTATCGGTGATATTCCCATGGTAGCTGTGATAGATGCGCAACACATGACCAGTGCATTTAAGATGGACCAGGACAGGTACGGGCTCGAGACGGCCAATGTGGTTACGGATCGGTTTTATGATGATTTCGATCTGAAATGGGACTATATCCGGAAGGATACAACGGGGAAGAATATCCACTACTATTCCCTGAATTTTGCCTCGCCCCAGGAGATTGGCCCCGATATCTATTCGGGCCGGATCAAGGCCCCGGCGGGGGAGGATAAGTATGCCCTGCTGAGTGCATATATGAAGAAGGCTGTGGCTGCGCACAGGTCCGAGAACCACCTGGATCAGTTTTTCTTTTTTGCCGGTCATGGTTACAATTCCGAGTCGATGGTAGCCCGGCTCGACGAGCAGCTGGTCCTGAGTCAGCAATTGCCCGGAGAGGTGCATATCAGCTTTCTCGACCATTCCAGGGATGAGCATGTCAAGTTCATGTACATGTCGGAGTTGCAGCGTGAGGACCTGGATCTGGCCCTGCTTCACCACCATGGTTCAGCGGATACGGAATACCTGAGTGGTTTTCCCAAGACCGACAGCTATAGCGTACAGATCGAGATGGTGAAGCGTCATCTCAGGAGTCGCCTTCGTCGCGTTCAAAGTCGGGGAGCTGAGGCTGTGACCCGGGTTATCAAAGAATATGGGGAGAAATACGCTATCCCTGCAAGCTGGTTCGACGGTGCTTTCGACGAAGAAACGAGTCTGGAAGACAGCATCAGTAGTGCAAACCTGGACCTTGTTCTGGCCGATTTCGAGACCTATAAATATGACCCCAATGCGCGATTCGTCATTTTCGATGCCTGTTACAATGGCTCTTTTTATGAGGACAGTTACCTGGCGGGTTCCTATCTTTTCTCGTCCGGAGAAACCGTTGTTGCACAAGGGAATACGGTGAATTCCCTGCAGGATAAATGGCCAAATGAGATGCTGGGCCTGCTTTCTTTGGGTATGCGTGTGGGTGAGTGGAACAAGATGGTGGCCTACCTCGAAACCCATATCCTCGGCGACCCTACCTTCCGTTTTGCATCAATCGATCCCGGTATCGATGTTCAGGGGCTTTCTGCAGCCCATTCTGTGAAAAGCAGGACCTGGCTGAACCTGCTCGATTCTCCTTATCCCGATGTGGTGAATCTTGCACTGCAAAAGCTTTACGAAGCGCGGTATGCGGGCCTTTCCGATCTTCTTTTGAGCACATTCAGGGAGTCTGAATATGGTAGCATCCGGGCAAAATGTATGCTGTTGTCTGCCGAATACAACGATGCCAATTTTCTGGAGCTGATCAAACTGGCCCTTCACGACGACTATGAACTGGTGCAACGCTTTGCCGTTGCCTTTGCCGGTGATATGGGGCATGAGGAACTGATTCCGGAGCTGGTAGCCCTGAGCCTTCAGCCCCTATCGAAAAGGGTTGAATTCAATCTGGGGACAAGCCTCCGTTTTTTCGACAGCGATCTTTTGCTTGCCGAGTTTGACCGCCAGTCGGCCGAACTGGAAAGTTTCAGCAATGCGAAAGAACTCCTGCCCCTGATCAGAGGCGTGTTAGAAGAGGCAGACACCTGGTTCGAGCGGAATACCCAGACACTTGCCGATCCGGAGGCCTCTGATAAGGCCAGATACAGGCAGATCCGGATGTTGCGGAATTATAACTTCCACCTGGGAGTGGACCAGTATATCCGCTTTGTTAAAGAGAGCGGGAATCAGGACCATCGGATACTGATGCTCGAGGCCTTGGGATGGTTTAAGCATTCGCTAAGGAAACAACAAATCATTGATTTTTGCAAGGCTCTGGCAGAAGACCCGGAAACACCTGAGCCGCTAAAAGAAGAAGCCCTGAGAACGGTTCTGAGGCTGAGCTGAGCAGAATTGCTATTTTTATACTGCTAAAACCAACAACGCTTCCAATGAAACCAGGTAAACGCCCGTCTGCAGACATCCGGATAACGGCCATCCGCATATTCAGATACGATATCCCGCTGAGAGCTGTCTTTGAGATAGCCACGATGAAGATTTCCGATGCCCGAAATGTGCTCATAAAGATTGAAACCGATGCCGGCATTGTTGGCTGGGGGGAGGGAGCTCCCTTTCATGCCCTGGTGGGCGAGACCCAGGATATCTGTTTTGCTGCCGGCAAGGCATTCAGAGACAAACTCACGGGGAAGAATCCCCTGGAAATTGATGAGCTTACGGGCTTTATGGATGCCTTTTTGCCCCATAATACGACCCTGAAATCGGCCATCGATATGGCGCTGTTCGATATTGCTGCCCAGGTGGCGGGTATGCCGCTCTATGCCTTTTTGGGTGGAAGCAGGGGCCCGATTGAAACCGACATGACCATCGGGCTTTGCGATCCCGCGGTGGCGGCCGATAGGGCGTTGAAGATCAAGGAGATGGGCTTTAATAAAATTAAGGTTAAGCTGGGGCTTGACGATGCAGAGGATTTCAGACGGATGAAGCTGATCAGGGAGGCCGTTGGGGATGCTGTTTGTATTCGGATAGACGCCAATCAGGGTTGGGACCGGATCGCTGCCTTGCGGAACCTTGAGGCTCTGGCTGCTTTTAATATTGAGTTTTGCGAGCAGCCCTGCAGGGTGGAGGATCTTGATGCGACCCGTTATGTGAGTGCCACCAGCAAGATCCCCGTTATGGCTGATGAGTCCTTGTTTTCGCCTTATGAAGCCCTGGCCCTGATCAGGAACAATGTGGTGCCTTACTTTAACATTAAGTTGTCGAAATCGGGAGGGATTCACAATGCCCTCAAAATCGCCCATGTTGCAGAGGCAGGGGCCATCCCCTGTATGATTGGCTGCATGTCGGAGACCAGACTGGGGATCACAGCTGCTGCGCATTTCGGGCTTTCTTCCTCCATCATTCGCTTTTATGACCTGGATTCTCATCTGGAACATGCCATTGATCCGGTCGAGGGTGGGATCAGCATGCAAGGTGGGCTCATTGAGCTGCCCGATGCTCCCGGAATAGGGGCCTGTCCCGACCCTGCCTTTGTCGATAAGCTGGAGGAAATCCACGAATGAAACAAGAGGGGCTCAGCTTTAGCGGCAGGGACCGGATTGTTGTTGAGGGAAAGGAATACCTTTACCTGGCAGGTACCGATTATCACCGGATGTCGAGGAGTCCTTTGATTGCCGAGGCTGTGGCTGCTGCCGTAAAGGAATATGGGCTTGGTTCGACCGGATCCAGGGTAACCACAGGCAATCACAGGCTTTACCAGGAGCTCGAAGCGGCTCTGTCCGGCTTTTTTACCACCGAATCGGCCCTGGTACTTCCCAGTGGATACCTGTCAAATACCTGTCTTTTGGAGGGCATGGCGGAAGACTTTGATTTGTTTCTGATCGATGAGAAGGCCCATTCAAGCTTGTTCGATGCCCTGAAGGGGATCCATAAGCGGATTGTGCGCTTTCCATTCTGTGACCCGGGAGGGTTTGAAGCTCAGCTGAGGAAGCATTTAAGGGGAGGGGAACGTCCCCTCCTGCTTACCGACGGCGTGTTCCCGGCCAGAGGAGAGCTTGCCCCCCTGGAGGACTATGCCAGAATACTGCTCCCCTATGATGGCCGGATGCTGGTCGATGATGCCCATGCCATGGCCATACTGGGTAAGACGGGGAAGGGGAGTTGGGAAGAAAGCGGGATCGATCGTTCCCTGGTTTTTCAGACCGGAACCCTCAGCAAGGGTTTTGGCTGCTTCGGCGGGCTTGTATGCGGAAGCCTTGAACAGGTTGAAAGGATCAAAAAGAGGAGCCGTGCATATAGCGGAAGTACGGGACTGCCCCTTCCCCTGCTTGTAGCCGGAATTAGCTCTCTGGCATACCTGTCTGCCCATCAGGAATTAATTTCGGGCCTGAGGGCCAGAACCAGAACGCTGAAGAAGCGTTTCCTTGGCCTGGGTTTCGATCTGCCCGATAACCCTGTACCGATTTTTTCCATCACTTTCTACGATGAGCGGAAGAATCACCACCTTGCAAGCCGCTTATTGGAACATGGGATTTATCCCTCTTTTGTTCATTATCCGGGTGCACCTGCAGGGGGGCACTTCAGGTTTGTTCTAAGCAGCCAGACCAGCGAGGAGCAGGTGGAACTGCTTTTTTCCGGCATTGCTTCTCTGGTATAAGGGATAAGGCTTAGAGGCCTGCCCGGGGATGGGCCTTGCTCCTGCCCGAAAACGAAGGCCCTTATCGGCGATGTGAAGGACAGCCGGAGCCCTCTTCCTTCCCCTGGACCGGAGGAATTCCCTATCTTTAATCGAAAATTGCAATCCGATGAGAGCTACAACTAAACAATTTCTGATTCCCCTCATGTTTGTCTTTCTGCTTACAGGCTGTGCCGAGCTGACCTCCATTGTGCAATCGCTTCCCGGAGAGCTGACGCTTACGGAGGCAGAGGTGGTTGAAGGCCTGAAGGAAGCCCTGACTAAGGGCTCAGAGAAGGCTTCGACGATTCTTTCTGCAACCGACGGTTACTATGGTGATGCACTTGTGAAGATTCTTCTGCCCGAGGAGGCGACGGTGATTGTCGACAATATCTCGAAAATCCCGGGAGGGGCCAGGCTTGTCGAGGATGTGGTTTTGCGCATAAACAGGGCTGCTGAGGATGCGGCAAAGGAGGTGGCTCCCATCTTTGTCAACAGCATTAAGCAGATGACCATCAGGGATGCCTTTGCTATCTTAAATGGGGCCGATAATGCAGCCACCCTTTATCTGATGAGGACGACCCGGGATGAGCTCTATGCTTTGTACAAACCCAGGATAAGGCAGTCGACATCCAAGGCGATTATCGGGGGTGTATCGACCCGGGATTCCTGGGACACCCTAACCGGAAAATGGAATGCCTTTGCCGGCAGCGTTGCAGGACGGCTGGCTGGTTTTAAGCCGGTGGAAGCCGAGCTCGACGATTACCTTACGAATAAGGCCCTCGACGGGATGTTTCTGAAGGTGGAAAAGGAGGAGAAGCGGATCCGGACAGAGGTCTCGGCACGGGTTAGCCCCATACTGAAGAAGGTCTTCGGCAGCCTCGACAACTAAGCTCAGGGCCTGTTTGTTTTGTCGATGTGCAGGCCAAACACGCAGACATCATCGATTTGTTCGTTTCGGCCCCTCCAGGCTTCAAAGGCTGCTTCCATCGCTTTGCCCTGTTCCTTCATATCGGAAGGCTGCAAAGAGAGAAGGAGTTCTTTCATGCGCCGGGCCTTGAATTTCCTGCGACCTTCACCCCCGAACTGGTCCATGAAGCCATCGGTAATCATATAAAGGGAATCGCCGTGGTAGAGGTTTGTTTCCCGGGTTTCAAATTCCCTTTCTTCCCAGTGTACGCCAATAGGCTGGGTGTCTGGTTTTAGCCTGAAAAGAAGATGGTTCTCGTCTTCCAGTACCAGGGGCAGTCTCAGGTCGATGGGGTAGCCGGCCGATTTGTCTCTGGTCAGGAACAGGGGGATATTGGCTCCGGCATATTGCAGGGTGCTGTAGTCGGGGCTGAGGATGGCAATGGCCATATCCATCCCGTCCTTCTGGTCGCGGCTTTTGCCTTCCTGGGCCAGCATTTCTTTCACCTTGTTTCGCAGGTGGTTCAGAATCAGGCCGGGTTTTCTGATTCCAAAGGTCCTGAACTGTTCGTTGAGCAGGGTAACCCCAAGCATGCTCATCAGGGCTCCGGGTATTCCGTGCCCGGTGCAGTCGGCAACAATGAACACCTTGTACCCGCCGATCTCCCTGATCCAGTAAAAGTCCCCACTCAGGATGTCCCTGGGTTTGTATAAGCTAAAATAGTCGCTGTGAATGTTGCTAATGTAGGCCGATGAGGGGAGAACGGCCTTCTGGATTCGCCTGGCGTAGCTGATGCTGTCGGTGATGGCCTGTTGTTGCTGCAGGACCAGCTCGTGTTGCTTCCTCAGCCTTTCTTCATTTCTGACGTTTTCAATGGCTCGGGCAATGTGATCCGAGACAAAGACCATCAGGGCTTCGTCTTCGGCCGAGTAGATGCCCACCTTGTCGTAGGCCTGGACGGCCATAACCCCGATTGTGGTTCCGGAGAGTTTAAGGGGAACCCCGAGCCAGGAACTCGACTGGCTTCCAAACTGCCGGGTCTTGCCACTATTGTATAGTTCATTGTTCTTCAGATCGGAAAGCCTCAGGGGTTTCCCAGTGCTTTTAACGAGATCGGTGAGGGTATCGGAGAGGTCGTAGCGTTTCGACCTCCAGGTCGGATCGTAGGTACTGCCAGCCCCCGTGGTCTCCATCTGGTCGAATTCATCCACGAAATAGGGGAAATAGTACATGCCGCTGCGTTCTTCATATAAGGCAATGAAGAAATTCCGGGCATAGACCAGATCGGAGATGATTTCGTGAATCACAGCAACGAAAGCCTTTATTCCCGTAGAGGTATGGGCCTCTTCCGAGATCCTGAGCAGGGCTTCCCATTTCTGATCGGAGAACTGGTATGTCTGGCTGTGATTCTTGTTCACTGTCTTTTTTTATGTCAAAGCTCAATAAAGGTTTGTTCCCGGATATCTCTCGACGAAGCCCCCGCCAGAAGCTGATATTCACCGGGCTCTACGGTCCAGTCTGCTAAATCTTCGTTCCAGTATGCCAGATCCGGCACAGGAACAGACATCTCGATTACCGTGCTTTTGCCCGGTGCAAGCAGGGGTGTTTTCGCAAAGGCCTTGAGGGCTTGTTTGGGCCTGTCGATTTTTGTGCCGGGTTTTGCGCTGAAGAGCTGGACCACTTCCTTCCCCGCTACTTCACCGGTGTTTTGAATGTTGATTTGCACCTTAATTATCGAATCGGCGAGCTCGGCTTCGAGATTGGAGTACTCAAAACTGGTATAGGAAAGCCCAAAACCAAAGGGATAGGACACCTCCAGTCCGGCTTTGTCGAAATGCCTGTAGCCCACGTAAATGCCCTCCTCATAGTTGCTGTAGTCGATATTCGCAAGCTGCTCTTCCACGGGTTTGATTGTTCTGTCCAGGAAGTCGGAGAGTTTCATCATTCCTCCCTCGAGCGGGAAGTTGGCATTGGAGGCATGGTCGTTCAGCTTAAGGGGGAAGGTCATGGGGAGTTTCCCGCTGGGATTTTCTTTGCCGGCCAGAATGTTGGCAACTGAATTCCCTCCTTCCTGTCCACCCTGCCAGGCCAGCAGGATGGCATCGGGTTTTTGTTTCCACGAAGCGGTTTCAATTACCCCGCCAATGTTCAGGACCACCACGACCTGCTTCCCCGAATCATGAAAAACCCGGCAAATTGTTGTCAGCATCTGTTGCTCCTTTTCCGATAGCAGGAAGTCGTCTTTTTCGACCCGATCCCCACCTTCACCTGCATTCCGGCCTATGGTGACAATGGCCAGATCGGAAGTAGTGCTTAGCTCGCGAACCTGCTCTTCGCTCAGTACGATTTCGGGCGGGGAGTAAGGGTTCATCATGGCCTGCAAGGTTCCTTTGGGTTTTCTGAATGCCTCCGGATGGGCGGCTTTGTACTCTTCGACATAGGATTTGGCAGTCGGATTAATCTGGAACCCGGCATTTGTGAGTCCCTCCTCGAGGGAGACACTGTAAGCCTCATTCACATCCCCTGAGCCCGTCCCTCCTGCGATGAAGTCGTAAGAGCTTGCTCCGAAGAGGGCCACCTTCAGGCCCTGTTTCAGGGGCAGGGCTCCCTCGTTTTTCAGCAGGATCATGCCCTCTGCAGCCGATTGCCTTGCAATCAGGGCATGGGCCTCAAGGTCGGGGTCGTTATGGAAGGGCAGGCCATCCATCTTTCCCGATGCCAGCACAAGTTTCAGAATGCGTTTTACAGAGGTGTTAATGGCCTCTTCACTGAGCTCTCCGCTGGCTGCCGCTTTTTTAAGGGCTTTGTATTGCTTCCTGGTTCCGGGCTCTTGCAGGTCGTTGCCCGCTGCCACCTGTGCCACGGCGTTGCTGCCGCCAAACCAGTCGGTCATCACCACCCCTTCAAATCCCCAGTCGTCCCTGAGGATGTCTGTGAGGATTTCGCGGTTTTCGGCCACATAGGAGCCGTTTAAACGGTTGTAGGACGACATCAGGCTCCAGGGTTGGGCCTTTCTGACAATAATCTCAAAGCCTTTCAGATAGATTTCCCTCAGCGCCCTTTCCGAAATGCGTACGTCGTTTATCATCCGGTTTGTTTCCTGGTTGTTGGCCACAAAGTGTTTGACACAGGTACCCACCCCATTGGCTTCGACCCCGTTCACGATGGCTGCCCCTATTTCTCCTGTGAGTACAGGGTCTTCGGAAAAGTATTCAAAGTTCCTGCCACAGAGTGGATGACGGTGAATATTGGCTCCCGGCCCCAGAATGACATCAATGCCGTATTCCAGCATTTCTTTTCCCATGGCATCGCCTATCCGGCTCGCCAGCTCGGTGTTCCAGGTCGAGGCCACCAGTGTGCCAATCGGGAATGCCGTACAGTAATAGCTGCGGGGATCGTTTTTACGCCTGGGGTTGATGCGCAGGCCTGCAGGGCCGTCCGACAGGTAGAGGGTGGGGATGCCCAATCGGGCTACAGGGACGATGGTGCCAACCGCACCACTGATGCCTTCGCCCGGCTTAACAAGTCCCATGGCCGATTGCATGCCGGATCCTTTTAGTATGCGGATTTTCTCTTCCATGCTCATCTGCGATAGAAGGTCTTCAGCTCTGGCCTCAATCGGCTGCCGTTTGTCTTCGTAGATGTCGAGGCTGTCGTTTCCATTCAGATCACGAAAGGTATAGCCCGCTACTGAGATCGTTTCGACCTCTGCCTGCCGGAAGTTTTTCGGATGCTCACTGTGTATAACGTTGGCCCTGTACCAAAGCCCCATGGCAATAAGGAGTACGATGACCAGGCCAATCACTGAGAGCAGGACCTTCAAAGCAATTTTCAGTGCTCTTTTCATATTTTCGAATTGTTGTTCTTCATTCAGGGTCTGGATACATTTCCTGTTGATGCTTTAGTGCATGACGATCCGGAAGTCCTGGCATTTCATGGCAGGCCCTTTCACTCCACAAAGATAGCATAGAACAGCGTATATCGAATCTAGCGGCAGAAGAACCATTCATCCTTCCCGGAGAGTGCGGGCATGAATTGGTAGCCGTCTTCATCGAAGGCCTTGAGATGCCCGGGATCTTTTATCCTGTTCCGGATGATGAAGCGGAGCATCATGCCCCGCGCCTTTTTGGCGTAGATGCTCACACTCCGATAGCCATTTCCATCACTTTCCTTGAAAACCGGGGTGATGATCCGGTAGGGAAAGCCGGCCGGGGCTATCGACCGGAAGTATTCCCTGGAGGCAAGATTGATCAGGACCGGATCGTCGGCTTTTCCTGCCAGTTGAGCAATCTCTTTCGGGATGATGTCTGCCCAGAAATCATAGAGGTTTGGGCCAGATGGATTTTCCAGCTTTGTTCCCATTTCGAGCCGGTAAGGAAGGATGAAATCGAGCGGGCGAAGCACCCCGTAGAGCCCCGAAAGAATGCGCACATGGTCCTGAGCAAAAAGCAAATCGGCTTCCCCAAGGGAGCGGGCCTGCAGCCCGTTGAAGACCTCACCTGAAAAAGCCAGGATGGCCTGTTGGGCATCCGCTTTCTCGTAGCTCCTTTGCCAGGATGCGTAGCGCTCAAAGGTCTGCGTGGCCAGTTTTTCGCTCACCTTCATCAGGGACCGAATGCCTTCAATGTCGTATTTTCGAAGCAGTTCTACCAATACCGCCGAGCTGTCGAGATGCCCGGGGTAGTCCCCTTTGTCTGTAATCCCGTGAGGGCTGAGGTCTATGGTTTTTGCAGGTCCGAGGATGCAGAGCATGGGCTTCTAGTGATGGAAGAGCCGGGTTCCTGTGTTGACAATGCGCATGCCATAGCTATCGGCCGCATCGATGATCTCCTGGTCGCGAATCGACCCCATGGGGGTAGCGATGTACTTAATCCCGTATTTGTGGGCCAGTTCAATGTTGTCTTTTTGCGGGAAAAAGCCGTCGGACAGAAGGCAGCTTCCCTCCAGTTCGTTCAGGATCACTTTATCGCCATAGACTTCCTGGCGCTTCAATTCAATGAGCTGGTCGAGTTCGGTCCGCTTCAAATCCGGTTGTTCCTTCAGGAAGGCATAGTCGAGCAGCGATTTCTGATACCACACATTGGCCTTGCTCAGGGCCAGACCCGAGCAGAGGATGCGCGATTGCTGGCCCGAACCGATGCCGATGACATGTCCGTTGTTTACCACGCAGATGGAATTGGACTGGGTGAATTTCAGGGTGATCATGCCCAGCTTCAGGTCGCTCAGGATTGCAGCGGGGATGTCCCGGTTTTTTGTGACCACATTTTGGAGGAGGGCGTCGGTAATCTTCAGGTCGTTTCTCTTCTGCCTGATGGTAATCCCAAAGAGCTCCCGGCTTTCAATGTCGGGGGGGATGAAGTCGGGGTCGATGGCGAAGACAACGTAATTGCCTTTTTTCTTCGCCTTTAAAGTCTCCAGGGCTGCCGGATCATAAGCCGGAGCGATGATTCCATCCGAAACTTCGGTTTTGATAAGTGAAGCCGTTTCTTCGTCGAGCTGGTGGCTCAGGGCAATGAAATCGCCAAAGGATGCCAGCCGGTCGGTTCCTCTGGCCCTGGCATAGGCCGAGGCCAGCGGTGAAAGCGGTTTCTTAATCAGATAGGCAGCTTTTTCCTGATCGCTAAGGCTTCGGCTCAGGGCAACTCCGGAAGGGGTGACATGCTTGAAGGAGGTGCTGCACTGGCTTCCAAGTTCATCGCTTGCTTCCTTTACCAGCTGCCAGGCATTCAGGGCATCCAGCACATTGATAATGCTGGGCTTGCCATTCAACAGTTGCAATGCATTGGAGGGATCGATTACCTCTGCATAGTCCTGGTTGGGATTCATGCCATATTTGAGCTTCATCTTGCTGTGGTTTTTGAGATCAGCAAAGTTAATGATTTGCCTCGATTCTCAAGACCACAAGGCCCCCAATAATAGGGCATCAATGCAGGCCGATGCGATAGGAGAGTTTCAGCAGGATGGTATTGGTGGCCTGTTTGCTGGTGTAGAGATCGTGCATATGGTCTCCTAAATGAAAGTCTCCGCTGGCCGCGTAATGGTCACGGTTTTGTGACCATACCAGGTAGGCTGTTGATCCCGGACGGAATTCCCAGCGAACCACCAGGTTCGAAAGCCATTCGCTGAGGCTGAAATCGGGATTTTCAAAACGGTAGTCGGGCACAGAGTCGCCATTTTCGCTGATCTCATAGCCGCCTTCCGACCTGGAGATTTGTTCTTCACTAAAGACATGGAAACGGTCTTCGAAACGATCCGCTTTTGGCTTGGTGATCATTTTAAACACCGAATAGTCACCCGAGGCAATGAAGGGCTGTCCCCAATACTGTATGGTCAGATCGGGCGTAATGGTGTAGTTCAGCCTTAGCGAAAGGCTGAGTACATGCTGATCGATGGATCCGAAGATGTAGCGGGCCTCGCCGTTCAGCGACTTTTCGGTGATGTATTGCAGATTGCTTTGTCGCATGCTGAACTCCGGTTCAAATGAAATATTCAGCGAATTGGAAGGGCGAATGGTGAGATCGGCACCCATGTAATGGCTCATGTAATAGTCTTCAGCAGCCCAGTTCAGGTTGTTATAGATCCCACCCGAGACGGCTTTTCGCTCGTCGGTGTACAGGTGCAGGCCAAAATACAAACTGTTTGGGAGATAGATGAGAGGGCCGCCTCTGAGCATGTCACTCGAAGCCTGTTTGAAAGTGAATCCGCCTCCAAGGCCCGTCTGCCACTGGTTCTTCATGCTGGCGTTCACATTGTATTCGTAGCCCAGGCCTTTCAGCGTCCCTCCCATGTCGGACGACAGATAGACAAGGTTGTTCAGGCTAAGCCGGTTGAAGATGCCAAAGGGTTCTGTGATGTTATAGCCGGTCCACAATACATTCACCAGCTTGTCGGCCTGTTGCATGAAACCCATGTCGTTCAATTCAAGTCCGGGGCTTTTGGCCAGGCTCATGAACAGGAAGTTCCAGTTTCCGCCTATCTTGCCAAACTGAAATTTTCCTCCCATCCCACTCAGACTGGTCTGGGTTGTATCGTAATTCAGATGGATGGCATCGCTTCGATGAAAATAGCGGGCCGAGGAGCGCTGGGTCTTTGCTATCGCGGCGGTCGATCCTCGTACATTGCTCATGTATGCCACCGCGCTGAGCAAGTAGTTTCTGTCCCTGAAATACTGTTTGAAATCGATGCCGGCTGTGGTGGCCATTTTGTGCAGGTGGTCGGCCGAAAGCTCATCGAGTCGCCTGCCGGTGTTTGTTACAACTCCGCCTATGATGGTATTGCCCTTGTTCAGGTCCTTTTGGAGCCTTAGCAGTGCGTAGTTGGTAAGGGGTTCAACGCTCTCTTTGCGTTCCCCATTGTTGCCGGCTACAGTAGCCCTGGTATTCGCTGTGAGGGCATCGATCATTCCGATTGAAAGCCCCTTTTCGGTTTTTCCGCTGAGCTTGGCAGCACCCAGAATGCGCGTGAATGAAGGGACCTCTGCATATTCTCCTTCACTCAGACGGGGGTAGCCCCTTGGCTTTCGTCCAATGCGGCGGGAGTAGAAGAGATTGTCATTGCCCATATCGCCGCCCCCAAGCCCTACATTGAAGGAGGTAATGGCAGCTCCTTCGATAAAAAAGGGACGCTGTTCCCGGAAGTAGCTTTCAAAGGCGGTCAGGTTAAGTTCCGAGGGGTCGGCTTCGACCTGTCCAAAATCGGGGTTGATGCTAAAGTCCAGGGTCAGATTGTTGGTGATTCCAAGCTTTCCATCGAGTCCGAAGTTGCCCCCAAAATCGCTCCCGTCCAAAAAGGGGTTGCCTTTCTGCGGCTCATAGCTTTTGGCCGTTGTTACAAGGTAGGGGGTAAGGTCGAATTGTTTCCGTGGCTTTAGCTCCTGCAGGCCGTCCAGTTCACCCATGGCGTGGATCATGCCGGGAGCATTTCGTGGAATAGGATGCCAGAAACTCAACTCATTTTTCCGGTAGAGGAGACGCGCAAGTTCAAAGCCCCAGACCTCCTTAGCGTTCTTCTGAAAACGCAGTTGGGTGAAGGGGATCTTCATTTCAGCTGCCCATCCCCAGTCTGTAATTCGGGTCTTTGCCTGCCAAATGGGATCCCAGGTATCGTCTTCGTTTTGACCGTTATTATTAACGGTCATATCGAAACGTACACCGGCCGAACTAACGCCGAAGACGAAGCCTGTTCGCAGATCGTGGTAGCTGTCGAGGACCACGAAGACCATGTCGCCGTCATCATCGTCGCGCCGGCTCATGCGGCTGATGATGGAATCGGGACTGCTGTCGAATGCACGAATGGCGATGTAGAGGTTCGTATCGTCGTAGGCTACCTTGAACGCTGTGGGCTGTGAAGGTGGCCTGTTTTCGTAGGGTTGGTGCTGCACAAAACCACCCGACCATTCTCCTGCTCTCCAGCCGGGGTCGTCAAAGACAGCATCAATGGCCGGTGGACTGCTGGTCCGAAAAGCCCTGCAGCGTTTCTTGGGCAGGATTTCGGTCTGCCCCCAAAGCACGGAGCTATAGAGGAGGAGATATAAAAGGGATAGTGAAATCGAGCGGCGCATAGTTGCAAATTTACTCAACGGACGAATGACCTGCTTCATTCGTTACACCAATTCGCTAAAAAAGTCCCGGAGTTCTTTTTGCAGGATCTAAGTTCCTTGACTTCCGCTTCCCGCACCAGGTGCATAATGAATTGTGGAAGCGGAGCTTGTGGAGTTGATGGCGATATATGCACCGCAGATTATGGGCTTTATGCCCTGGTTGTGTGCCATTACAGGCAACCATTCGATAACCAGTAGCATCTTGAAATAAAATAAATTAAACAATAATATCATGGCAAATTTAAATTCATTTCTAATTCTATTCCTGCTCATCTTTGTGAGCTGTGACGATAATAATAC
>PDRI01000052.1 GCA_002748055.1 Bacteroidota bacterium | reverse complement strand
CCGGCCATCAGGGAGAAATCCAGACCGAGGTTAATTTCGCCCTTCCTTTCCCAGCCCAGATCCTCGTTTGGGTTACTGATAGGCTGGTAACCGGGGATGTATTTGTCGATGTAAAAGAAGTTACCCTTGGGGGCAAGGCGCAACAGGGAGATGTAGCTGCTGGCAGGCAACTGGCCCGTTACTCCGTAGCTGGCCCGCAGCTTCAGGTTGTCCATGGAGGCAATGTCCAGAAGCCTGGCCAGGTCGACACCACCAGCCAGGGCGGGGAAGAGCCCCCATTTCCTGCCGGCTCCAAAGCGGCTGGAACCCTCGTAACGCAGACTTGCAGTCAGGAACCAGGCGTCGGAAACATTCAGGTTCACCCGGCCAAAGAAGGCCGCAAGCTTATAACTGTTCCTGTAACTGTAGGCCAGGTCGGGATATCCCGAGTTGTAGTCACCGGCTGCACCCAGGTTGTTATAGGTGAAGGCATCGGTGACGAAGTTACCTGCCGAGGTACCAAAGCCTTCGTCATTGAAATGCTGGTAGGAGTATCCTCCCATCAGATTCAGGCTGGCAGCACCCAGGTCGGTCAGGTAGTTAACGGTGGATTCGAACAACTGGAAAGAGCTTTCGTCGAACCCCCTGCTGGCAAGTCCATTGCGATCCATGCCCTGGAAGTAACTGTTCTTGTCATAGTAGCTCCCCCTCTGGAAGGTCTCGTTTTGTGTTGAATATAGGGCGGAAACCTTCAGGCCGTCGATAACTTCGTAGGTCCCCTTCAGGGCCACATTTACACGTTGATCCTTGCCTTCATTGATATTCTGCTCCATGATGGCCACCGGGTTGTAGTAGTCGAACAAAATCTGCTGGAAGTAGCCGTCGTATTTCCTGTATTCGGGATCGTCGCTGCGAACGGGAGCTGTGGGGTTGTAGATGGAGGCATAGCGGAAGGCCTCGTCGAAGCCGTACTGCGATTCGCGCTGGGTGGCTCCGATGTTCAGGTCCAGGGTCAGCTTGTCGTTCAGGGCTTTCTGGCTCAGGTTCAGGCGGCCGTTGAGCTGGCTGTAGCCGGTGTTGATAGCCACACCATCGCCATCACGGTAGTTTAACGAAGCCATGTAGGTGGTCTTTTCGCTTCCGCCGGAGAGGGAGAGGTTGTGCACCTGGGATAGGGCTGTCTGGGTGGTTTCCTCGAACCAGTTGGTGTTTTCGCCATAATCGTTTCCCCTGCCCGTTTCCTTGGACATGGCACGCCACTGACTGGCCGTCATCACATCGCGGAACTTGGCTACAGATTCAGATGTCAACATGCCATTGTAGCTTACCCGGGCAGTGCCGCGACGGCCCTTTTTGGTGCTTACGATGATTACTCCGCTGGAACCCCTGGTTCCGTAAATGGCTGCGGCAGAACCATCCTTCAGCACATCCATGGATTCGATGTCGTTGGGATCGAGGTTGTTGAGCGAACCGCCAACCACACCATCAATGACCACGAGGGGCTCGGTGTTGGCCCCAATGGTGCTCAATCCGCGAAGACGCATGGAGAAGCCCTGGTTGGGGTTGCCGCCCGGACGGGTGATGGACAGGCCGGCCACTTTCCCCTGCAGCAGCTGGGCGGGGCTGGAAATCGCCCCCTTGTTGAAGTCCTCGGACTTCACATTGGCAATGGCGCTGGTCACCTCTTTCTTTTTCTGGGTACCGTAGCCGATGACCACGATCTCGTCGAGTGAGGTGACGTCGGTTACCAGCACTACGTCGATGACGCTCTGGTCGGCAACGGGAATGGCTTGTTTGGTATAGCCGATGGAGGAGTAGAGGAGTATCGCATCGGCACTGGGAACCGTAATCGAATAGTTTCCATCGATGTCGGTCACCGCACCAATTGTTGTGCCCTGGACAACGACGTTGACACCGGGAATCGGTCCTTCCTCGGCGGAAGTCACATTCCCCGTTATCGTCCTTTCCTGAGCAAAGGCCATGCTGCACGCAAAGCCCAACAGGAGAAGCGACAACAGGCCACTTTTCCGAAATGCAGATTTTAACATAGTTGTTAGTTTATGAGTTAGCAATGAACAATCAGTTTTGGGTTCTGTAGGTCAACGCCAGCCTGCTCGTCAGCTCCGCGTTAACATATTTTAACGCTTGAAAATAGCAAAAAAAATGCTTGTAAAGCCGTTAAATAGTGAATTTCACACGTATTTAGACTCAATAAAAATAGTTAAAAAATGTTAAATACCTGTTAAGAAAGCTTTCATTTTACCCTGGATGAGCATCCGGGCAGCTTTTCGTTTGCATAAAATGGCCGACATGCTAACTTTGGATTTTCAGCGGCTAAGAACCCGGAATCTGAACTTTTTTTTACCACTAACACGCAGAGATATGAGCAGACCTTACATCCTCAGTGAGTGCCACTGGCCATCGCTTAAACTGAATGACTATCAATTGGCCGTTTTGCCCTGGGGCGCAACAGAAGCCCATAATTATCACCTTCCCTACGGGACCGATACCCTGGAAACAATGGCCCTGGTCGAGGAGGCTGCCCGCATGGCCTGGGAGGCAGGTGCGAGGCTCATCGTGCTTCCGGCTGTACCCTTTGGTGTAAACACCGGACAAAAGGGTATTCCCTTTACGATGAATATGCTGCCTTCCACCCAGCAGGCCATCCTGCACGATATTGCGGAGGATGTGAGTGTATCCGGCATAGATAAATTGTTGGTGGTTAACGGACATGGCGGGAATAATTTCCGGCAGATCATCCGGGAGCTTGGTCACCACCATCGGCAGCTTTTTCTGGCAACCTGCAATTGGTTTCAGTCGGTCGACAGGGAAGCGTTCTTCGAGAACGAGGGGGACCACGCCGATGAGATGGAAACCAGCCTGATGCTCCATGCATGGCCCTCGCTTGTTAAACCCCTGGAAGAAGCCGGGGATGGCCGGGCAAAAGCATTTGCCGTGAAGGAGTTGAATGAATCATGGGCCTGGACGGAACGGAAATGGACCGAGGTAAGTCGCGATACCGGGATCGGTGATCCTCGTCGTGCCAGTGCTGAGAAAGGCGCAGCCTATTTTGCTGAGGTGAGCCGCAAGCTTTGCGATTTATTCACGGGACTGTGCAGCACTCCTTCGACGGCCATGTACAAATAGCTTCAAATTCTCTTAAAAACTATCATTGATCATTGCTTTGGCTGTTGAAATTGAATAGCTTTGCAATTCTCCTTTTTTTTTAGTCATACCTACAATAAAAATCTACACTAATGCAATTCAAATCAAAGGTTGAGTCGAGCTTTTACAAGCTATCCGGATCCCCGGAAATCAATACACACATTCCCTACATCGTTGTAGACAATTTTCCCCTGATGGGGCTTATGACTTCCCTTCGTTTTCTCGAATGGGTGGCCGACAATCCCAAAGGAGTGATCAGCCTGCCTACTGGTAAAACCCCCGAGTACTTTATCAAGTGGACCACCTACCTCCTCGAAAACTGGGAAAGTGCCAAGGTGAAAAGCCTGCGCGAAAAATACGGGCTTGGCGATTTGGCTAAACCCAGTCTGAAGGACCTGCATTTTGTGCAGATCGATGAATTCTATCCGATCTCTTCCTCGCAGCACAATAGTTTTTTCAACTATGTGAAGAAGTACTATCTGAAAGGCTTTGGCCTTGACGAAAAGAATGCCCTGCTGATCAATTCTGATGAGATTCCGCTTGCCGGTGGTAAGCATTTTTCCGAGGTCTTCCCCGACAGTGTGGTGGATCTCTCGCTGCGTTACAGAGAACCCAAAAATGCCGAAGAAAAGCTGCAGCAACAGTCCATCTTTGCCATTGACGACTGGTGCAGCGAATACGAGCAGAAAGTAAGAGAAAAGGGCGGCATTGGATTCTTCCTCGGCGGTATTGGCCCTGACGGGCACATTGCCTTCAATGTGAGGGGATCGGATCATTATTCCACCACCCGGCTTACCGGAACCAATTTTGAGACCCAGGCTGTTGCAGCTTCCGATCTGGGAGGGATAGAAGTCTCCCGCAACAGGATGGTGATTACCATAGGGCTCGAAACCATCACCTATAACCCCGATGCAGTGGCCCTTATTTTTGCTGCAGGGGAAGCCAAGGCCCCCGTGGTAAAACAGGCCCTTGAGAATGAGCCCTCGAATCTCTATCCCGCCAGTGTGCTTGCCAAGCTCGATGGGGCTCGTTTGTATCTGACCACCGGGGCAGCTACCGGGCTGCAGTCCTCTGTGGATGCCTATTACAGGGAAGGGGAGTGGACCCAGGAAAAGACCGACAGAGCAGTCATTGATCTTTGTGGCCGTCTGCAGAAGTATGGACACCACCTGACCCTCAGTGATCTGAAGGCCGACCGCTATTGTAAAATGATTCCGGGGCTGAGCGAGGACACGGTGCCCTCTGTCATTTCATCGACACTGGCCAAACTGGATACCGGCCTGACCTCGGAACAAAACCAGGTTTATTACCACACCGGGCCTCATCATGACGACATCTTGCTGGGGATTAATCCACACATTCACCGCCTGATGCGGAACGAGTCAAACGCAAACTATTTTTCCGTACTGACTTCCGGCTTTACGGCTGTGACCAACAGGTTTATTATCGGGGCCCTGGAGGATACGAGGCAGTTTCTGGACCAGGGTTCCATCTCCATGATTCGCTATCCCGATTTCTTTGAGTCGGGATATCAGTTCAAGCGCGACAAGGATGTGAACCACTATCTGCTGAATGTGGCTTCGGACAACGAGATGGAGCGCCGCCGGGGGCTTTCTCACCGCATTGTGCGGGATATGGTCGAGCTCTACAAGCTTAAAAGCGAGGAAGCCCTGCGTGATCAGATCAATAACATCGTTATGATTCTGAAGAAAAGCTATGACGGGGAGATTAATCAGCCCGATATTCAGAAGCTTAAAGGATGTATCAGGGAGTTTGAAGAGGAGCTGGTCTGGGCTACCTTCGGCATACAGACGAAGAATGTTCACCATCTCAGGCTGGGCTTTTACACAGGAGACATCTTCACGGAACAGCCAAATCGCGATCGCGATGTCCAGCCCATTCTGGAACAGCTGAGGGAAATCAAACCGACGGTTGTCAGCCTGGCCTTTGATCCGGAAGGCAGTGGGCCCGACACGCACTACAAGGTTCTTCAGGTAATTGCCGAAGCACTGCGTATGTGGAGTGAGGAAGAGGATCTCTCACATCTCCGGATCTGGGGTTACCGGAATGTCTGGTATCGTTTCCATCCGGCCGAGGCCAATGTCATTGTACCGGTTTCCTTAAATGCTATGGGAGTGATGGACAGTGCCTTTACCTACAGTTATCTGAGCCAGGTTGAAGCTTCTTTCCCGAGCTATCAGCACGATGGGAAATTCAGCGATCTTACCAAGCGTATCTGGGTGGAGCAACTACAGGCTGTACAGCTCCTTCTTGGAAAGAATTACTTCTATCAGCACGAGAGCCCCAGGGTTCGGACCAGCCACGGTTTGCTCTTCTACAAGGAGATGAACCTGGAGGAATTCCTGGGCCATGCCCGCGAGCTGGAGAAATCCATGGAGGGGGTAGCCTTGTAATATCCCCCTTTCGGGCTTGCGCCGCAAATGCTTCAAACGGCCGCTCTGTTCTTACGGGGCGGCCGTTTTTGCCGGGCCTTTTTCTTCTTTCACCCGGCCCCGGCAGGCCGTTTTTACCTGGCCCTGCTGTACTTCGCTCTTTTCTCTTCTTGGCCCGGTTCTCTCCGGCTGAGTCCCTTTGAGCCTTCTTTCTTTTCGGTTTGCCGGGCCGGCTGCTTTTTCGTTTTCCCCATCCTTGGCCCTTCTCTGCACCTGCTTTTGGTTTGGCTGATACAAAAAAAAGGCCGCCCGAAGGCAGCCTTTTGATATGAATTCAGGCAAATACTTATGCCGGCATATCGGGCAGTTCCCAACCACCTGCGCGCGGGGTGTGCTTCACCAGTTCTTTGGCGAATTCCTTTGCGGAGAATGGCTCGGTCCAGTCCTTTTTGAAGGTTGGGTGTCCGTCGTGGATTTTGAAACCATCACGCTTACAAATGCGCAGCTCTTCGTTGTCGCAGATGTTTGTGAATTCCATGGCCTCGCCATCCCACTCCAGTTCCTTGTTCAGGCCCTGCAGACGTACGGCGTTCACACCCATTACAACCATTTCGTTGAACGGTCCTGCCTCGCTGAAAGGAGAAGCCGTCTCGACGCGGTTCTCGGGGCTTTCCTTGCAGGCACGTACCCAGTCCATTTCGTGACCTTCACGCAGGTTCTCTACGCGGCGCCTGAATTTTGGCGCATCAGGCACACGACCCGACAGCAGCCAGGGACGGATGCCATAGCAACCACAAATCAGGGTATCCTTGCTTCCGTGGAAGATGACTCCGCCACCGGAGTCGTTCATGTTCTTTCCTTCGGGCCACCAGTCGGGCTTCATGGGCTGGAGTCCACCATCGAACCAGGTAACCTCTACCTCGGGCATCTTTACATTTGGCATGGGCCTGCGCTCGGGATAGATGAGTCTTACCATCTGTGCAGTGGGCGCACACTTGTCGAGCAGCAGGGTTGAGCTTCCCTGTACTTTGGTGGGATACTTCAGATTCAGCCCCACGAAAACGGGGTGGAGGATGTGGCAGGCCATGTCGCCCAGGGCGCCCGTACCATAGTCCCACCATCCGCGCCAGTTCCACGGGGTGTAAATACTATTGTAGGGATTCATGACTGCCGGTCCGGTGAAGAGATCCCAGTTCAGGGTCTTGGGCACTTTCATCTTTTCGGTGGGGGTATTCAGGCCCTGGGGCCAGATGGGACGGTCGGTAAAGGCCTCAACCTTGCGAACCTCCCCAATCTCATTATTTGCGATCCACTCGCATACCAGGTTCACACCCTCGTCGGAGGAACCCTGGTTCCCCATGGAGGTAGCCACTTTGTGTTTCTTGGCCAGGGCTGTCAGCAGCCTTGACTCATATACCGAGTGGGTCAGGGGCTTTTGTACATAGGCGTGCTTGCCCAGTGTCATTGCGTGAGCAGCGATCAGGGCGTGGGTGTGATCGGCGGTGGCTACGACAACGGCATCGATTTCCTTGCCCATTTCGTCGTACATCTTGCGCCAGTCCCAGTACTTTTTGGCCTTCGGATACCTATCGAAGACATGCTCGGCATAGCCCCAGTCCACATCGCAGAGGGCGACGATGTTCTGGTCTACGATATTTTTCAGGTTGGAATTACCCATGCCGCCAATGCCGATGGCGGCAATATTCAGCTTGTCACTGGGGGCCACATGGCCCATGCCACTGACAACATTGCTGGGAACAATGGTAAAGCCTGCTGTAGCAGCAGCAGTGGTACCCAGGAATGCCCTGCGGGACACACCTTTACCTTTTTCTTTTGTCATAATCGTTGAATTTGATTGGTTACTGTGTTTAGATGCTAAAATAACGCAGCTCAATATAGCAATAATAATCGATAGATGAAACCGCTTTGGGCCTCAAAGTATTTCACTGTTTGCCTGCCTTGTCCCAATTCAATCCGTAGCTGTCACTGATGTCGAGAGGGGGCATCGGGCCATCCAGGGCTCTGGCATCTCTGACATACCAGTCGAACCAGGCTGCCTGCCGGTTCAGTACATCAATCTGCCCAACCTGTTTCCGGTTGCCATGGCCCTCGCCCGGGTATTGTACCAGGCGAACGGCCGGGTGTTGGTTCATTTTCATCCGGCGGTAGAGTTCCATGCTCTGGGAGGGGTGGACCCGTGTATCTGCAGCTCCGCCATAGATCAGGGTAGCCGTTTTGCTCTGATGGGCCCAGTATACCGGGCTTCGTTCAAGGCTTAGCTGCCACATGTCCTCGAGCAGTTTTCCGCTGTGAACATAGAGTTCTTCCCAGGCAATGTCTGTTGTGCCTCGCTTGGAGACAACATTGCTGATCCCCACAAACATACATACGGCCTTTACGTAGCTGGTATAGTAGGTGGCAAACCATGCGCTGGCATAGCCACCATAGGAACCGCCGGCCATGCCGACCCTGTTGCGGTCGGCTCCCTGGGTGCGGATAGCCCATTCAATGCCGTCGGCCAGGTCGTCAAACTCTTTGCCTGCCGGGTCCTCGAAACCTTCCATGGCAAAGTCGACGCCGTAGCCTGTTGAGGCACGATAGTTTGGATAAAGAACCAGGTAGCCTTTGCCGGCCATGAACTGACCGGGCCGGGAGTAGCGGCTCAGCCAGTCATTGCTGTAATGGGATTCGGGGCCGCCGTGGACATAAACAATCAGGGGATAGCTCTCGCCCCGTTTGTAAGCTACCGGGTAAATCATCAGGCCCTCGATCTCTTTTCCATCACGGGCCTTATAGTGAATCACCTCCTGTTTGCCCAGCTTCCTTTCGGCTATAGAGGGGTTGAGGTCGGTGATTCGTTTAGGCAGGCCCTTGCCCTTCCAGAGGTAGAGGTTCGAGGGGTCGGTCGGGCTCGATGCACTGAAAAAGTAGCCGGTTTTGGCAGGAGCGGAAGCCGGTGCATGGAAGACTATGCCCAGCGCCTTGCCATCCAGGATGATTTGGCGGGGAGTTTTGTCGAGTCCGCGGTTGCTGAGACGACTGTAAACCCCTTCCGCCGAGAGGAAGAGCAGGTGCTCGTCGTCCTCCCAGTCGACCCACTTCACATGTCCCCTGAAATCGGGAGGGGTGAGGTTTAGAACCTCATTTGTTTCAAGGTCGCAGACGTAGGCCTGGCTCACCTGATGGTCGTTGATGTTCAGGGCAGCGGCGTAGGCCAGGTAGCGCCCGTTGGGGCTAAAGGCGTAGTTGCCCAGTTTGCCTTCGTTTTCGGAGACTTTCCGAAGGCTGTCTGTGGCCAGATCGTAGAGGTAGATGTGCCTGAACATGTAGCGGTGATCGATCAGGTTTTTTGGCGAAATGCTTAAAGCGATCTGTGTGCCCTGTGCATTAAAGCAAAGATCCCAGGCATGCCCTTCATGCTTTAGCCTGCGGTCTTCTTCCCTTTGCCATTGCCCGTTGTAACTGGCCAGGTAAAGCTGATTGTTCCGGAGGTTTTCTTCATAAAAGATAAAACCGTAGCCCCGTTTTTTCAGCTCCAGATCTCTTGCGCTTTCAGCTTCCTGCGCAAGGTAGGCAATTGCATAGCTGCCCGGTTGAAAGCAAAAGGCCGATACCCCGCCTTTGGCATTGGTCAGCCGGATCATCTGTTTTCCGTTTAGTTCGGCATTGTCGGCCTGGAGAGGCATGAGCCAAACCTGCCGGGCTTCCCCCTCTTTTGCATGGAGGAAGCCGATGTACTTTCCGTCGGGGCTGTACTGAGGTGATGCGGCCTTGATGTTTTCAGGGAAGAGGGGCAGGGCTGTTGTGGCGGCCGGGCGCTGGCGAAACCACACGAGGCGGGCAGGTCCGGCTTCTTCATTCGCTCCTCTGGGGCTGGAGACAGCGTAGATGACTTCTTCTCCATTTGGATGAACGATGGGATTGGTGCAATACTTTGCTTGCAGGATGTCGCCGGCCTGTACGGGTTCCTGGGCCGGGAGCAGGGTGGCGGAACTGATGATGCTCAGTAAGCCAAGCAGGTGGTAGAGTGTGTTTCGTTTTTTCATGACAGATGGTGTTAGTGTCGGCTTAAACTACAGGAGGAAGAGGCTGAGGCCCCAAATAAGCAGGGCTGCGCTGCAGCCGCTTACCAGGGTGCCCAGAGAGTGAATGCGATAGCCGGTTCTTACATCCATTCCCGACATCTGGGTAACGATCCAGAACATGCTGTCGTTGGAATGGGAAACAACCAGTCCACCTGCGCCAATGGCGAGAACTGTCAGTGCCCGGGCCATATCGCTGTCGAAACCCAAAGCGGGCATCATCGGGGCCAGCAGGGAGGCCGTAGTGATCAGCGCCACAGTGGACGAGCCCTGGGCTGTTTTAATCGCTGCAGCAAGCAGGAAGGGCAGCATGATGCCGATGCGCCAGCTGCTGAGGGAGTCGCCCAGTACCGTGGCCAGGTCGGAATTTCGGAGCATCATGCCAAAGGCTCCCCCGGCACCCGTAATAAGGATGATGAGGGCTGCATTCTGCATGGCTTTTCCCACCCATCCCGAGGTCGAGAGCATTTCAAGGTCGAGTTTTTTTGGCAGGCTGAAGGACAGAACAAGGCCGATGAGCAGGGCAATAAGCGGTTCGCCTGTGAAGGCCAGGATTTCCCTGAGGGTTCCGCTGCCCAGGGGGGCTGTCGGGAACTCAGATACCGATTTGAGAACGATGAGAAGGATGGGCAGCAGAATGGGGATGAAGGACTTTGCTGCAGAAGGGGCCTCTTTCAGCCGCTGCTTAATCTCTTCCTGGCTTACCTCCGGATTGGGATCGAGCCAGATTCGGGATGATATTTTCGCAGAAAAGAGCCAGGCAATTGCCAGTACGGGAATGCTGGTGATCAGCCCCATCAGGATAACCAGGCCCAGATCGGCATCCAGAATACCTGCTGCGGCAATGGGTCCGGGCGTGGGCGGGACCAGAACATGGGTTACCATCAGTCCCAGGGCCAGGGCCCCGGCCGTGCCGCTAAGGGAGAGCCCGGCCTCTTTGCTGAGGGCCTTGTTAAGCGGGCTCAGGATGACGAAACCGGAGTCGCAGAATACGGGTATGGAAACGATGTAGCCAACAATGGCCATTGTCAGGCTAACCCGTTTTTTCCCGGTGATCTTCAGCATGTGCTTGGCCATGGCATAGGCACCGCCCGATTCCTCGAGGAAGGTGCCGATGATGACACCCGCAATAATAACGATGCCAATGGATCCGATGGTGGAACCGAAGCCCTTGTTAATCGATTCCACGATGCCCGACAGGGGCATGCCCGAAAGCAATCCGAAGAAAATGGCGCTAAAGAGCAGGGCCAGGAAGGGATGGATACGAAAGCGGCTGGTCGAGACAACGATCAGCACGACAGCGACGAACAGGAGCAGCAGCAGATACATGGCCTTACATGATAAGAATGCCGGCTTCTCTGCACTCGCGTTTCATCCGATCGGGCCAAAGGCTCGCCTGAACTTCCCCAATGTGGGCCTTGCGAAGGAAGTACATACATAGCCTCGATTGCCCGATGCCTCCACCGATCGATTCGGGGTACTCTCCTTCGAGCAGCCGTTTGTGAAAGAGCAGCTTGCTGCGCTCCTCCTGGCCCCGGAGCCTGAGCTGACGCAGCATGGCTTCGCGGTCGACCCGAATCCCCATGGAGGAAAGCTCGAAAGCGGTTTCAAGAATGGGGTTCCATACCACAATGTCTCCGTTCAGGCCCTTGAAATCCTTCTGAGTGGGGGTCGACCAGTCGTCATAATCCGGGGCGCGGCCGTCGTGGGCCTGGCCTTTGCCCAGGTCTCCGCCGATCCCGATGATAAAAACCGCCCCATATTCGCGGGCAATTTCATGTTCGCGCTCATGCGGATCGAGTCCGGGGTAGCGATCGAGGAGCTCTTCGGCATGGATGAAATGAATCTCTTCGGGCAGAATGGGCCGGATGTCGGGATGGCTTTCATAGACCACAAACTCGGTGCGTTTAATGACCCCGTAGATCTGTCTTACGATGGCTTTTAACTGTTCCAGCTTACGCTGTTCGGGCAATATGATTTTTTCCCAGTCCCACTGGTCCACATAAATGGAGTGGATGTTGTCCAGTTCCTCGTCCGGGCGCAGGGCATTCATGTCGGTGTAGAGACCGTAGCCATCGGCAATTTCATAGTCGGCCAGCATCATTCTCTTCCACTTCGCCAGCGAGTGAACGATCTCGGCCGTGGTGTTCTCCATGTCCTTTACCTGGAAGGTGACCGGTCTTTCAATGCCATTCAGATCGTCGTTTATTCCTGTGCCACGTTCTACAAAAAGCGGGGCGGTTACGCGTCTGAGCTTGAGTTCTGCAGCCAGGTTCTGTTCAAAGAAGTCCTTTACCATTTTAATAGCCCGTTCTGTTTCTTTTAGCGAAAGGACAGAATGGTAGTTCTTCGGTATGTAGAGTTTCATAGGGTTTGTTTAGTTAGCGGGATCGAACTTATTCAGGAAGGTCAGGTCTCCGGTTAAGACCTCTTCTGTACCATCGACGTAGGTTACAAAGGCTTTGTATACATAGACCCCCTGGCTGGCCAGTTCGCCCGATTCCAGGTAGCCGTCCCAGCCCTTGTAAAGCTCATTGGTTTCAAAGACCTTCTCGCCCCAGCGATTGTATATGATCATGGAAAACTTAACAACATTTACCGCCACGGGTCTGAAAATGTGGTTGGTGGGATAGCCATCGGTCCAGTATCCACCATCGGGCCCTTCTCCGTTCCATACAAAAGCATTGGGGAATTCTACGCTCCCTTCCCCGGCAATGACAGTAATCAGGTTCTCGACAATCAGGGTATCCGGGCAGTCGTTCTCGCTCCATGCAATCAGCCTTACCGTGTACACCCCTTCCTCCCCATAAATGTGTTCAGGGCTTTCTTCGGCCGTGGTATGGCCATCGCCAAAGTCCCAGAGATAGTAACTGGCGTCGTTCGAGTTATTGATGAATTTAAAGGATTGTTTCAGGTTCCTGGCTTCGGTAGGGTAGGCCTGGAAGAGGGCCTGGGGCTTTTCATAGATCGAGACAATCTGTTCGGTGGTATCGCTTCCACTGGGGCCAAAAGCCGCCAGCTTCACATGGTGTTCTTTGCTGGCCCAGAAGGTGTGGGAGGGATTCGGCTCTGAGGAATAGCTGCCGTCGTCGAAATCCCAGACATAGGTGTCGGCATACTGGCTGTTGTTCCTGAAATGGATTACCAGGGGAGGGCAGCCGATGGAATCGGGTTGAAATCCGGCCACGGGAGCCGGAGGGAAGATCTGGATGCCCCGCGTCAGGCTGTCGGCGCAATGCGGTGATGAAACCCTGAGTCTGATGTCGTATGATCCGTAAGAATCGTAGATGTGCTGGTCGACATCCCTTTCGGTGTCGGTCTGGCCATCGCCGAAATCCCATAAGTAGTCCCATGGCCCCACCGAGCTGTAGTTGTAAATGCTCACGGTGTCGGAGGGGAAGTACTGGGCCGGAGGTGAGGCCACAAAAGCAGCCCTGGGGCTCGGATACACAGTAAGCGTATCGTAAACAGTGCCCGTACAGCCATGGATGGATTCGACAACCAGCCTGACGATGTAGGTGGTGTCGTGCCGACTTAAATCGTAGATGGTGTCCCCGCCCGAGATCGACAGGATGTTGTCTTCGTAGCTGAAGGAATAGACATGTCCCCGGGTGTTGCTGTTGGTTTCATCCGTAGTGCCATCGCCAAAGTTCCAGATGTATTTATTGTAGCCTGGGGGAGCCGTCAGGGTAATTTCCAGCGGGCTGCATCCCTGCTTTTCGCTCAGATCCAGTTCCATACCGGGGAAGTCGTAAACATCCATGACAAGGGTGTCGTGCAGGCTGGTTTCGCAGCTGTTGTTGCCATGGTGTTCGATAACCTTTAAAAGGATGTAGCGATTGCTGCCCGATTGGTTGTAAAGGGGTACACTGACCAGCCCGGCCGGGAGGTTACGAACCGTATCAATGCTTCCGTTTCGGTCGAAAACCAGGTCGAAACTTGTGCTGTCGGTTCCCGTGATCATGACCTCGGCGAAGCTTTGGTTGTTGGTGACTTCGCACCAGGCCGAGTCCTCCGATAGAATCTCGGCGAAGGGTTGGTCGACCACATACAGGTAGGTCGTATCCACACCAAAACAGCCATTCGCATCCGGATCGGTCCGGAAGGAAACCGGATGCCTTCCAAGCCCTGCCAGTACCGGATCAAAAATGCCTTCCCTGGTATTGGTAATGCCGAAACCCGACCAGGTGCCGGAGTCAGCAGCTGCCTCCAGGTCGTAGGGGGCGTCGTTGAGGCAGAAGGGATCAGTTGGTGTGATGCGGCCATCGGGCGAAGGGATAACCTGGATGACCTCGGTATCGGTGCTGGTACAGCCATTTCCGGAAGCGACCTCGTAGGTGATGGTGTGGTTGCCCGGTCCGGCGGCACTGGGCAAAAACTCCCCCGTAGAGCCGTTGATGATGCCCGGCCCGCTCCAGTTCCCCCCCGCGGTGGCTGCACTCAGAAATACAGACGGGCCATAGTGGCATTGGGGGGCAATTGGATTGATGGTGGCATCCGGAAAATCCACGATCCGGATGACGGAGCGGTCCGATTTATATGGGCCGGGATAGGGGTTGCAATAGTTCCAGTAACGCAGCTCTACCTCAAACTCCTGTCCAACCAGTTTGTCGTCATCGACCCAGATGGTTTCACTGATCTTATTCGAGCCGGTTACCGGTCCGGGCAGTTCGATCACCGGCCCTGTGTAGGGATAGGTCCGGGCTACGCCACCCACGGTGACAGGGGTTCCCGACATGCTGTTAGCGGTGCCGTAAACCCACTGAATCCAGCGGGTCTCCTTGTTCGGGACATCATTTTCCTGGGGTGGTACGCAGTTGAAGAGGGTATTGTCGTCGAAATGCATGGTGGCACCGCTTCCAACGCAGATGGGATATACGTCCGGACTGGCATTTACGTGGCCCCCGTTGTCATTATCCGTATCCCAGACTGTCACGATCTGTTCCTGGGACGACGAGCTGCACATGGTGCCATTCACCACCAGGGTGGCTACCGGTCTGTAGTTGCATTTATTGTTGATGGAAAGGTAGGTATGGGTGGCAATGGCCTGCCATTTCGATGCACCGGCATCAATCTCCACAGCGGTCTCGGTCTGGGAATTGCCATCGTCCCAGTCGAAGTGAATTTCAACCGTTGTTCCGGCATCATTTACACCGGTATAGTTCACTGTCCAGGTAACGGTTACAGGCGCGCACAACTTATCGGGAAGAATGGCATTTTCCTTGGACAGAATGGTGCAGTCCTGACTCATTCCCAGGTAGGGGCTTAGGAGCAGGGATAAGGCAAGGTACCGGATTGGCTTCATCGCTGAAAAATAATAAAAATACTTCTAAATAACATCCCACATGCTAGTCTGAGATTGGGCCCGGAACGTTGCATCAGGACTCAGTACAAAGTTTTATCCGGCTTTTGATCCCACTCCTTCAGCAACTCGTCCATGGCAGCCACATCGATCCTGTGGGCCTGTAGCTCTCTGGCTTCCACTGCGCGCGAGAGCTCCGAATAGAGGTGCTCATCCATAAAGCCTGCCCGGGCGGCGGTTTTTCGGTCACTGATATAGTAGAAGCATTGTATTCCGGCCCAGTACATGGCGGCCAGGCACATGGGGCAGGGTTCAAAATTGGTGTAGAGGACCGCACCCTCCAGGTGGTGGAGCCCGGTGCTGCGGCAGGCTGCCCTTATTGCATTGACCTCGGCGTGGGCTGTGGGGTCGTGATCCGAAAGCACCGTGTTGTGCCCCTTCCCTGCAATCTTACCGTCGATGACGACCAGGGCTCCAAATGGCCCCCCGTCTCCCTTCCTCATTCCCAGAGCGGCCTCGCTAACGGCCTGCTCAAGATAGCTTTCGTGTAAATTCTTCATCTTTCTTTTCCTGAATCGGCCTCAACTGTGGTTTCGTTTATGGCCTGTTCATCCTGGACAACTCTTGTTTGAAGAGCTTTTAAAGTTAGGCAATGTTCGCTTATTTCCCTCGCGCCCCGCCCCTCCTTTCTGTTTTCTCCCTGTCCCTGTTTTTCCGGGGTGTTCTCCTCACCGATGACAGTTCAGCGGAACTGATGTCGGGCGGCCCTGGTTGTAGCAGATGCCTGCTGTTTTGATTATCCGGTCATATCCTCTAAATTGCGGTTTGCACTTTAAATGACGAGACTATGTCCGTACTTAAAAGCGTTAACCCTTACGATCCGGCCCGTATCGTTAATTATCCCCAGCTAAGCGAAATGAACCTGGCTGTTCGCATTGGTCGTGCCGATACAGCCTTCAAAAAGTACCGGGAAAGTGATTTCGGGTATCGGGCCGATCGTATGAACAGGCTTGCAGCCTTGTTGAGGGAGCACAGCCGTAAGTTTGCCGAACTCATTGTCGGGGAGATGGGAAAGCCGGTGACAGAGGCTGAGGCCGAGGTCAGGAAGTCGGCCATAGCCTGTGACTTTTATGCCGGGCGGGCTTCGGACTTTTTGGCGCCCCGCGAGGTGGAGACGGAGGCCGAACAAAGCCGCGTGCAATATGAACCGCTTGGGCCGGTCCTGGCTGTAATGCCCTGGAACTACCCCTTCTGGCAGGTGTTTCGTTTCGCGGCGCCGGCATTGATGGCCGGCAATACCGTTTTGCTCAAGCATGCCTCCAGTGTTCAGGGCTGCGCCAGGGCCATAGAAGCCCTGATGCTGGATGCCGGATTTGAGGAGGGGGTTTTTCAGAATCTGTCCATTGATGCCAGCCGGGTAAAGGATGTGATTGCGCACGAATACATCAGAGCCCTCACACTTACCGGCAGTTGTGAAGCAGGGAGGGATGTCGCTGCCATAGCGGGCAGAAACCTGAAAAAATGTGTACTTGAACTGGGCGGCAACAATGCCTTTGTCGTACTCAATGACGCCAATCTTTCGCTGGCTGTCAATATTGCCCTCGCAGCGCGATTGCAGAATGGAGGCCAAAGCTGCATTGCCGCCAAGCGCTTCATTGTCGAGTCCTGGATCGCCGAAGATTTTATACCGGAATTGCTAAAGGCTGTGGCTCAGGTAAAGATGGGCGACCCCATGAAGGAAGAAACCCAGATGGGTCCGCTGTCATCTGAAAAACAGGCTAAAGAGCTTGAAGCCCAGGTGAGGGACGCCGTAGAGAAGGGGGCCATCCTGCATACCGGAGGGCATCGCCGGGGAGCCTTCTTCGAACCCACTGTGCTCAGTGCTGTTGTCCCCGGCATGCGGGTCTTCGACGAAGAAGTGTTTGGCCCTGTCTTCGCTATATCCGAAGCAAATTCTCCGGAGGCAGCCCTGGAACTTTCGAATCAGTCTTCGTATGGGCTTGGTATGCAATTGTTTACCCAATCCGAAGAGCAAATAAACCGGTTTATTGAAGCGGCCCATGAAGGGGCTGTATTTGTCAATGCGATGGTTCGCTCCGACCCCCGGCTGCCCTTTGGGGGGGTGAAGGACTCGGGTTATGGCCGGGAGCTTTCCATAGAGGGCATCCGGGAGTTTGTGAATATAAAGACCGTCTGGATCGATTGAGATTCGGGCCGCCCTCGCCATCTGCTCCGGCGTCTGTCTGCGTGGCCGGAGGTATTCGGGCCGCGGGACTGCCATTTGCTACGAACACCCTGTGGTGATGCTGTGCATGAAAGGGGCCTATTTGGTGATAGGGGGATTATTCGGAGCATCATCTGCGTCCGCCCGGCCGGAAGTCTTTGGGCTGTCCTCGCTATCTGTTTCGGCGTTTGGGTCTGTACGGCCGGGGGTATTTGGGTTGTCCTCGGCATCTGCTCCGGCATCTGCGTCTGCGCGGCCGGAAGTCTTTGGGCTGCTCTCGCCATCTGCTCCGGCATCTGCGTCTGCACGGCCGGAGGTATTCGCACTGCCCTCATCGTCTGCTCCGGGGTCTGCGTCTGCCGGGCCGGAAGTATTTGGGCCGCCAAGCCCGTCTGTACTGCTGTTTGCCCATGCTTCTTCCCTCATGCTGTGGATGTCCCAGGGGCAGTCGAAGTCATATGGTGAGCTCTCCGTACCAGCCTGCAGGAGTTCCTCCAGTTCCTGGGCATGTAACCTGGCGTCGGTGAGGAATGTGTTTTCGTCCTCCTGATGGTCTTTGTAGAGCTTCCGGATCATTTTCCGGTTGTGCTGTCGGAAGGCCGAGCCCAGTTTGTAGGCCCGGTAGTGATTGAATCCCAGGTGGGTGAGGGTGCGAACGCCCAGTTCCAGGGCGGAATTGAAGTTGTCTCTTTGGAAGCCATCGACTCCTTCCCGCATGAGTGACCAGACATGATCCAGGTCGGTGGCACGGGCGAGGATTTTTAGGTGGGGGTAGTAGCGCTTGGCGAGCGATACGATCTTCATGGACTGTTGCTTGTCCTCTGCCGCAACCACCAGCACTTTGGCATCCTTTGCACCTGCGGCGGCCAGAAGGTCGGGCCGGGAGGCATCCCCGTAGTAAACCTCGAAGCCGAATTTTCTGAGGACCTCCACATTGTCCGGATTGTCGTCGAGCACTGTGGCCTGGAAACCATTGGCGCGAAGAAAGCGGCCGACGCCCACACCAAACTTATCGAATCCGGCGATAATCACCTTATGTCCATGGGCATCGATTGGCTCATCTGATGGATCACAGGGAGGGAAGAAGCGGGGAGTGAGCAGGCGATCATTGATCAAAAGCAGGAGGGGGGTGAGGGCCATGGACAGGGCCACCACAAGAAAGAGTACATCCGAGCTGCTGTCGGTGATCAGCTTGTTGTCCACACTGAAGGAAATCAGTACAAAGGCAAATTCCCCACCCTGGGAAAGGGCAAAGGCGAAGATGGGGCGCTGGGCCCCCTTGATGTTGAAGAAGGATGCCAATATCCATAAAACCAGAAACTTGATTCCGGTAAGTGCAAAAAGCAGAGCGATGATGGTCACCGGGCGTTCTGCCAGTACACGGAAGTTGATGCCGGCCCCTACCGATATGAAGAAAAGCCCCAGCAAGAGTCCTTTGAATGGCTCAATATCGGCTTCCAGCTCGTGCCGGTATTCGTTATCAGAGAGTACCACCCCGGCCAAAAAGGCTCCCAGTGCCGGGGACAGTCCCACATACTCCATGAATATGGCGATGGCAATGATCAGGAGCAGGGCTGTGGCAGTGAAGATCTCTCGGAGTCCGGTCTGGGCAATGTTCCGGAAAAAGGCTCTGGCCAGATAGTGCCCTACTACCATAATGGTGGACATGGCCGACAGCATGAGGATGACCTGGAACCAGCCCGTAATTTCATGTCCGGCCAGATGTCTGGTTTCTCCTTGTCCGGCACTTACATGAGCGGGATCCTGTATCACCATGAGGGGGATGAGTGCCAGAATGGGGACCACCGAGATGTCCTGAAACAGGAGGACGGAGAAGGAGGCCTGGCCGCTCGACTGTTTCATAAGCCCTTTTTCATCGAGGGTCTGCAGGACGATGGCTGTGGAGGAGAGTGCCAGGGTGAGGCCGACTACAAGCCCCGACCTGAAATCCAGACCAAGGAGTATGGCAAAGCCGCCCAACAGGATGGCGCTCAGCCCGAGTTGTAAACCACCCAGTCCGAAGATGGAGCGGCGCATGTCCCAAAGCAGGCTGGGTTTCAGCTCAAGACCAATCAGGAAGAGCATCATTACCACCCCGAATTCGGCGAAATGCATCACATCCTCTCCGCGGGTGCCGATGAAACCCAGCACAAAGGGGCCGATGATGATGCCGGCCAGAAGATAGCCCAGTACGGAACCCAGGCCCAGCCTTTTGGCGAGGGGAACCGAGATGACGGCAGCCAGGAGATAGACGAGTGCCTGTTGAAAGAAATCCGCTTGCTCCATGGGCTAGGACTTAAGAAGGGTGTTCATGTAGCTGTGGCCCTCCGGTTTATCGACCTTAAGATCGGCATACCTGAGCTTGTCGAGCGCCTGTTTGTAGTCCTGAGCCAGGCGTTTAATATCGTCCTGGTTAAGCAGATGGGTGCCATGCACAACCCAGGGAGGCAGGTAGTTCATTCGGCAAAGCTGGCAGGAGAGCCGGAAGGGCAAAAGCAGCTCAGGAATGGAGAAGCGCCTTTCTCCATCCGGCTCATAGGCCTCCTTTTGTCCTCCCGTTGTCAGGGCTGTCATGACCTGCTTCCCATCCAAAGCATGTCCCTTCCTCCCGTAGGCGAAATTATGCTCCAGCACAAGGTCCATCCACTCCTTCAGCAGCGAGGGGGCATTGTACCAGTAGAAGGGATGCTGCCAGATAATGAGGTCGTGCTGCCTCAGAAGCGCCTGCTCCTCTTCAATTTCGATCTGAAAGTCGGGGTAAAGATCGTACATGTTGCGTGCAGTGATGCCTTCTTCCTCTTTCACGGCATCGAACATGGCTATGTTTATCCGCGATTTGTGCGTGGCGGGGTGAAAGAACATGAGAAGAATCCTTCGGGCCGGGTTTTTAGCCCTGTGGTCGTGCTCATGGATCTGGCCCGGGGGCTTTTGATTTGCCTGTTTCAGATCCCTGTGACTCTCTCTTTTTTGTTTGTTTTCCTGGCTGTTCATCGGCATAAGCTTAACAAAGCAACAGGGAATAAGTTTAGTCCTTTG
>PDRI01000070.1 GCA_002748055.1 Bacteroidota bacterium | reverse complement strand
AGCATGAGAAAAACGATGCAAAAAAGCCTCTCGGTGGTCATGGCCCTGGCAGTGCTTTTCACTCAGACCATGAGCATGTCCGCCAGGCCTTCAGATGTTATGCTTGCCAGTATTGACGAGTCTGTCCTGGTACTTGACGAGGCTGCTCTGGATGAGGCTATGCAGGAATTGAATGAACTGGATGCTTATTTGTCTGCCAATGAGGGGACGACCTACGAGGAACTGGCCCTTGCTGAAAGCGATTTAATTGCAGGTATGGACAATTCGGCTTCTCCCTTTGGAATGGAGAACGAGAATGAACCGCCACTTGGCATTCCTTCCTTCCTTTGGGGTTGTCTGTTTGGCCTGCTGGGTATCATCCTTGTTTACCTTGTAACGGATGGTGACACAGACGAAACCAAAAAGGCACTCTACGGTATGCTGGTTTGGATTGGGGTTGGAGTAGTCTTGTACTTTGCCGTATTCTCAGCAGCAGCAGTGGCTTCTTACTAATCTCTTTTCCATGATATGATAAAAATGCCCTTGAAGCAAGTCAAGGGCATTTTTAATATGAATTCGGGAGGAAGGAAACGAATAAGCTAATGAAACAAGTGAAGATCCTGATTCTGAGCCTGACCCTCTGCTTTATAGCTTTTGCCCATCTGAAAGGGCAGGAGTATTTCAGGATGAGTGCAGATTACACGGTCAAGGTTAAGCGTGCCGATGGTTCCATGAATCTGACCCGGGGCAGTGTCTATTACGATAAGAACATCAGGGAATTGATTTATCGCGTCGATTATCCGCGCAAAGAAACCTGGGTTATTGCTGATACCAGCCTCTTTAAGTTCAGAAACGACAGCCTGATTGAGCGGATGACCATTCCTTCGATTGCCGAGTTTACGGTTTTTCACCTGAGCTTGAATTCCGGCATTAGTGATTTTGGTTTGAAACAGTCCAGATTCAAGGTGAATAAGGTGGAACGACGCAATGGATCCACCCTTTCCTACTGGAAGATCCCGAAGGAGCTGGAGTCGACCATCAGCCATGTGGTTGTGGCAAAGAAGGGAGGTCACCTCGAAAGTGTTTTCATGGTAGGTGAGGATAACAGCGTGATGAGCAAGCAGTTTTACAGGGATTACCAGATGAGCGGCGCCTTCGAGTTTCCGATGAAGATCATCCAGCTTATTCCCGATGAAAGCGGAAAGAATCATTACCAGGTTACGGAGTTCAGAAATATCCGGATCAATGACATGGGCAATGATGCCCTCTATACTTATCCTGCGCTTCCGGCACTATAGACGATGAAAGCTTTACCCGGGGTTTTAATCGTTTGCCTGCTCTTTTCAGGAAGTGCACCGGCTGTCTCGGCTCAGGTAAGGGTCGACAGCGAGCTGTTTTCCTTGTTTTCCGTGAAGGACACGCTTGATCAGGACTATGCAGCTCCCCTGAAGGCCGTACAGAATGACCTTTCTACCATGGTTTCGCTGGGTTTTTTGTTCTACAAGACCTTTATCTCTTCACAGGACACCCCTTCCTGTGTTTTTACGCCCTCCTGTTCCGAGTATGCGCTTCGATCGATTCAACAGAAGGGGCTGGTTCTGGGTTGGCTCAGTGCCTTCGACCGCTTGTCGCGCTGCCACGGGCTGGTTGGCCATCAACACTATCCCTTCGATGAGGAAAAAATGAGGTTTTATGATCCGGTTCGCTAAGATAACCCTCCGTGTTTTTCTTCCCGCCTTTCTGTGTGCCGGTCCTTTGCTTGCACAGGAAGACCTTTTCAGTCGCGAGAATTCCCTTGCCTTTGCCCGTTACCTGCAGCGCACGCAGCAATTCGACTTTGCGGCCCAGGAATATGAACGCCTTCATTATCTCTGGCCCGCCGACACCTCCTTCCTGCTTGAGATGGTCGCCAATTATCGCCTGAGCGGGGAATGCAAACACTTTTCAAGGGCTTATGAATTGCTCTCCGACGGACTCGGGCGTGGGCACAGCGACTATGCCCGGGAATACTTGGCGCTTTGCTTTAAATGCGCTCCGGCACATGAGCGTTTTGATGAAGTCCTGGCCTTCTTTCCCGAGCATGAACGCTCTTACTATCGCCTGGGGCAGTTTTGGCTGAATAAACAGTACGACAATGCCCTGGCCCTGTATGCCGCAAATTCTTATGAATATGAAGGCAACCGGGCCCTTTTGTTTTCACTCACCGGAGAGCTTAGCGAGCAGCGCTTTAAAAGCCCCGCGCTGGCCATGGCACTCTCAGCCCTTGTTCCGGGCAGTGGAAGGGCCTATTCGAAGCGCTGGGCCGATGCTGCGATATCCTTTGTGCTTATTTCCACAAGTGCCTTTGCGTCGTACAGGGCTTTTCACAAAAAAGGGATAAAGAGTGTAAACGGATGGTTGTTTGGCGGGATTTCGTTCAGCTTCTATGTGAGCAATATTTATGGCTCCTACAAGGCGGCAAAGCATTACAATAGCAGCATATATAAGGACTACCAGCAGCATGCAGAAAGCATCCTTCATCGCGCTTATTAGCCTGCTGCTTGGTGTCAGGCTATTCTCGCAGGACATTCATCAGTGGAAGACTTTTGCCGATGAGCAGGCTGCGGCGGGAAACAAAGCTGCCGCGCTAAAAGCCTATCAGCGCGTACTCTTCTTCGACGAGCATAAGCAGTACAATGATGTATATGCCCGACTGGCAGAGCTGTATTTCGAGGAGAAGGATTTTGACAATGCGCTGACATATTATGACTTTGCCTGGAAGCTGGCAGCCGGGGACAGCCTCAGGATGGAGTATTCCTTTCTCAAAACACTTTGTCATTTAAAGGCGGAACGCTTCTATCTGGGACTGGCCGAATTATACGATCTTCCCGATCGCCTGCCTCCGTATTTTGAAGCCAAAAGACAGCTGTATCTCGGCATCTGCCATTATGGGCTGGAGGACCATGACGAAGCAAAGCGCTATTTCTCCATGCTGGTTGATTCGTCCGACCAGCTGCAGGTCGATGTTTTGTTCACAGCATTTGAGAAGCAGAGGCATAAATATGATCCCGACCGGCTCGAAATCATGAGTATCTTCCTGCCCGGTCTGGGGCAAACGGTTGCCGGAGACCCGCTTGCCGGGATCAATGCTTTGTTTTTGCTGGGCGGCATTGCCACCTACTCGTATTACACAGCCCTGAGTTATTCCTTTCTGGATGGGGCCCTGGTCCTGGTAAGTTGGTTTTATCGCTATTATACGGGTAGTCATAAGAAGGCCTATCAGCTTGGATTGGAGAAACAGGCCGAGCTGAGGGAGGCCTATTATCTGCGCCTTCTTGGGCTGATCGCCGGCCCGGAGCAATCCGATTAAATGGTCTTCGGCAGCCTGTATTAGTTTTAGAATCTTATGTATCTTTAGTTCAAAATAGAAACAGCTGAGCCTGGTATGAATATTGAAAAAACAGCATTTGGTTCCCTTCCCGATGGCAGGGAGATAATCAGCTATACCCTGAGCAATAACCGGGGCATGGAGGTGGACATAGTAAATTACGGTGCCATTATTACGGCAATCAGGGTGCCGGATAGAACGCATGAACCGGGTGATGTGGTGCTTGGATTCGATAATCTGGAGGCCTATCTGGGCGAGCATCCCTATATGGGAGCGGTTGCAGGCAGGGTCTGTAACCGCATCGGCGGGGCCCGTTTTGAGGTGGACGGCAAAATGTACAGGCTGAATCCCAATGAAGGCAGGAACCAACTGCATGGAGGGGTAGAGGGCTTCGATAAGAAGGTCTGGACAGCCTTCAGTGTGAAAACCCTCGACCAGGTAAGCCTTAAGCTGGGCTATGAAAGCCCCGATGGTGAAGAAGGGTATCCGGGAACCCTGATGGTTGAAGTGGAGTACAGCCTGAACGACAACAACGAGCTGGGCATTGTCTTTCGGGCCAAGACCGATAAGCCGGGCCATGTGAACCTGACCAACCACAGCTATTTCAACCTGAATAATTGTGAGGGCAGCATTTTGGAGCATGAGCTCTTTATTGATGCCGACCGTTGCACCGAGCTTGATGAAGCCAGCATTCCCACCGGTTCTTTCCTCGGGGTGGAAGGAACACCCTATGACTTTCGGGTGAGTAAGGCCATAGGAGAGGACATTGGCAGGATTGCCCCCGGCTATGATATAAACTATGTACTCTCGATGGAAGCGCGCGAGCTGACGCGTGTAGCAGCTGTGCATGATCCGGCATCGGGGCGTACCATGGAGGTGCTGACGAGCCTCCCGGGGCTGCAGCTCTATACGGCCAATTATGTAGACGGCATAGTTGGAAAGGGCGGAAAGGTCTATCATAAGCACAGTGCCCTTTGTCTGGAAACACAATTTTTCCCCGATTCCTGTAATCACGAACATTTTCCCAGCACCCTGCTGAGGCCGGGAGAGGAGTTTCATGAAATGACGGTCTATCGATTCAGTGCCCGATGATCAGGCATCTCAAAGCAGGCCTTATACTGTTGCTGGCTTTTCAGTGGCCACAACTCAGCGCCTGGCAGGCTGAAGATCCCGCTGCCTATGTCCATCCCCTGGCAGCCGCCATGTCCTGCTACGATCTGCACTACTACGATATTGCCTTACGCGTCGATCACAAGAGCACCTATCTGGAAGGGCAGCTTACGATGCAGTTTTCGGTACGCTCGGAAATGGACAGCCTGGTTCTGGAGTTGCAGGACGGTTTAGAGGTCGATGCAGCAGGCATAGCCTCCCGGGCGGCCTATCCAGCCTTTGAGGATGTGGAACTAAGGCGTTACGGCGACGTGATGAGCATTGTGTTGCCCGAATCCCTTGCAGCCGGTGAGATGGCCTGGGCCAGAATCAGCTACAAGGGCGATGCAGGGCGGAGCAGCGGCTTTTTCGCCGGAATTTCGAATGCAAAGGACAGGCGCTGGGGCTTTGATGTGACCTACACGCTTTCAGAGCCCCAGAATGCAAAGGACTGGCTGCCCGTTAAGCAGATTCTGGCCGATAAAATTGATTCCCTGTCGATGCATCTGGAGTGTGATCAAGGCCTGATGGCCGGCTCGAACGGGGTGCTGACAGGGGTGGAGGAGACCGGGCGGAATACCCTGATCTATCACTGGGAAAGCCGGTACCCCATTGCTTATTATCTGATTTCCTTTGCTGTAGCCGATTACAGGATGCTTTCATTTAATGCCCGCTGTGGCGAGGGCGATTCGGTGCTGGTTCAGAGCTTTATTTATAACCTGGATGATGCGCAAATACAACAGGAGGCAGATATCCGGGTTACGGCAGAGCTGATCCGGCTTTTCTCGGAGAAGCTCACACCCTATCCTTTCGCGGATGAAAAATATGGCTATTGCCAGGCACCCATGGGTGGAGGGATGGAGCACCAGACCATGACCACCATTGATAATTTTGGGTTCTACCTGGTGGCCCATGAGCTGGCCCATCAATGGTTTGGCGACCATGTGACCTGCGGGAACTGGCAGGACATCTGGATCAATGAGGGTTTTGCCTCATACATGGAATATGTGGCGGGACAGGAACTGCAGGGCCAGGCAGATGCCGACGAGTGGATGAACAATGCCATGTCGCTGGCAAAAGCCGAAAAGCTAGGATCGGTCTTTGTACCCGAGGACGGGGTCGAGCATACCTCCCGATTGTTTAACTACGGGCTTAGCTACAAGAAGGGCGCGATACTCCTGCATATGATTCGTTATCGGCTGAACAGCGATTCACTGTTCTTCCACATACTTGCCAGCTACCTTCAAGATTTTGGCGGTGGCGTGGCCAGTGGTGAAGAATTCAGCGCCTTTCTTGAGGCAGAAAGCGGCCTCGATTTCAAGGATTTTTTCAAGGAGTGGTACTATGGAGAGGGCTATCCGCAGTTTGAGCTTAAATGGGTGCAGCGGGGCGATAGCCTGCATATTTATTCGGAGCAAAGCGGCACTGCACCCAATGTCACACCGTTTTTTCACACCGATTTCGATATTGAGCTGCTGTTCGAGGATGGGCGGACCGAGCGTATACGCCTGCTGCAGGACCAGCCCTGCATTGAGCATGCTTTAAAGGTGAATGGTATCGTGTCGTCCATAACATTTGACCCCGATGGATGGCTCTTAAAAAGAGCAACGGTAATTGCCTTGCTGCCCGGGGAACGACCTTATGCCTTTGGGCCGAATCCGGTAAGGGACGAAATGCGCATCCGGTTTTTCAACCAGGCTTCCATTGATGAAATTCAGCTGACCGGTATGGGAGGAAAGGAGATCATACACATCGGGGATGCGGCCAATCCCTGTATCATTGATTTGTCTTCACTGCCCAATGGCCCCTACATCCTTTTGCTGAAGAACAATGCGGAGGCCTATCAGGAAAAGATCATTAAGATTTCACCCAGATAAACCTTGTTGAATATGAGAAACGAACCAAGAAATTCCTGGCGCTGTCTTGTGCTTACAGCCCTGATCTTTGCAGCTGCCTGCACCTCGGCCGATCAGCCGGCCTATCTGGATACCTCCCTGAGCTTTGAGGAAAGGGCAGCCGACCTGGTCTCCCGCATGACACTTGAGGAGAAAGTCAGTCAACTGACTTATACCGCCGATTCGGTTGGCCGGCTCGGCATACCCGAATACAATTGGTGGAACGAGTGTCTTCATGGCGTCGCCAGGTCAGGTAAGGCCACTGTCTTTCCTCAGGCCATTGGGATGGCTGCGAGCTTCGACCGCGAGCTGATGTATCGGATGGCCGAGATAACCTCGACTGAAGCCCGTGCTAAATACAATGGATTTCAGGCCGAAGGCAAGCGTGGAATCTATCAGGGCCTGACTTTCTGGTCGCCGAATATCAACATTTTCAGGGATCCGCGTTGGGGCAGGGGCCAGGAAACCTATGGCGAGGATCCCTACCTCAGTGGCGAAATGGGCCTGCAGTTTGTGCGCGGACTTCAGGGCGATCATCCCCGCTATCTGAAAACCGTGGCTACAGTTAAGCACTATGCTGTTCACAGTGGGCCCGAGCCCCTGCGTCATAGCTTTGATGCTGTGGTAAGCGAACGCGATTTTCGGGAAACCTATCTGCCTGCCTTCCGAAAGTGTGTGGTGGATGGGAAGGCCTGGTCGGTTATGTGTGCCTACAATCGTTACAAGGGTCAGCCCTGTTGCGGCAGCCCTTCGCTTCAGGAAGAACTGTTGAGGGGGGAGTTTGGCTTTCCGGGTTACATCGTATCCGATTGTGGGGCCATCGCCGATTTTCATACCGGGCATCAGGTGGTTGAAACACCTGCCGAGGCCGCTTCCTTTGCCCTCATGTCGGGTACCGACCTGAATTGTGGAGATCAATTTCCTTTCTTGCTTGAGGCTGTAGAGCAGAACCTGGTTTCGGAAGCGGATATCGATACAGCCCTTACGCGCCTGATGCTTGCCCGGATGAAACTGGGCATGTTCGATCCGGACGATATGCTCCCCTGGTCGGACCTGGGAGCAGAATCTGTTGCATCACCCGAACACCGGCAGGTTGCTTTGGATATGGCTCGCTCCTCCATCGTTTTGCTCAAGAATGAAGGGCAGGCCTTACCCCTGGATCCGGGCTCCGGAAAAATTGCGGTGATTGGCCCGAATGCCGATAATGCTTACGTCCAGTATGGAAACTACAACGGCTTCTCAGATGCCCCCGTCAGTGTTCTGGATGGTATTCGTGAAAAGGTGGGAGACGACAGCCGTGTTCGTTATGCCCAGGGCTGTCCACACCACGAAGGAATGCCCTATTTGCGGCCCGTTCCTGCCGAGGTGCTGTTTAGTGATAAGGCAGCTACAGTCCCCGGATTAACAGCCGAGTATTTCGATAATCCGGATGCCGAAGGGAAACCCGTTCTGACCCAAACAGAGGCCACTGTCGACAGGTATTTCTGGGACGGCCAACCACCTGAGGAAGGGCTTTGCGATGAGGCTTATGCCATTCGTTGGAGCGGCTACCTGGTACCCAGACGCAGCGGCAAGCATGCCATTGGCATTTACGGGAATTTCTTTCGGTTTGAGATGGATGGAGAAGCCCTCATAGATGGCGGGCACGTCCACCATCCCGTCAAGACCTTCCGGGAGCTTGAACTGAAGGCAGGGCAGCCCTATAAGATCGAGATTCTGATGGCCGATCGTTATGGAGACGCCAATTGTACTTTCCACTGGCAGGAGCCTGCTCTTCCCTTGCTGAAAGAGGCCGAGCAGATCGCTGCATGGGCCGATCAGATTGTATTGGTTATGGGGCTTACGGCTCGTTTGGAAGGGGAGGAGATGCGAGGCATAGATCTGGAAGGCTTTAAGGCTGGTGACCGCACCAATCTCAAGCTTCCGGCGGTTCAACGACGGCTGATTCGCCGCATGGTCGCTACCGGAAAGCCGCTGACACTGGTTCTGATGACGGGTTCGGCTGTATCGATCAATGAAGAAGACAAAACCGTCCCGGCCATTTTGCAGGCCTGGTATGGAGGCGAAAAAGCTGGTACGGCGGTTGCCGATGTGTTGTTCGGAGACTATAATCCGGCCGGACGACTGCCCCTGACCTTCTATCGCTCTGTCGATGATCTTCCACCCTTTGGCAGCTATGATATGAGGGGGCGAACCTATAAGTACTTTCAGGGGGAGGTACTCTATCCCTTTGGATATGGACTGAGTTATTCCGAATTTAAGTACAGCAACCTGATTCTTGAAGAGACCGAGATTTCCGGGGATCAGGAGATTCAGGTGAGTATAGAGCTTGAGAATACGAGTGGCATTGATGGGGAGGAGGTTGTTCAGATGTACATTCGTTCGACCAAAGCCGACAGCCTGGCTCCGCTGCGTAGTTTGAAGGGATTTAAACGGGTAGCTGTGAAAGCAGGACAGCGCCTGGTGGTAACAATGCCTTTGGGGCCGGCCGAGCTGGAGCAATACGACCCGGAAACTGGTAAATACGGCGTTATGCCAGGTAGTTATGAGGTCATGGTCGGGCCATCTTCCGCGCCTGAAAAACTTATTTCTGCCAGCCTGGTAGTGGGCGAATTCTAGTCTGTATGAGCTTCCCTAAGTTGTTTACATTTGGTGCCATGTATTTCATGCGCAATTTGTTTTTTCTTCTGCCTGCAGGATTTTTCATTCTGTTTGGTGCACTGCTGGCTCTGTTGTTTAGCCGGGAGGACATTCACATGGTCATTAATGCCTGGAATTCGCCATTTTTGGACCATCTTTTCCGGGTGTGGACCTTTCTGGGAGATGGGATCTGGGCGGGTATAGTGGCCGTTTTCCTGTTCTTTGTTCGCTTTCGTTATGGCCTCCTCCTGTCCGTGGCCTATGGGATTTCGGGTGGTGCGGCCCAGTTTCTTAAGCTTGTTTTCTTTAGTCACATTGCCCGGCCGGTTAAGTACTTTGAATTAAAGGGGATCGACTTTAATCTCCATCTGATTGAAGGATTAGTTCAGCATAGCTGGAAGAGTTTTCCCTCGGGACACACAGCCACTGCCTTTGTTGTCTTTTGTTTGCTTAGCCTGATGTTGCGTTCGCCCGGGCTCAAGCTTTTCTGCCTCGTTCTGGCACTGGGGGTTGCCTGGTCGAGGATGTATCTTTCGCAGCATTTCCTGATGGATGTTTGCGCGGGTGCATTCCTGGGTATTTTGAGCTCCTTTCTTGCCTGGTTCTTTGTAGGCAGGACGACCGGGAAAGCCTTTAGCAAAAAGAGCTGGATGGATCAACCTTTGTTAAAAACACGAACGAAATGAGAGCGAATTACAAAACCGGACTGGTTTACCTTGGAATAATCGCCTTTACGGTGTTGTTCTTCATGCCCTTTCTGGGCTCGGTCCATTTGTTCGACTGGGACGAGATCAACTTTGCAGAGTCGGCCCGGGAGATGATACTGACCGGAGACTACCTTACAGTCCAAATCGACTATGAACCTTTTTGGGAAAAACCTCCGCTGTTTTTCTGGTTGCAGGTGCTTTCCATGAAAGTGTTTGGAATTAATGAATTTGCAGCGCGCTTTCCGAATTTTATTTGTGGGATTGTATCCCTGGTCATGCTCTATTTTGTCGGGCGCAAACTTTATGGCCATCGCTTTGGCTTACTGTGGATCCTGTCTTACGGCTCTGCAATATTGCCTTTCTTTTACTTTAAATCGGGCATCATCGACCCCTGGTTCAATCTGTTCATTTTTATGGGGGTAGCCTGGTTCGTATTCTTTCTGGATCCTGAACAAAAGGGGAAGGCCTACAGGAATCTGGTACTCTCGGCGCTCTTTTTGGGTTTGGCCGTTCTTACGAAGGGGCCTGTGGCCATTCTGGTTTTTGTTCTGAGTTTCATGGCCTATTTTGCCATCAATCGTTTTCGAATTCCGGCAAGGGCCGGGCATGTGCTGGTTTTTAGCGGTGTATTGGTTCTGGTTGGAGGAACCTGGTTCCTCTTGCAGCTTTTGAATGGGAACTCTTCTATTCTCAGGGATTTTATTGCCTACCAGATTCGCTTGTTTTCGACAGGAGATGCCGGTCACAGTGGTTTTTTCGCCTACCATTTTGTGGTTCTTTTGTTTGGGGTGTTTCCGGCTTCGGTGCTTGCTATGAAGAGTTTTACCAGGAAGGCCGAGAATACCCGGCTTCAAAAGACTTTTCGCCTGTGGATGTATATTTTGTTCTGGGTAGTGCTGATCCTTTTTTCCATTGTGAAAACCAAGATTCTGCACTACAGCTCCCTTGCCTACTTCCCGCTGACCTTCCTTGCCGCCTGGGTTTGGGATAAATGGCTCGACAGGAAGATTGAGATCTCGGTCTGGCAGGTGGTGCTGATTCTATTGATTGGGATCGCCTATGCAGCACTCAGCATTGGGCTGACGCTGGCGGCAATGAATACAGACTGGCTGTTGGCAAAGGATTTTTCCTTTCTCGACAGCTTTGCCAGGGCGGCCCTGGAGGCCCGTGTACACTGGAGTGGAACAGAATGGGTGATAGGGGTGTTCCTCTTGCTTGGTTTGGCTTATTCGGCCGTACAGATTCTTCGGAGAAATCCTTCGGGTATGCTGGTTTTGCACATCGTGAGCCTGCTGTTTGTGGTCTCTTCGATGTACCTGTTTACCGATCGCATCGAGGGCTACAGTCAGCGTGCGGCAATTAAGTTTTACAAAGGCCTGAGGGGCCAGGAGGTTTACGTGAATACCCTTGGGTTTAAAAGTTATGCCCAGCTCTTTTACTTTGATAAGCAACCCGGTCCGGAAGGCGATGATGACAGTGTAGAGCAGCTGCTTGCCAGGCCACTTGATCGGGATGCCTATTTTGTGATCAAGATTAACAAAAAGGAGGCTTACCTGGAGCGCTATCCGCAACTTGAGGTGCTTTATGAACAGAACGGATTTGTTTTTACTGTAAAACGCGCAAGACTCAAAGATGATCGAAAATAAATGTGTGGCAGTCGTTTTGCCCGCCTATAATGCAGCCCTGACGCTTGAACAGACCTATCGGGAGATTCCTTTCGACATTGTGGATCATGTGATTCTTGTTGATGATCTCAGCAATGATGAAACTGTAGCAGTAGCTAAGGAGCTCGGCATTAAGCACATTGTCAGGCATAAAGAGAACCTGGGCTACGGGGGGAATCAGAAAAGCTGCTACAATAAGGCCCTTGAACTTGGGGCCGATATTGTCGTTATGTTGCACCCCGACTATCAGTACACCCCCCGTCTGATTCATTCTATGTGTTACCTTATCGCCAACGATGTGTACCAGGTGGTGCTGGGGTCCCGCATTTTGGGTAAGGGGGCCATAAAAGGCGGAATGCCCCCTTATAAATACCTTGCCAATCGCATGCTTACTCTTGGCCAGAACATCATGATGGGACAGAAACTGTCGGAATATCACACGGGCTACCGCGCATTTTCTGCCGAAGTCCTCAGGGGAATCAACTATCAACTCAACTCAAACGATTTTGTCTTTGACAACCAGATGCTGGCCCAGATCTTTTTTGCAGGTTACGAAATTGCCGAAATTACCTGTCCGACCCGTTACTTCGAAGAGGCTTCTTCGATCAACTTTAAACGCTCTTCGATTTACGGACTAGGTGTCATTGCCACCTCTTTTAAGTACCGGCTGCAAAAGTGGGGCCTTGGCCGTTTCCGGATTTTTAGCGCAGACTGAGACTCCCGGACTGCGTAAAAACCGCAATCGAAGAAGGTGTATTTACGCTTCGAAAAGCCCCCTTCGCACTTCTGTCAGGTCCTTTATATTGAGGTGTATATACGATTCAGGCAGGTAAAAACCCTGGCCGTTTTGCCCTTAGTCCAGCCTTACCACTCTGGATTCCCGCGCGCTTTGGTAAGCAGCTTCAATGACCCTGATCACGTCCAGAGACTCCTCCGGGTGAACGGCCAGTTCAGCTCCCTGCCTGATGGCAGAAAAGATGTTTCGGTAGTATGCCAGGTAGTCGCCTGCTAAAGTGGGATAGGGGCCCTCAATATGTTCGCCCCTGAAGTTGGTGAGCATGTGTGAGGGGGCATCTTCTGTAGCCATTCCCCAGGATGGCCCGCCTGGTATCTGCCCCGCGTTCAGGCTTGCTTCCTGGGGGTCCACTCCCCATTTGCGGTAGCTGCCTTCCACACCGTGCAGAATGAAGCGCGGGCCCGCTTTCCGGACCAGGTAGCTCGATCGGAGCAGGCATTTTACATCGGGATAATGGAGGAAGAGGTCATAGCTGTCATCGGTCAGGGCACCGTCTCTTAACATTCGCACATCGCAATAGAGGTAATCCGGTAAGCCAAACAGCTGCAGGGCCTGGTCGATAAGGTGCGAACCCAGGTTGTAGAGGGTGCCGGTGCCGGTCGACTGATCCTTCCAGGAGGGTTTGATATAGTTGCGATAGCGGTCGAAATGAGATTCGAATTCGACCAACCTTCCCAGCAGGCCTTTTTCAATAATCTCCTTAACTGTCATAAAGTCACCATCCCAACGGCGATTCTGGAATACAGACAGCACTAATCCTTTTTCCCTGGCTAATTCGATTAAGGATTCAGCTTCTTCAGCCCTCAGGGTAAAAGGCTTTTCGACCACCACGTGCTTACCGGCTTCAAGGGCCCCTCTGCACATCTCCGTGTGCAAATGGTCGGGCGTGTTAACCACCACGAGTTCGATTCCGGGATCGTCCAGAATTTCCGCATAGCTTCTCACGATGACTGCGCCCGGATGCTTTCCCGCAGAATTGGTTTTCGATCTTTCCAGAATCTTTTCGACCCTAAACCCGGGCAGTACCTCCAGCAAGGGCCCATGGAATACCAGTCCCGACATTCCGTAGGAGCAAATAGCGGTTTTAATGGCTTGCATACGAAATTATATTTGAGTGAATGGGCGGGCATGCTGCCCGCAACGAATTTAGGAAATTCTGCTTCTGCATGATGAAGGCCCAATGATTTATTCTTTCTAACTTTGGCGGGATGAGACCGGCCCTCTTTTCTTTTTCTGTGTTTTTCTTCCTTGGCACTTTGTCGCTCTTTTCGCAGGATGCCTCGAATCCGGATACCGGGCAGGGGGTTGAAAAGGTTCGGGAGCTTCCTTCCTTTTCCAGGGAAACCAGCTTTGGTATCAGAGGCGGGGCGAATGTAAGCAGGGTTGGTTTTAGCCCTTCCCTGGACCAGCGTCTGACGTCGGGCTTTTTTGCCGGGCTTGCTTTTCGGCATATCGAACAGCAGTATCTGGGCATTGGTATCGAATTGAATTACCTGCAGGCCGGCTGGAGTGAGCCTCCGGTGAATGGAAAGCAGTATATGCAGCGCCTGACCTATCTGCAGCTTCCGGTTTTATCGCACTTTTACTTTGGAAAGCGCAAAACAAGGATGTTTTTTAATCTTGGGCCTTATGTTTCTTTTTTGCTTTCTGTGGAGGAGTCGGGTATGCCTCCCGATGAACTTGCCCTCTATCCGCACCAGGAGGCAGACAGCCCCGGAGAGTATGGGCTGAGCGGAGGGATTGGCCTTTCCAGGCAGTTCGTTTTTGGCCGGGTTCAGTTGGAGGGAAGGGTGAATTACGGACTGAGCAATGTTTTTCGCTACGATATCGACGGTACCTTTCTGGCCTCCCAGAACCAGATCGCTGAATTGGCTCTTTCCTGTTATTTCAATTCTCCGTTTTAAGCCTTATGAATGCCGGGTCCCCAGGATATCAAGGGTGGAAGCATGGACTCCTGCTTTTCCTTCTTTCCTCCCTTTTCGCAGGCTGCAGCTACCGCTTTTACGAGGCTCCGGGGTCTTATCCGCTTCCGGGTTCACTCAAAAAGCAGCTTGTACTCAGTGATTCAATCATGGAGACCAGTGGCTTGCTTGTGCAGGATGGGCTAATCTGGAGCTTTAATGACAGCGGGGGCGAGCCGGTACTCTATGCCTGTGAGATGAACAATGGCCAATTGCATCAAAGACTGCTTCTGCAGAAGGCCCAAAATCATGATTGGGAATCCATTGCGGCCAATGAATGCTACGTTTTTGTGGCCGATGTGGGGAACAATTATCAGCGCAGGGATACCCTCGATATCTACATGTTTCCCCGATCTGCTTTGGCCAGGGAGGGCGGGGATGGAGCCATATCAATGCTTGCTCCGGAGGGTGTCATCCGGCTGCATTACGATGAACCCCGCCGGCAAAACGCTTCAGGGCTCTCCTCCCACGATTGCGAAGCCCTTCTGGCCTGTGGTGATTCTCTTTACCTTTTTAGCAAGGACTGGGTGAAGCAGGGCAGTTCGGTTTACAGCCTTCCCATAAAGCCGGGGCTTTACCACCTGAAACGCAGAACCCGCTACGAGGTGGATTTCTTGGTGACCGGAGCTGACATTAACCGGGAAAAGCAGGAGGTCGTGCTGCTTGGCTATAAGCACTATATGCCCGTGGTGGCTGTATACAGGTATGGTGCTCACCCTTATCAGATTGAAGCGGGGGGAAGGGCAAGAGTCTATCCCTTGAAGCTGGGAAGGCAGGTCGAGGGCATCGCCTATGATGCTGAAGGGCGTTGCTATGTTTCGGCCGAAAGGGCCTTCCACAAGCAGCAATTATTCCGGCTTATGCTCCGGTCTGCGGGCCGGCATTGATAAATGCCCCTTTGCGGGTATTTCCCTATCTTTGCAGCTTATTCAGGAATAGCACAGACTAATGAGTGTGCAGAAGGACGTATTTGAGGGTGGGAAAATGCTTCCGCTTGTGGAGGAATTTTACACGGTGCAGGGTGAGGGTTATCACACCGGGAAAGCCGCTTATTTCATACGCATTGGGGGCTGTGACGTGGGCTGTGCCTGGTGCGATACCAAGTTTGCCTGGAATCCGGATCTTCATCCCCTTGTACCCTTTGGGCAGATCATAGACCATGTACTCGAACAGCCGGTAAAAGATGTGGTGGTAACCGGGGGTGAGCCTTTGATGGTGAACATGGGGCCATTGACCCAATCCCTGAAGGCGCATGGAATCGGTACCTTCCTGGAAACAAGTGGAGCCTATCCCCTAAGTGGCTGTTGGGACTGGATTTGTTTGTCTCCGAAGGAGGGTGCGGCACCGGTTGGGAATATACACCAACTGGCAGATGAGCTGAAGGTTATCATTCATGATGAGGCCGATTTTAGGAGGGCCGAGGAGCATGCTTCCCTGGTTGGAGAGAAGTGCTTCTGCTATCTGCAACCCGAGTGGAGCAGGAGGGAGGCCATGATCCCGCTGATTACCGCCTATGTAATGGCAAATCCAAAATGGATGGTTTCAATTCAGGCCCATAAATACCTGCATATTCCTTAACTTGTGGCGAAAAGCCAGATTCATGAAGTATTCCAGATTTCTGTTTCCCCTGTTCTTCCCCTTCTTTTTTTTAAGTGCTTCCGGACTTCAGGCCCAGGAACTGAGCACCAGTTCGAAGAGGGCCATAAAGCGTTTTAATGAGGCACGTAGTTATATACAGGTGGGGGATAATGAGCGGGCCGAAGCCTACCTGATTGAGGCACTGAAAGCCGACGGAGCGTTTATCGAGGCCTACCAGTTGCTGTCTCAAATCTGCTATGACCAGGGGAGGACAGAAGATGCCATTGGCTATTTCAGTGTGAGTCTTGAGATCGATTCCGTGGGGAACCCGGAGGGCTATCGCATCCTTGCCGGCCTCCATCTGGAGCTGGGCCACTACACGCAGTGTCAATCACTTTTAAGGCATTATCTGGGCCTGCCTTCAGGCCGGACCAGGCGCAGGGACATGGCCGAGAGCATGCTCGGGAAATGCGATTTTGCGCTTAAAGCCATGGCGAATCCCGTAAGCTTCAGGCCGGAAAACCTGGGGCCCGCGATCAACTCGCACTACAATGAATACTGGCCTGTGCTCTCTCTCGATGAACAGCACCTGATGTACACCGTGATGTTGCCCAGGGTGCCCGAAAAGGGGATGGATCCCCGGAATCTGCACGAGGATTTTTTCTATGCAAAAAAGAGCGGAGGGGAATGGGATGTTCGCAGAAATGCAGGAAAGCCACTGAATTCACTCGACAATGAAGGAGCCCACAGCCTCACGGCTGATGGCAGGCTATTGTATTTTACGGCTTGCAACCGGCGCGATGGGAAGGGGAAATGCGACATCTATGTTTCGCGCCGGATGAATGGTCGCTGGAGTGCTCCGGCCAATATTGGTGCACCGGTAAACAGCAGGTATTCCGAAAAGCATCCGACGATTTCGGCCGATGGCCGCAGATTGTACTTTGCTTCGGACCGTCCCGGAGGCAAGGGAGGCTACGACATCTGGATGAGTGAAAAGGAGGGCATGTACTGGTCCGCTCCTGTAAACCTGGGGGACTCAGTAAATACCTCCGGTGTGGAGCAATCGCCTTTCATGCATCCCGATCAGCAAAGCCTCTATTTTTCTTCTTCCGGATGGCCCGGGATGGGGGCTGGAGACATATTTCTCAGTCGAAGGGTCGGGGATGGCTGGTCGTGCCCTGAAAATCTGGGATATCCAATCAATACTTATGCCAATGAGATTGGGCTTTCGGTCAGTGCCAGGGGCGACAGGGCCTATTTTGCTTCGGATCGGGAAAGTGGAAAGGATACCGATATCTATACCTTTGAGTTACCGGTAAAGCTGAGGCCTGTGCTGGTTTCCTATATGACGGGCCGTACCTTTGATGCCCGTACAATGAGAGGGGTGCCCGCAGTGATTCAGTTGATCGATCTTGAGAGCGGGGCGACAGTGATGGAAATGGTTTCCGCAGAAGGCGAAGGGGATTTCCTCTTTCCCCTGCCTACTGAGCGGGACTATGCACTCAATGTTTCGGCCGAAGGATACCTTTTTTACTCGGCTCATTTTAGGTTTAGCGGGGAGCATGCCCGGACCGATCCCTTCAGGCGGGATATTCCCCTGGACAAGGTTGAGCCTGGAAGGGCAGTGGTTCTGAACAACATTTTCTTTGATACAGACTCCCATGAGCTGCTCCCCTCATCCCTGGCCGAGTTGAAGAAGATCAGGAGCTTCCTTGAACTGAATCCGGGGATCCGGGTCGAAATCGGGGGGCATACCGACAATACCGGCACGAAGGCACACAATCAGCCCCTTTCCGAACAGCGGGCCATGGCTGTGGTCAACCACCTGATTTCTGAAGGAATTTCGGCCGATCGCCTGAGTGCCCGTGGTTATGCCGATAGTGTGCCCGTGGCAGATAACAACAGCCCTGAAGGACGGTCCATGAATCGGCGTACCGAGCTCAAAATCCTCGGAATTGCGAAAGGGGGAGCCCATTAATCAAAAGGGAAAGTGTATATTGTGCCTCCGTATGAGGGCGAATCTAAAGATTGTTTTTAATAAAATCCCGGACTACCTGAAAGACAGGCCTACGGCCATTACACAGGTCATGTTTGTTTCGCTCTTTGCCCTGGTTTTTATTAACATCTACTCGCCCTTCAATGCCTCCCACTGGTTCGAGGTAGGCCGGATCGAATTCTTCTTTTATTCAAGTGTCTTCATCCTTTTCGGCATGCTGGTTGTCTTGCTCAGCAAGCTCATATTTGTAAGGCTGGCTGCAAAGTTCAGGATCTCTTACCTTTGGTTTGGCATCTGGAATCTGATGGAGCTCGTTCTGCTCACCATCACCTATCTGACGGTCGATCTCCTGTTTCTGAAATCCGGTGCTGATCTGATCGATCGTTTCATGGGGCTCCTGCTGATCACCGCTTTTGTCCTGGCCATCCCTTACAGCATTTCCTGGCTCTATCTTAGTTTAAAAGACAAGCGGGTCAGGCTTGAACATATGTCCCTGAATGCTTCGATAGAATACCGTGAACGCCGGATGGTATCCTTTCGGGACGAAACGGGCAAGCTCAGGTTCTCGATCAAATCCTGTGACATCCTTTTTATAGAGTCGACAGATAACTACGTCACAATTCATATCAACGAGCAGGGTAAACTGAAGAAAATCATGCTCAGGAATACCATGAAGAGGCTCGAGAAGGAACTGGAAGGAACCCTGATTCAGCGCTGCCACCGCTCATTTATGGTGAATTTTGAGAACATTAAACTGGTCAAGTTACTCAGCACCAATCTATATATCTACATGGATTTTCAGGCCGAGGAGATTCGCATTCCGGTTTCCCGGACCTATGCAGAACATGTTCATGAGTTTTTGAACCGGGTAACGATGTAGTCGTACATTTTTAGTACTTTGAGCTGATCTAACAAATACTTCGATTCCATGAGACAATATGCATGCAGGACGCTTTTTCTGGCGGTCCTGCTTTCGGTATCTGTAAGCCTGGTTTTCGGCCAGAAGAAAAAGAAAGGCAAGAACCAGGGCTATGTTTTTACCATCCAAAAGGAACTACCCGCGACCTCTGTCAAGGATCAGCATCGATCGGGGACATGTTGGAGTTTTGCCACCACCAGTTTTCTGGAAGCAGAGCTTCTTCGGCTTGGGAAAGGTGAATACGATCTGTCGGAGATGTATTTTGTGCGCAAGGCTTACGAAAAGAAGGCCGAAAAGTTTGTCAGAATGCATGGCCAACTAACATTTGGATCGGGCGGTCTGGCCATGGATGTCTTACACACCCTCAGGAATGACGGGGCCATGCCCGAATCTGCATACAGTGGCCTTACCATGGGTGATTCGCTCGCTGTTCATGGCGAGATGGATGCTGTTTTGAAGGGCTATGTCGACCAGCTGATAAGGAACCCGAACAGGAAGCTGAGTCCGGTCTGGGAGCAGGGCCTGAATGGTATTCTCGATGCCTATCTGGGTGAAGTGCCCGCTTCTTTCGAATACAATGCCAGGACTTATGACGCCGCGGGATTTGCCGATGAGCTCGGGCTTGATCCCGATGACTATGTGGCCATAGGCTCCTTTACCCATCATCCCTTCTACAGCAGTTTTGCCCTGGAGATTCCCGACAATTGGCTCTGGTCTTCGATCTACAATGTGCCGCTGGAGGAAATGATGGCCGTACTTGATGCAGCCCTTGAGGGGGGCTATACGGTTTGTTGGGATGCGGATGTCGGAGAGAAGGGCTATGACTGGAAAAACGGGCTGGCACTTTTGCCTGCAACCGAGATTGAAGCCCTGAGTGGTTTGGAGCGTGCGCGTTGGGACGAACTCTCGGAGCGTGAGCAAAAGGCTTTGTTTTATGATTTCTCGGTAAGAAAGAAGGAGCGAGAGATAGACCAGGAAAGCCGGCAGATGGCCTTTGACAACTACCAGACAACAGATGATCACCTGATGCACATCACGGGTTGGGCCACCGATCAGGATGGAAAGAAGTTCTACCGGGTGAAGAATTCATGGGGTAGTGCGAATCACATTTACAAGGGGTATCACTATGTATCGGGCACCTACATAAAGGGAAAAACCATTTTCTTCCTGGTGCATAAGGATGCTGTTCCTGAGACGATTGCACACAAACTTCGGTTCTAATTGCTTAAATCCCCTGATGTATGCCTAAACGTATTATTGCAGCTCTTTCTCTACTCACACTGATCAGTATTTATTCTTTTGCACCTGCCTCTTTGAGCGCGGACAGGGGCTATCCCGAGGACCCCCCATTCCTGGGTTCAGGAGTGGAATGGGTCGATTCGGTTATGGCCGGCCTCAACCTGGAGCAACGGATTTCTCAAATGATAATGGTGGCCGCTTATTCCAGGCAGGGCGATGTTAATGTAAAACAGCTCGAACGTCTGGTAAGCAAAGAAGGGATTGGGGGACTGATCTTTTTTCAGGGCAACCCGGTAAAACAGGCGAATCTGAGCAACCGGCTTCAGTCGCTTGCCGATGTTCCCCTTTTGATAGCCATGGACGCGGAAAACGGGCTGGGTATGCGGCTCGACAGTTGTGTGACCTATCCACCTCAGATGATTCTGGGGGCCCTTGGCGGGGATGCGGCCATCTACAGGATGGGCCGTGACATGGCCAGGCAAATGAAGCGCCTTGGGGTTCACATGAATCTGGCTCCTGTGGCAGATGTGAACAACAATCCGCTGAATCCGGTGATTCACACCCGTTCCTTCGGTTCCGACCCTTCCGGGGTTTCAAAAAAGGTGGTGGCACTTGTGCGGGGTATGCAGGACCAGCACATTTTGGTTGCTGCCAAGCATTTCCCGGGTCATGGGGATACGGAAACGGACTCCCATCATGCTCTTCCCAGGATTGACCATGCCCCTGTTCATCTCGATTCTGTTGAGCTCAGGCCTTTCAGGGAAGCTATTAAGGCAGGGATAACAGGGATTATGAGTGGCCATCTGGAGGTGCCGGCGATGGAAGCAGATCCGGGACGAGCCAGTTCCATGTCTGCCTCGATCATCAGGGGGGTGTTGAGGGACAAACTAGAGTTTAGGGGCCTGGTTGTGACCGATGCCCTGAACATGCGTAGCCTGTCGGCATTGCCTGCAGATGGTTCACGCGCGCTTGAAGCTGTGAAGGCGGGGAATGATATTCTTTTGATGCCATCGAATGTGCCTGCTGCGGTGACAGCCATAAAACGGGCCCTCAAGCGTGGCGAAATCCGGGAGGCAACGATCAATGCCAGTTGTCGTCGGATTTTAGAGGCGAAATACTGGGCCGGTGCCCATCATAG
>PDRI01000069.1 GCA_002748055.1 Bacteroidota bacterium | reverse complement strand
TTCTAAACAAAGCAGCACTTCCTTTGTTATTGGGGCATAGATTGCCAATATGTCGAAGAAACTGTGTAAAGATATGGATGAACTTGCAGACAGAGTGAAGGCTGGCCCTGCAAGGTTCTATTGCCGGAGGTGTTATTTGAAATCCCCTAAGGAAAAATGGTGTTGCAAGGCCACGAGAATAAGCGGGCAATGATTCTGGCTGCCGGCCTGGGTACCCGGTTGAGGCCGCTGACAAACAACAAGCCAAAGGCGCTGGTCGAATGGCAGGGCAGGCCGCTGATCGACCATGTGATAGCCTGCCTTTCATCCTATGGTTTTCGTGAGATCGTAATCAACGTGCACCATTTTGCCGATCAGCTCATTGCCTATATCGAATCGGGCAACTGGGAGGGGGTGCATATCACAGTATCCCATGAGGAGGATCTCCTGCTCGATACGGGGGGAGGCCTGAAAAGGGCGGCCCCTTTTCTGGAGAAGGGGCCCTTTCTGGTTTACAATGTCGATATTCTGAGCAGCATCGACCTGGACCGGCTCTGGCACTATCATCTGCAGGAAGGCGGATTGGTCACTTTGGCCGTGAAGGAGCGTTCAACCTCCAGGAGTTTGCTGCTTGATGAGAGCGGTTGCCTGAAGGGGTGGCGCGACAATCGCAACGGAGATGAGATACTGGCCTGCTCCGATTCCAGGGGCCTCAGGCCCATTGCCTACAGTGCCATACAGGTGATGAATCCGGCCATTTTTAAGCTGATGCCCGGGGAAGAGGTGTTTCCAATCATGCCCCTTCTGCTTGAACTGGCTAAAAATTATCGGATTACGACCTTTCGTCACGATGCTGATGACTGGGCAGATCTGGGGCGTCTGGAGGCCTACTCGTAATAAAAACAGTCATGAAAGAAGCGAATACAGAGATTGAGCTGCAAATAGACCAATGGAACAAAGAGCTGGACGGGAAGGATGCCATGGCGGTCCTGCGCCATTTCATCGGCCACTTTGGCGATCGTTTGGTTCTGTCGACCAGTTTGGGCATGGAAGACCAGGTGCTGACCGACATGGTGATGAAGATCCGGCCCGAAACGACCGTCTTTACCCTGGATACCGGGCGCCTCTTTCCCGAGACCTACGAGCTGATCGACAGGACGAACAAGTTTTATGGCATTCGGATGCTTAGCTATTTTCCTGAGGCCGCAAAGGTCGAAGAGATGGTGGCCGAACAGGGGATCAACCTCTTCTACGACAGTATCGAAAACAGAAAACGCTGTTGCAGGGTGCGAAAGGTGGCTCAGCTGGCCAGGGCTTTTGAAGGCCGCCTGGCATGGATCTGCGGACTGCGAAAAGACCAGTCTGTGTCCCGCTTTTACAGCAAGCTGGTGGAGTGGGATGCCAACAATGGCCTCGTGAAGATAAACCCCCTGATTAACTGGACCGAGAAGGAGGTCAGGGCCTATATCATGGAACACAAAGTGCCCTATAACCTACTGCATGATAAGGGATATCCAAGTGTGGGCTGTGAACCCTGCACCCGTGCAATAGAGCCCGATGAGGACATAAGGGCCGGTCGTTGGTGGTGGGAAGAAGAGGGCCAAAAAGAATGTGGTTTGCATAAGCACTGATCAGGCTTCAATAACACCCGATCCCACCAGTTCATCGCCCCTGTACCAGGCGGCAAACTGTCCTGCGGCAATGCCCCGTTGGGGCTCGTTAAAAAGAATGTACAGTCCGTCTTCTCTTTGGTGCAGGGTGGCCTTCTGCAAGGCTTGCCGATAGCGAATCCGGACCATATACTCCCCCTTCTCCCCCGCCTGCAAACGACAATCGGCGAGGAGCCAGTTCAGGTCTTCATCCGAAACCTTCAGTCCTGGCCGGTAGAGCCCGGGATGGCGCTGTCCCTGTCCCACATAAATCCGGTTCTTTGTGACATCGGTCCCAATGACAAAAAGCGGTTCGGCCTTGCCGCCCACCTGCAGGCCCTTGCGCTGTCCCGGGGTGAAGAAATGGGCCCCCTGGTGTTTCCCCACCCACTGGCCGTCGGCCTTGTCGTATTTCCAGGGTCGGCAACGTTCGGGGAGTTTGTCGCCTTCCCTCTTTTCCAGGCGATAGGCTGGAAAATCGGCCGGAATCTCAAAAATATTTCCTTCACGGGCCCTGAGCTTTTGCTGGAGGAAAACGGGCAGGCGGACCTTCCCAACAAAACAGATGCCCTGAGAGTCCTTCTTTTCGGCAGAAGCCAGGCCCAGGGATCGGGCTATTTCCCTGACCTCCGGCTTTAGCAGTTCGCCTATCGGAAAGAGGGCAGGGGCAAGCTGTTCCTGCGACAATTGGCACAGGAAGTAGCTCTGGTCCTTGTTGGGATCGGCACCTGCAAGCAGATGGTAAACCGGGCCGTTTGGGCTCTCTGAAACGCTTTTCCGGCAATAGTGCCCGGTGGCCACAAAGTCGGGCTTATAAACCCGGGCGGCCTCCAGGAAGGCATCAAATTTGATCTCTCTGTTGCACAGGACATCGGGATTGGGGGTGCGGCCTTTTTCATATTCGGCAAACATATAGTCGATTACCCGTTTTCCATAGCTCTCGCTCAGATCTACCACATGAAAGTCAATGCCCAGTTTTCTGGCCACCAGCTCGGCAAAAATCACGTCCTCGTCCCAGGGACAATCCCCTTCCAGCACGCCGGTTTTGTCGTGCCAGTTGATCATGAACAGGCCAATTACCTCATATCCTTCCTGCTTGAGCAGGTGACCGGCAACACTGGAATCGACCCCGCCCGAGAGTCCCAGGACTACACGTTTTGCCACTTCGATTTGCTTTTGCTGCAAAAGTAGCTATTTTCTGCGGCTCGATTTATCTTATCTTTACAGGATGTCTCCGCTTCATGTTTACAGGGCCTCTGCAGGTTCGGGAAAAACCCATGAACTGAGCCTGCGCTACCTGGAGCAATTGCTCCTTAATCCACAGGCATACAGGCATATACTTGCGATCACCTTCACCAATAAGGCTGCCGGGGAGATGAAGCAGCGTGTGCTTAGCCAGCTCCATGATTTGTCGGCCTGGATTCCGGGTACCGAGTCGGGTACTATGAAGAAGCTGGAGGAGCTGACCGGGCAGAAGCCTGAGGAAATTGCAAGGGCTTCGGCGGGCCTTTTGCAGGCCATACTCAATGATTACGGGGCCTTTTCAGTGGGGACCATCGATCGTTTCTTTCAATCGGTTATCAGGGCTTTTGTGCGGGAAATCGGCATCCAGCCCGGCTATAACCTGGAAATGGACAACGACAGGGTTCTGGACCTGGCCATTGAGGGCATGTTCAGAAAGCTGGATCAGGATTCGGAACTGGAGAATTGGCTGGTCCGTTTTGCCGAGGAGAAGCTCGAATGGTCGCAGAACTGGAATTTCCGGCACGAACTGGCAGCCCTCGGGCGCCAGTTGTTTCAGGAGAGCTTTCAGATGCGTTTTCCGGATGGCAACATGTCCTCACTCTCCAGAGCGCATCTACGCGCTTTTGGGGAGAAGCTTAAACGGATCAGGGAGGAGGGGGTGAAAGAAATGGGCCGGATTGGCCGGGAGGCGCTCTCGCGCATGACTGAAGAGGGCCTGGAGCCGACATCCTTCAAAGGGGCTTCGAAGTCGCCCGCCTCCCTTTTCCAGGATGCTGCAGAAGGCAGAGAGATCGGTTTTACGAGTAGCAGAAAGGAGGGTCTTTTTTCGGAAGACAAGTGGTTAAAAAAGGGGGCAGATGCTTCGATACAGGCCTTTTGCAGGGATAAGTTGATGCCCCTGTACCGGGATTTGTACGATGCGCAGGTTTTGCTGAACAGTACAGGCCTGATCAGGAAACACTTTTACAGTCTGGGCATACTGGAGGATTTGCAGCGTGCGATTCAGGAATACACAAAGGAAAAGAACCTGTTTTTACTGTCCGATGCCAGCCGTTTTCTGAAGGGCATTATCGGGTCGAACCAGCTGCCCTTCGTGTTTGAACGCACAGGCAACCGCTATACCCGGCTCATGCTGGATGAGTTTCAGGATACCTCCAGGTTTCAATACGAGAATCTTAAAGCCCTGCTCGACAATGCCCTTGCTGCGGGAGAGTTTTCGCTCGTGGTGGGCGACCTTAAGCAGTCGATCTTCCGCTGGCGGAATTCCGACTGGAAGATACTGGGGAAGGAATTGTTGCCGGATTTCAGGCACCAGGAACGCCACAGTCATACCCTCGAAAGGAACTATCGAAGCAGGGAGATGCTGGTGCGTTTCAACAATACCGTGTTTCAGCTGGCCCCCCGCAGGCTTGCCTTAAAGATAGCTGAGGAAGCAGCCGATCTGATTCAGTCCCCTAAAAAAAAGCAAAATCCCGGGAGATCCATTCTCCTTGCCTATGCAGATGCGGTTCAGCAACTGAGGCCCGGTCGGAACGAGGACTACGAGGGAGGCCTGGTTCATATTGATTTGATCGAAGAAGAGGAGGAGCAGACTTTCACCGAGCAGGCCCTCTCCCGCATTCCGGAATGGGTAGACGAGGTGATGTCCTGCGGGGTTTTACCCGGTGAGATCGCCATTCTGGTCAGGGACCGGAAGGAGGGAAGCCTTGTGGCCCGCAGCCTGCTCGAAGCAGAGGCAAAAAAACCGAATGCTGCTTACCCCTTTATCTCGAACCAGTCGCTTTTACTTGCCGCAAATGATGCTGTCTGCCTGCTGGTGGCAGGCATGGCCTATCTGCAGCGGCCCGGTGACAGATTAAACAATGCCCGGCTGAAAAACCTGCTCTTTTCCCTGGAGTGCATTCGGGATGTTGACCAGGAAAGCCTGCTTGATGCCGATAATGAACCAGCCCGCTTTTTGCCAGAGGAATTCGGCAAATTGAAAGCCGAATACAGACAACTTCCCCTGTATGAACTGTCCGAAAGCCTGATTCAGCTCTTTAGCCTCCATCAACGTACACAGGATCTGCCTTATTTACAAGCCTTTCTGGATCTGATTCTGGATTTGGGAAGGCGCGACCACTATACGATTCACCGTTTTCTTCACTACTGGGAGCAGCACGGCACATCACACAGTATTGTCGCGGGAGAAGAGGCTGATGCCATTCGCATTCTGACCATCCACAAGGCCAAGGGGCTGGAATTTGAGGCCCTGCTCTTGCCCTTTTGTAACTGGGAGATCAGTACAACTGGCCAAAAGTCGAATCTCCTTTGGTGCAGCACAGAAGGAACCCCTTTTACAGGCCTGCCCTGCCTGCCTTTAGCTTATGGAGACGCATTGAAGGACAGTAAATTCGCTGAGGACTATTTCAGGGAGCGGGTTCAGGGCTATATGGATAACCTGAATCTGCTCTATGTCGCTTTTACCAGGGCCCGTTCGCTTTTGTACGCTGCCATGCCTCGAAGGAATTCAAATGAACTCAAGAGCGTCGCCGATCTGTTTCAGGAGCTCCTGCAGGAGGTTCCCGAAAGGGGACCTTCCCTGGATCCGCTCTCGAACTATCAGGAAGAAGGGAAGATTCGGATTGGTGGTCTTCCTGTGTACAGCAGAGGGAATACCAGGCAAGAAGAAGCGCATATCAACAGCCACCCACTGCGGCCTGTTCATCAGCTCCCCGCTATTCGCCTGCGCAGCGATGCCTATTTCATGGATCCCTCCGGGGACGAGGGCAGGGAACAGGCCTATGGAAGCATGATGCATCAGCTTTTTGCGGCCATAGATGTCAGGGAGGACCTCGAGCCGGTGTTGGATCGCTATTATCAGCAGGGCCTGATCGATAAGGATGAATGGAATGAGCTTTATGCCCGGATTTCGGAAATGATGGATGAGAAACCCGAGTGGTTCGATCGCCAATCGGGCTGGCAGGTTTACACCGAAAGAACCATAGTGGCCGGGGGAAGCTCGTACCGTCCCGACAGGGTGATGATAGCAGCCGATCGGCTTGTGGTGGTGGACTACAAGTTCGGGAAGGAGAAGGCAGCGCACGAAGCGCAATTGAGGCAGTATATTCATTTACTTAAGAGTATGGGACATTCGCATGTGCAGGGCTGCCTCTGGTACCCCGGCTTGCATAAAATTGAGGAGCTTAGCTGATGGCCTATCCCTGGGGAACAGATCGGAGGTTCAATGCCTACAGTGCATACTTCAAAAAGCACTTTGGCGGGCGGGTTCAGAAGGTAAGCGTGAATGCAGGCTTCAGCTGTCCAAACAGGGATGGCAGCAAGGGCTATGGAGGATGCACGTATTGCGACAACACGGCCTTTACTCCGTCCTACAACGACCCGGTCATGCCGGTTGGGGAACAATTGCTCAGAGGCATAGACTTCCACCGCAGGCGTTATCGGAAGGCAAAGCATTTTCTGGCCTATTTTCAGTCCTTTAGCAACACCTATGCACCGCTCGACAGGCTCAGGGGCCTCTACGAAGAAGCCCTGGCTGTTCCGGGCATAGTCGGAATCGTCATAGGCACCAGGCCCGATTGTGTGGATGAGGCCCTGCTCGACTACCTGGAAATCCTTTCCCGTGAAACCTATCTCGTGCTTGAATACGGTCTCGAATCGCTGCACGATTCCAGCCTGAAACGCATGAACAGGGGACATGATGTGCGTGCATCCAGGGCTGCCGTGTATGCCACTTCGGCCAGGGGAATCCGGGTAGGGGCCCACCTCATCATTGGCCTGCCAAAGGAAGGCGAGAAAGAGCTTATGCAGAGCATCGGGGAGCTGGCCAGATGGCCCTTACACAGCCTTAAATTCCACCAGTTGCAAATCATCAGGGGCACAGCCATGGAAGAGGACTATCTGCAGCATCCGGCCGATTTTCCGGAGCTTCCACTGGATCGCTATCTCAACCTCATGGTGAATGTGCTGGAGCACCTGAACCCTCACTTTGTGGTGGAAAGAATTGCCGGGGAGGTGAATCCCGGCAAGGCCCTGCTTAAGGGATGGGGCTTGCGCTATGATGTGGTGCTCAAACGCTTCGAGGCCCTGCTCGCGGAAAGGGACAGTTTTCAGGGGAAACACTTTAAACCAGCAAGCCTGTGAGACCCTTCCTGAAATCCATTGCTGCTTATCTGGCCCGGTTTGAGGCAGAGACCCTGTCCGGCATGAAAATTTTGATTCCAAACCGCCGTGCGGGTGTCTTTCTGCGCAGGCATCTGGCTGAAGAAATGAAGAAAACAGGCTGGATGCCGGATATTTGTTCGGTGGACGAGTTCATCGATGAGCTGAGTCCATTCCGGCGTCCTCCCGAAGTTGAACTGGTTTTCACCCTCTACCGCCTCTATGAAGCCCGTGCCACAAACCCGGAACCGCTTGAGACCTTTTATTTCTGGGCCGAAATCATGCTTCGCGACTTTGACGAAATCGATAAGTACCTGGTCGATGCGGGAGCTCTCTTCCGCAATATTGTGGATTTGCGGGAGATTGAAGAGCCGACGGCCGGTCTGGATGAGCGGCAGATTGCTTTTATCAGGCAGTTCTGGGGCAGCTTTCTGGAGGGTGACGAGACCCGGGAGAAAACCAGGTTCCTGGAGATCTGGACCCTGCTTCCTCAGCTCTATCAGGCGCTCAGAGACGAACTTGAAAGCAAGGGGCTTGCCTATCCGGGCATGCAGTACCGTGCGCTTGCCGAAGGGCTCGAAAGCTTTTCCGCTAAAATTCGGCCTGAGAGGGGCTTTGTGCTTGCCGGGTTTAATGCCCTCAATGCCGCCGAACAGCGTTTGTTCAGCTACCTGAAGGAGCATGGTGCCCGCTTTTTTTGGGACTATGACCTGCAGTATTGCGGGGATGAGGGGGATGAAGCAGGCCGGTTTCTGCGAAAAAACCTGCAAGCATTTAAGCCCGAGGAGCTTGGAGATGATTTTCAGGGACTTTCGAAGGAGAAGCAGATCAGGCTTATCGAGTTGCCGGGCGATGTGTTGCAGGCCAAGTTCCTGCCCCGCCTGCTCGGAGAAGGGGCCTGGTCGGCAGAGAGGGATTGCACGGATACGGCCATAGTGCTCTGCGATGAGGATCTCCTGATGCCCGTATTGATGTCACTTCCCGGCGAAGAACTGGAGGTGAATGTGACCATGGGGTATCCTCTGCGGTCAAGTGCGGCCTTTGGCCTGATCGATGGCCTTATTCAGCTCCAGCTTAACACCAGGCAGGCCGATTCGGAAGGGCCCCTGTTTTACTATGCCGATGTTGAAAACATCCTGCGCCATTTTTACCTTCCCTTTCTGCTCGATGATCCCGCAAAGGGGAGGGCGATTCTAAAGAGGATGGCAGATGAGAACCTTGTCCTGCTGTCGGGAAGCATCTTTGAGGGAAGCGGCCTTGAATACATCTTCAGGGCACTCGGCGACAGGGACAACGGCGTATCCTATCTGAAGGAGGTTGTGCAACGCTGTCTTTCCTCCATGAAGTCGTCGGAAAGTGAGCAGGCTACAGCCCTCGATCGGGCCTCTGTTCTCCAGCTCATTGTGCACCTGAATCAGCTGCTTGTTTTGCCGGAACCGGTATCCCGGCTAACTTTGCAAATGCAGTTCAATCTGGTCAGGAAGATGCTGTCCGGGCTGCGGATTCCCTTTGAGGGGGAGCCTCTGCAGGGCTTGCAGCTGATGGGGATTCTTGAAACCCGGCTGCTCGACTTCAGGCACCTGATTGTGCTGTCGATGAATGACGACATCATGCCCGGCCGTTCTGCGCCCCAGAGCTATGTTCCCTATGCTTTACGCCTGGCATTTGGAATGCCTTCGAGGGAGGACAGGGAGGCCATCTATGCCTATTATTTCAAGCGTTTGTTGCAGCGGGCCGAAAGGGTCGATCTGCTTTTTAACGGGAAAAATGAGGGACTCCACTCAGGGGAGATGAGCCGCTATCTGCATCAGCTCTTCTACCGGCACGGCCTTCAGGTCGAACGTCCCGGAATGAAGTTGAAGGCGGCCTTTGCCCCCGGGCTGTCGTTTGGACACAGTGAGCGGCTTGTCCAAAAGCTCGAGCGCTATCGCGACGGGGGGGAGGATGCCCGCATGCTTTCCCCGTCGGCCATCAATACCTACCTTGATTGCCGGCTGAAATTCTATCTGCGTTATCTGGCGGGGATTGGTGAGGCCAGGGATGTGAAGGAGGAGCTGGATGCACAGGGGTTCGGGACCCTTGTACACGATGCCATGAAGCAGCTATACGATGGGTTGAAAGACGAGCAGGGTGTGATTACAGCTGAAGCCCTGCATCAGTTGAAGGACTCGGATCTGCCCGAAAAGTCCCTGCGCGCCTGTTTTATTGATTTGCATTTCAAAGGCAGGAAGAATGCCCGGATTGAAGGAAGAAACCGGCTTATATTCAAGGTAATGCTTCGTTACATCCAAAAGATTATCGAGCATGATACAGGCAGGGCCCCATTCAGGATCTTAGCCCTGGAGCATACAGTGGAGCGCCGGATCGGGCTGGAGCTTCCCGGAGGCGAGTTTCCGGTCAGAATTTATGGCACGATCGACCGCATCGACAGAACCGGAGGGATTTTGCGTGTGATTGATTACAAAACCGGGAAGGCAAAAACGGGCTTTAAGGATGTTTCGTCGCTTTTTGAACAGGATTCGGCCACCAGAAACAAGGCGGCTATGCAGACTCTGCTCTATTGCTGGCTGGCAGGGGAAGACTATCCGGGTGAGGCCATTGCGCCCGGGCTTTATGTGGTGGGCGATTTATTCGGAGCGAGCTACGATCCGCTTCTGAAGGAGGGGAAAGGCAGGAATGCGGTGCAGGTTCATGATTTTCGCGAGCTGGAGGAAAAATTTCTGGAATCCCTTACCAAAACCCTTGTGTCGATATTTGATCCAACAGTTCCTTTCGGTCCCGTAGAGAGCACTCAGGCCTGTCGCTATTGCGACTATGCCGGGCTGTGCAGACGGGAGGGCTTATAAAGCTAGTCCCCTGAAAGCAAATCGGGACGAAGTCTCCTGGTTCGTTCAAGTGCAATTTCCTGCTTCCAGTCGGCAATCCTGGCTGCATGGCCGGAAAGCAGGATGTCGGGAACCCGCCAGCCATGATAGTCGGCCGGCCGGGTATAAACAGGCGGGGCCAACAGGCCATCCTGGAAGCTGTCCGAAAGTGCCGAGCACTCGTCCGAGATGGCTCCCGGCAAGAGCCGGACAATGCTGTCGGTCATCACCGCAGCAGCCAGTTCGCCACCGGTTAGTACATAGTCGCCAATGGAGTATTCATTGGTAATGAGGTGATCCCTGATGCGCTGGTCTATGCCCTTGTAATGCCCGCAGAGTATGATGAGGTTTTCGGCCATTGCCAAGCGATTGGCGGTTCCCTGGTTGAAGGCTTTTCCGTCGGGAGAAGTATAGATTATCTCATCGTATTCGCGCTCCTGACACAGCTTCTCAATGGCCCTGTGAATGGGTTCTATGCACATAACCATGCCTGCTTCGCCACCAAAGGCATAGTCGTCGACCCGCCTGTGCTTGTCGGGGGAGAAATCCCGGAGGTCGTGAACGACTATTTCGACCAGTCCCTTGTCCCTGGCCCGTTTTACGATGGAATGGTCGAGCGGGCCCTTGAGGAGGGAAGGAAGCACCGAGATGATGTCTATGCGCATGGACTCTTCTTTTCTGCGAAGATAGCATAGATTTTATGGCAAAATAGAGGCAGGTATTCGAAAAATGAGTAATTTGGAAGGACGCGCGCACCTTAATCCTCTACCTGTTATGAAAGAACAGCAAGAAAACCCTTCCCGAAACCCGCTCGATCATTCCCCTGAAAACCCTGTAAAAGCCGAGAGCAGTGCCGATGGCCGGCTTGTAGATGATCGTGAAGAAGAACAAAAAAATGCCTCCTATGACGATCACGTTGATCATGCCGAGGTGAAGGAAGAAGCCCTGGAACAGCAGGCTTCCGCGGAAGCCGAAGCAATAGCTGAAGATGAAGCAGCGGTCGAAGCAGCCGGGGCTGAAGATGGAGTTGTCGGGGCCGAAGCAGCGGTCGAAGCAGTGGGAGCTGAAGCCGGAGCAGCGGTTGAAGCATCCGGGGACGAAGATGCAGTCGTCGGGGCCGATGCAGCCGGAGAAGAGCTGCCGGAAGAGGGCCTTTCAGATACCGAAAACAAGGAAACAAAAGAAGAAGCCAGGGTTAATTTTTCCCTCCTCAGCAAGGAGGATCTGGTGAAGTTGTTGCGTGAAAAGCTGGACCATCCCGGTAAGGCCAACATGCGCCGCGATGTGGAGGAGATCAAACAGGCCTTTGAAGACAAGCGGAGGGCCATTGTAGAAGAAAAAAAACAGGCCTTTCTGGAGGAAGGGGGAAGCATCGAAGACTTTCATCCGCAGCCCGATCCGCTTGAAGCGGAAGTAAAGGAACTCATGGGGAAATACCGTTCCTTGCGGGCCGAATACAGCAAACAACTAGAAAAAAGCAAGCAGGACAACCTCCGGAAGAAACAGGCTATTCTTCAGGAATTCAGGGGCCTGATGGAAGGCCAGGATAAGTTTGAAACCACCTTCAGAAGGTTTAAAGACCTTCAGCAACAATGGTTTGCAACAGGACAAGTGCCTCAGCAGAATGTAAAGGACTTGTGGAATTCCTACAATTATTTTGTCGATAAGTTCAACGACTACGTCAGGATCAACCGTGAGCTTCGGGCCCTCGATTTGAAAAAGAACCTCGAATTGAAAAACCAGCTCTGTGAAAAGACCGAGGCCCTGGCTGAAGAAGGAAATGCAGTACAGGCATTCAGGACCCTGCAAAAGTACCATGCGCGTTGGCGTGAGATTGGGCCTGTTCCCCGGGAGCAGAGGGATGAAATCTGGGAGCGTTTTAAGAAAGCAAGTTCGCTGATTAATAAAAGGCATCAGCAATACCATGTGCAGATGCGGGAGTCGCAGGTGGAAAACCTGCAGAAGAAGGAGCTTCTCTGCGAACAACTTGAAGGCATTGCGGGTGAGGAGTTTTCCTCTCATCGCGCCTGGTCGGAGAAGACCAAAGAGGTGCTTGCCCTGCAGAAGTCCTGGAAGGGCATAGGATACGCGCCGAAGAAGGATAACAATGCCATCTATGCCCGCTTCAGAAAGGCTTGCGACCTCTTCTTCAATAACAAGGCAAAGTACTATGCAGAAGCTCATGAGGAGCAGAAGGCAAACCTCGAAAAGAAAGTCGTGATTGCCGAAAAAGCCGAGGCGCTCAAGGACAGTGAGGATTGGAGGACCACAACGAATGAATTGATTCGTTTGCAGAAACAGTGGAAGGAAATCGGGCCGGTTCCCAGAAAGGATTCGGATAAACTCTGGAAACGTTTCAGGGCAGCCTGTGACGCTTTCTTCGATCGGAAAACTAAGTTTTTCCAGGGCGACGACAGCTCCTTTGAGGAAAACCTGAAGGCCAAAGAAGCACTTATCGCTGAAATGGATGCTTATGAGCTGGTGGACGACCGGAAGCAGAACATTGAAGCACTTGAGCAGTTTCAGGAACGCTATTCCGCCATAGGCTTTGTGCCGGGAAAAATGAAGGAGGCCGTTAAGGAGCAGTTTCGAAAGGCAAGCGACCGGCTTCTCGAGCGGATGGGACTCAGTGAAAATGAAAGGAGCGCCTATCGTTTCAAAAACAGGGTGAGGGGTATTCAGCATGCACCCCGCTCGGGCATGAAGATGAATTTCGAGCGTGATAAGCTGAGCAACAAGCTCCAGCAGCTAAAGAGTGAAATTGCTGTCTGGGAGAACAATATAGGTTTCTTCAAGCAGTCGGACAGTTCCAATGAAACCATTGCAGCCTTCCATGAAAAGATTGCCGATGCCCATGAACGGATTAAACTTCTCGAGCAGAAGATCCGGATTCTGGATGACATGGAAAATGCAAATTAAATCTTACTTTTACGGAGTTTTAATCGCTGAGTTTTTCCACTATGAAGTATGTGTTTGTGACGGGTGGAGTGACCTCCTCTCTTGGTAAAGGTATTATTTCTGCTTCCCTCGGAAGGCTGTTACAGGCCAGGGGATTCAGGGTGACCATTCAGAAGCTGGATCCCTACATTAATGTGGATCCGGGCACCCTCAACCCCTATGAGCATGGCGAATGCTATGTCACGGACGATGGAGCAGAAACCGATCTCGACCTCGGTCACTACGAGCGCTTTTTGGATATCCGGACCTCGCAGGCCAACAATGTAACCACGGGCAGGATTTACCAGTCGGTTATCAACAAAGAGCGACGGGGCGACTATCTGGGAAAGACCGTGCAGGTGATTCCCCATATCACAGACGAGATTAAGCGCAGCGTTACCCATCTGGGGCGAAGTGGCGATTACGACATTATCATTACAGAAATTGGAGGTACGGTTGGCGACATCGAATCCCTGCCCTATGTGGAGGCTGTCCGGCAGTTGCGCTGGGATCTGGGCGTGGAGAATACGGTGTTTCTCCATCTTACCCTGGTGCCCTATCTCTCGGCTTCGGGCGAGCTGAAGACCAAACCTACCCAGCACTCGGTGAAGGTATTGCTGGAAAACGGGATTCAGCCCGATGTCCTGGTTCTCAGAACCGAGCATGAACTAACCCGGGATATCAGGAAAAAGGTTGCCCTGTTTTGTAACGTTGAACTGGATGCAGTTATTCAGTCGATTGATGTGTCCACGATTTATGAGGTCCCGCTACTGATGCAGGAGGAGGGGCTCGACCGGATTGTGCTCAAGAACCTGAAGATGGAGATAGGTGAAGCACCGGCCCTCGCGGGTTGGAGGTCTTTTGTGGGGAAGCTGAAGGCCCCCGGAAAAGAAGTGAATGTTGCGCTGGTGGGTAAGTATGTGGAGCTTCACGATTCCTATAAGTCCATTCTGGAGTCGCTTATTCATGCCGGTTCCGTGAATGGGGTTAATGTCAGGGTCGACTGCCTGCATTCAGAAATGATCGTGGACAAGCTGGAAGAGAAATTGTCCGGATATGACGGCATTCTGGTGGCTCCCGGTTTTGGCGACCGCGGGATCGATGGGAAGATTGCCGCTGTCAATTATGCGCGCACGCACAAGGTGCCCTTCTTTGGCATCTGTCTTGGGCTTCAATGTGCCGTCATTGAGTTTGCCCGGAATGTTCTGGGATATGCCGATGCACATTCTACCGAAATGACCAATATGTCGAAACATCCGGTTATTGATCTGATGGAGGAGCAGAAAGGGGTGACAGAAAAGGGGGGAACCATGAGGCTGGGTGGATATGCCTGTGCCCTTAAAAAGGGATCGCGTGTGCAAAAGGCTTACGGCAGTGAAATGATTAGGGAACGCCACAGGCATCGCTACGAATTCAACAACGACTATCTGGAAGTTTTCCGGGAGGCGGGCCTGGTCCCCACCGGGATCAATCCGGAAAGTGGATTGGTGGAGATCATGGAATTAAAAGATCATCCCTGGTTTGTGGGTACCCAGTTTCATCCGGAATATCGTTCGACCGTTCTGAACCCGCACCCACTTTTTGTGTCTTTTGTCCGTGCAGCATCTGAGGGTAAACAGAAAAGCTAATCCGCTCCCTTTATTGCCGGCTCGTTTCTATGCTATTTTAGCCGAAAATTCATTGACTTCCAGGCTAAACTTTTACTTTTGTGCCAGATTTAAGCTAAGTACATACTTATGGATAGGAATACGATCGTAGGGCTGGTGCTAATTGGTGCTATTCTTGTGGGCTACAGCATATTTACGAAACCCCAGCGCGAGGCCCAGATGGCAGAACGCCAGCGTCTGGATTCGATTGCCAGGGTGGAGGAGGCCAGGGCTGCTGAGTTGATGCAGGCAAAGAAGGCCGCTGCAGAGGCCAATGCAGAGGCCGGAGATTCGGCCTCCATCCGGCGGATGAACGAAGAGCTGGGCAATTTTGCTGCAGCAGCTGTGGGTGCAGAGGAAAAGCTTGTCCTGGAGAATGATGAACTGAAGATCAGTTTTTCCACATTGGGGGGACGGCCCTATACCGTCGAACTGAAGGACTACCAAACCCACGATTCCTTACCGGTCTATCTTATCGATGGGGATTCTACCATTTTTGCTTTGCAGTTTTTTGCCGACAACAGGGGGATTAATACCGGATCGCTGTACTTTGAGCCCCGGCTCAGAACAGGAAGTGATGAGCAGGGCAGGAATTTCCAGGAGCTGACCATGCAGATGGATATTGATGAGGCGACAAGTATTGCCTATATCTACAGGCTTTTCGACGGGGACTACATGCTCGATTTCGACATTCGCCTGAAGGGCCTGGACAAGTACAGAACCGACCGCATGCAGTTTGATATGGACTTCTATGCACCCTCTCTGGAAAAGGGTTTCCAGAACGAGGCCACCTACACCACGCTCTATTATAAGTTTTTTGAGGGGGATGTTGAAAACTTTAAAGCCCGTTCCAGGAGCGAATTTCAGGAGGTGACCGAGAATACCAGAATTAAATGGGTGGCCTTTAGTCACCAGTTCTTCTCGACCATCATTATGGCCGACCAGTATTTCAACGGAGCCTTCCTGAAACAACAGCGCTTCGATGATGGCCCTTATGTGAGGCGCTATAGCTCGTCGATTGACATGCCCTACGACCGGAGCGGCGATCAACTCATCGGAATGCAATTGTATTTTGGCCCCAACAATTTTACCAGCCTGAAGAGCTATGGGGATGAAGACCTGGAAGATGTGGTAACCGTAGGAGGCTCATTGATTCGCTGGATCAATGCCTATGTTGTGATTCCGATTTTCAACTTTTTGAACCGCCGGATCGCCAACTATGGAATCATCATCCTGCTTCTTACCCTTATTATCAAGATCGCACTCTTCCCCCTGACCTACCGGTCCTTTAAATCGCAGGCTGTAATGCGGGTGTTGAAGCCGCAGGTGGACGAGATCAGTAAGAAGTACCCTAAACAGGAAGATGCCATGAAGAAGCAGCAGGCGACCATGGACCTGTACAAGCGTGCAGGAGCAAATCCCATGGGAGGCTGTTTGCCCATGCTGCTGCAGTTCCCGATTCTTTATGCCATGTTCCGCTTCTTCCCAACCTCGATTCAATTGCGTCAGCAGAGCTTCCTGTGGGCCCACGACCTGTCCACCTATGACTCCATTCTGGATCTGCCTTTCAGTATTCCCATGTATGGCGACCATGTGAGCCTCTTTACCATTCTGATGACGGTTACGACCCTGATCTCGATGCGCTGGAGCAACCAGGCCAACGCCGGGAGCAGTTCTATGCCGGGTATGAAGACCATGATGTACATTATGCCGATTATGTTCATGCTCATCCTGAACAATTTCTCGGCCGGTCTGACTTACTACTACTTCCTGGCCAACCTGATCACCATTCTGCAGAATGTGATATTTAAGCAGTTCGTCGATGAAGAGGCCATTCTGAAGCGCCTGAATTCGAAGAAGGCCAAACCCGCCAGGAAGTCGGGACTGGCACGGCGGCTGGAAGAGATTCAAAAGCAGCAGCAACAGGCCGCAAAGGCAAAGCGGAGGTAGAAAAGGTTTTGGGCCGGCACTTTTTCAGGCCGGCCACCCTTAGTCCGTTTCGTTTTGGGCCGCATGGATCCGGCTTTCCCATGGCTATGGGCCGGCCGGTTTTGGCTTGTTTGTTTGGCAGGTGCCGCTGTCAGAAAGAAGGTGACAGGGGGTTAGGGGAAGCGATAGATTAGTTTTCGCGCAGCCGGGCCATTTTGAGCGCCGTAACCGCAGCTTCGTCACCTTTGTTGCCATGCTTTCCGCCGCAGCGATCAAGCGCCTGCTGAAGATTCTCGGTGGTCAGAATACCAAAGACGAAGGGGATGTCGTAGTCGAGATTGAGCTCGGTGATGCCCTTGGTTACGCCCTGACAGATGTAATCGAAGTGCGGGGTGTCTCCCCGGATTACACAGCCCAGACAAATTACGGCTGCAGGGGAATACTCTTCGGCCACAACCCGCGCCCCGTAGGGGAGCTCAAAACTGCCGGGCACAGCCTTTATCCCTATATTCTCCGCCTTTACGCCATGCCTTTTCAGGGTAGTCAGGCAGCCCTCAAGCAAGGCCGCTGTGACCTCCTCGTTCCATTCCGAGACACAAATACCAATCTTGATATCGGCTCCGGAGGGCACCCTGGCCGGATCATGCTCCGACAAATTTCTCAGGCTGGAGGCCATCGCTATTGTTCAAGCTTTGCTTCGACCCTTCCAATGTACTTCCTGATCTCACGGCCCTCCGTTGTCTCGGGAAATTCCGATTCGATCCTCTTGTAGGTCTCAAGTGCGGCATGAAGGTCTTCTATTTCCTCATAGACGATGCCCATTTTTTTCAGCAGAATGGGCGAGGAAAAGCTGTTTTCGTATTTATCAACGCCATGCCTGTAGGCCGTTAGAGCTTTGTCATATTCACCGAGTTCAACGTAGGCATCACCCAGTGTGGCGTACTTGGCAGCGCCTACCAGCAGGTCGCTGGTCTTGTACTTGCTAAGGTAATCGACGGCGGCTTCATGATCGCCAAGCTGGTGAAAGCATACCCCTGCGTAGTAGTGCGCAATTTTGGCGGATTTCGTCATTTTGTAGTCCTCCATGATGCTCAGGAAACCGGGGTAGGTGCCAAAGCCGTTCAGTGCAAGGCTGAATGAATCGATCTCAAAAAAGCGTTCGGCATAGTACATATCGGCTGCTGCTTTTTCGTTCTTGGGCTTTAGGTAAAAGCGATGGCCACCGACGGCAACAAGGAGAACTGCCAGTAAGGCGACCAGTATGAAGGTCAGTGTACGCTGATTGTCTTCAATGAATTGTTCGGAACGGGTCAGAGCCTGTTCTATTCCTTCGAGGTTTTTGTCGGTTTGCCGGGTATTTGTTTTTTTCGCCATTTGAGCGCAAATTTTAGATTCTCAAAAACTTCCGCAAAAGTAATCCTTTTTCGGAGAAATGCGGTTCGCGGGGCACAAAAATCGTATTTTTGCATATGCAATTGAAATCCCTTTCCCTTGTCAATTTCAAGAACTACGAACAGGTAGATATTCCGCTGTCGGGTAAAATCAATTGCTTTGTGGGCGAAAATGGGGTAGGCAAGACCAATATCCTGGATGCCGTGCACTACCTCGCTCTTTGTAAAAGCAACTTCAATCCGGTCGATTCCCAGAATATCCGTCATGGTGCCGAGTTTGCTGTCCTTCAGGGTGTGTTTGAGCGCTTCGAAAAAGAGGAGCGCATCTATTGTGGGATCAGCCGGCAAAAGAAGAAGCAGTTTCGGAGGAACAAAAAGGACTATAAAAAGCTGTCCGAACACATCGGACTCATTCCTTTGGTAATGATTTCTCCTGCGGATACCGGACTCATCAATGGGGGGAGTGAGGAGCGCCGTCGCTTTCTGGATGGTGTGATCTCGCAGTACAGCAAGGCCTACCTCGACAAGCTGATTGGCTATAACAGGGCACTGGCACAACGGAATCGTCTCTTGAAGCATTTTGCATCCGGCCACAGCTTTGATGAGAGCATGCTGGAGCTTTGGGATGAACAACTGCTTCGCTATGGCAGTGGGGTCTACGAGGAGAGGAGGGCTTTCGTGGAGGAACTGCTGCCTGTTTTTTCAAGCTTTTATGCGCGCGTTTCCCAAAACAAGGAAGAGGTGGAACTCAGCTACGAGAGTCAGCTCAATCGACTTGGCTTTGAGGAAGGACTCAGGCAGAGCAGGGAAAAGGACAGGCTTTTGCAATACACCAGTTTTGGGGTGCACAAGGATGATCTGGGTATGCAGCTCGGTGACTTTAAGTTGAAGAAAGCCGGTTCGCAGGGGCAGCAAAAGACCTTTTTAGTGGCCCTGAAGCTTGCCGAGTTCGAGTTTATCAGAAAAACTACAGGCATTAGTCCGGTCCTGCTGCTGGATGATATTTTTGATAAATTCGACAGCAGCAGAGTAAGGCAGATCGTTGGCCTGGTTGCAGAGCAAACCTTCGGCCAGATCTTTATCAGTGATACGAATGAGTCGCGGATGAGGGATGTACTGGAAGAAATTCAGGCCGAAAGACTGATCTACCGGATACAGCCTACGGGAGACCTGGAAAAAGTGTTGTTGTAATGGAACGAAAGGACTTTAAACGCATAGATTCACTCCTTGATGCCTTTGTGAAAGCGCATCATCTGGAGCAGGGACTGGCCGAATACAGGCTCAAAAAGGCCTGGCCCGAATTGCTGGGAATTACCATTGCGAAGAAAACCAGGAAGCTCTACATCCGCGACAAAAAGCTCTTTGTCGAGCTGTATTCTTCGGTGGTCCGGAATGAATTGGAGATGATCAGGCCTACCCTGGTCTCACGGTTGAACAAGGAAGCCGGAATGCAGGTGATCGACGATATAGTCCTGCGCTGAGGCTGCAGCACCTGCAGCGGTCCTGTTAGAAGCGCTCGAAACCGGAGAAAAAGAAATTTGCTTCCAGTTGGGCATTCTCGTCTGAATCGGACCCATGCACGGCATTGGCACGCATCGATTGGGCGTAAATCTTTCGGATGGTGCCTTCTTCAGCCTTTTCCGGATCAGTTGCACCGATCAGCTTTCTGTAGTCTTCCACTGCGTTTTTCTTTTCGAGTATGGCCACCACGATGGGGCCGGAGGTCATGAACTCGACAAGGTCCTTGTAAAACTCCCTGTTCTCATGCACTTCATAAAAGCGTTCGGCTTCCCCTTTTGTAAGGTAGAGCATTTTCATTGCACAGATCCGGAAGCCTCCTTCATAGATCTTATTCAGGATGGGGCCAATGTAGCCATTGGATACGGCATGAGGTTTGATAATTGTAAAGGTGAGATTTCCTGCCATTGCTTTGGGTTTTTATTGCATAATAACAAATAATATCCGGCTTTGCTTACTCAGGATTAATAATTTTTAATTTTGCCTCAACAAATCAGGCCGAATGTTAAGCACTGAACAAATAGGAAGACTGAGGACATGGGTCGCTGAGGCGGATAAGATCGCGATCCTGGCCCATGCCAATCCCGATGGGGATGCCATTGGTTCTAGCCTTGCACTTGGAATGGCCCTGCAGCAGCAGGTGGGGGAAGTGAATGTGATTATTCCGGACGGCCTGCCCGATTTCCTTCGTTGGCTGCCGGGTATTCAAATGTCGACCACTTACATCTATAAAGCGGAAAAGGCCGCTGCAGCCCTGGAAGGCTGTGACCTCATTTTTTGCCTCGATTTTAACGATCCCGGGCGCTTGAAGGGGGTGGCGAAACTGCTCGAGGCATCTGATGCCCGGCGTGTGATGATCGACCATCACCAGGACCCGAAATCCTTTTGCGAGTTGACGATATCGGAACCGTGGCGCGGGTCGACCGGTGAGATGGTGTATGAATTCATTTGCGAAGTCTTTTCCGGGGATGTGATCACCAGGGATATAGCGACCTGTCTCTATGTGGCCATTATGACCGATACGGGGAATTTCAGCTATGGAAGTTCCTATCGGGAGGTTTTTACGATTGTTGGTCAACTAATGGACTATGGCATCGATAAGGACCAGATTTACAGCCGGGTTTACGATGCTTTTTCAGAAGACAGAATGCGTCTGCAGGGCTATTGCATGCAAGAAAAGCTGGTGGTACTTCCTCAGTACCATACCGCTTATATCAGCCTGAGCGATGAAGAGCTTAGGCGCTTTAAGCACCGAAAGGGCGATACGGAAGGTTTTGTGAACATCCCCTTTGCCATTAAGGGGATTCGTTTTTCAGCGCTGTTTATCGAAAAGAGGGACCGGGTCAAGGCCTCTTTCAGATCGAGGGGCCGTTTTCCGGTAAATGAACTGGCCGCAGCACACTATAACGGTGGTGGGCACATCAATGCTGCAGGAGGCGATTCTTTCGAGAGTCTTGAGGAGACGGTTCGCCGTTTTGAATCCATACTTCCACACTATGCGAAAAGCCTTTCGGAGCAATAGGATCCTCCTTTTTGTTTTCCTACTGCAGGCCTGCCGGCCTCCGGTGCAGGAGGATGTGGCCGGACAGCAGGAAGCCGACCCTGTTCAGGAACAGTTTGTGAGGGCAAACCAGTATGCCCGGATGCGCCATCAGGACCAGATTGCGGCCTTCCTTGAGCGTACCGGCTGGCAGGCCACTACCAGCCCTTCTGGTTTGTGGGTGGTACATGAACGGGTAGGTAAGGGAAAGCGAATCGCGAATGGCAGCCGGGTTCGGTTCAAGTACAGGTGTTCGCAGCTCAATGGCAGCTTCTGTTATGCTTCCGGCGAAGAAGCGGTTACCGCGACCATCGGGCAGGGAGGTCTTATGGCCGGTGTGGAAGAGGGGCTGCAGGAGCTCAGGGCAGGGGCTGAGGCCGTGTTTTTCATTCCTCCCCATCTGGGCCATGGTAATTTTGGCGACAGGGACAGGATTCCGGGGAATGTTGTACTGATCTACCGGGTGAAGGTTCTGGAGGTCTATTGATTCGGTAGAATTGTTAATTTT
>PDRI01000068.1 GCA_002748055.1 Bacteroidota bacterium | reverse complement strand
GGTGGCGATGTTCGCACGCATTGAGTCCTGTAAGAATGCCATGCCCTGAGACTGGATGAAGCACTGCCGGTCATTAATGCGCCGGGAAAATGGATCGTGGAAACATACAAGACTTCGGAACCAAAAAGGGGCAGCCAAACTGGCTGCCCCCTTTTTTGCTGGAAATCAAAACCATTAATGGAAGAAGTTGTTGACCTTAATCCCGAGGTTAAGGGATCTGGGCATGCAGGGTCCGTAGATATATCCTGCATCACGGAACATCCCCTTATCGTGAACCGATTGGGTCTGATCGAAGATGTTTTTCACGCCGGCATAGATTTGCAGATCAAATTCCCGGCTCAGCGGAATATCGTAGCTGATCAGCAGATCAAGGATGTAAAACTGCTCCGATTCTTCCAGTCTTTCGCCTGCAATCACTTCGCCATTTGCAAGTGCAGCCTGTTCAAGCGGATCCGTTGTAGCAGGGTCGAGTCCAAAGTGGGGCACGAGCATACTGCCTGTATAGTTCAGATTCATATTCAGTTTGAGGGGGCCTTTCGGATCGAACTCCAGACTGGCATAGCCATAGCTGTTGGGCGTGCGGATGAAATCACTGCTGGTACTGCTCTCTTCTTCACCCCAGGTCTGGGGAGAGTCGTAGCGGCTCTTTTGGTAGGTGAAGCCAAGTTCGGAACTGAGTCGGGGCGACCAGTAGGAGCTGAGCTCCAGGTTTATTCCACCTACAAAAGCTCCATCCTCTGCGTTTACCCGCATATTGGCCCAGCTGTCGTCCTCCCCTTCCAGTTTGTAGTATTCATCGGCAAAGGGATTCTGAAGACGGGTGTAGAAGCCTTCGGCAAGAAGGGCATGTGCACTATTTCCCAAACCGAAGTTTGCATTCACCGAGCTGGTGAAGGCATGGGAAACTTCCTGTACGAGATCGGGATCGTTCAGATGAATTACCCGCTTGGCAGTAATGAGTTCAATGTGAAGGTCCTCGTTGAAGACCTGGGGTGCACGGTAGCCTTTCCCGTAACCAATGCGCCAGCGCAGATTGGGTTGAATCTTGTAGAGTACAGAGAACCTGGGTACAAAAACGGTATTTTGGTATTCGGCATGCTCCACTCCTTCAGTTTCGTCCAGATCCTTGATCTGGTAATTGTCGACCCGCAGGCCCATTGAAAGATTGATTTTCCTTCCTTTCCAGTCCTGTTGAACAAAGCCACCCAGGGTGTTTGCCGACTGCTTGGTGAGCGTGGAATTTGGCTTGCCTCCGGATCCCAGCTTCTGGTCGAAGATGTGGTTGTGGTTGTTTTCCACTCCCAGGACCGTCGTTGAGGCTGCAAAAAGGAAGTGTTCCGCATTGATGATATACTGGCCACCGGCAGAGGAGGAAAAATCGACGGTTTTTCCATAAGCATCGGGGTCCTTCATGGCGCCATAGTAGGAATCACGATCGACTTGCTGAGCAGCCATAAAGAGGGTAAGCTTGTCGTAGTTGTCGTTTGAGAACCAATCGAAGGCCAGGCTTCCGCTGGTAATATTATGCTCCAATTGTTCGGTGATATCTGTCTCGTGGGGAAGATAGTCCTCCTTGTTGCCACCGCGTCTGAATTCATTGATTCGATAGCCGTCGAGGGTGAGTTTGCTCCTGGTTCCGGTCTTGTGGAAGGCATTGAATCCAAAGGTGGTGTTTTCCATGCTGACCATCTCGGAGTAGCCATCCCCGTTCTCATCAAAGGATTCCCGGTCGCGGAACATACTGTAAATATAGGCTCCGGTTTTGTTGTCGTCCGAAACTACCGAGGCGTTCATGTTATATTGTGCATCGGCTGCCGGGTTGCTGTCTTCATGTCCCAGGCCAATCATGCCATAGCGGCCGTCGAGGCTGAAGGAATTGGTTTTTGATTCCTTTGTGATCACATTCACCGTACCGGCAATGGCATTGCCTCCAAACAGGGCTGAGCCACCGCCCCGGACAATCTCCAGGCGTTCGATCATATTCGCAGGAATCAGCTCCAGACCATATACGCCTGCCAGTCCCGAAAATACAGGCCTGCTATTGACCAGAATCTGGGTATAAGGGCCATCAAGGCCATTCATACGCAGTTGGGTGAACCCGCAATTCTGACAGTTACACTCTGTTCTGACACCGGGCGTGAAACACAGCCCTTCGGCCAGATTGAGCGACTGGGTTTGTGTAAAAAGAACGGGAGATACTGTTGTAATAACCACCGGGGCTTCTTTTCTGTTGGTCTTGTTTCGGTCGGCACTCACCACGACTTCTTCCATCTGGAGCACGTCTTCTTCGACGACGAATTTGAACTCCTGGGTTTTGTTCGCTACTGTTTGGATGGTTTGGGTTGCCGGTTTGTAGCCTATTCCACTGACCCTGAGCGTGAAGCTTCCGATGGGCAGGTGGTTGAGCTGGTAGTGGCCGGTGGCATCTGTGGTGGTCCCGATGGTGGTCCCGTCCAGGGTAATGTTAATAAAGGGCACGTGTTCGCCATTGCATTGCACATCTCCGACAATGGTGGCATCTGTTAGTTTATTTCTTTGTCTTTTTCCTCCATGGTCATTCTGAGCAGAGAGGGTGCTGCTGATCAGCACACAAAATACGAGTAGAAGTAGATTTTTATGATTCATTATAGCTGTTTTATATGGATTCAACAAGGTCAGGACAAGTCCTGAAAGGATTGTCTATAACTGTAAAAGAGGGTCTGGTTTAGGCTTTGTTAATCAGATTATTGGGGGAGCCCTGCCAGCGGGGGCGGGGGTGTAAACAATTTGCAGGCATGCCCGGATTTGTGGCCTTCTGAGCTCCAGGGGAGGGGTGACGATGACCAGGGCGATGGAAAACAGGGGCAAGACGCCTCTGTCAACCAGGCTGAGCAACAGGAAGTCGGTAAGGCTGTGGGTATGCTTATGGTCGGCTTCGGCTCCCTTGTTAAAGGGGTGGGCATGCGTGACAATACTTCCATCCGGCAGCAAATGGCTGTGGGTGAACAAGGCCTTATTGATCAGGTGTCCACCCATCATGACGATGAGCAGCCCGGTAATGAGCTTTCTGCCGGTGGTTGTTCGGAGTATTGACATTCGTAAACAAAATAAAGGCATCCCTCCTGGAACTACAATACCATCTTATAGCTATTTTTTCATCGGCTTTATTTCCGCTTCCATTTTGGCAGGGCTGTTTCCGGTTTAGCCAGTATTCATGCAGGAAGGAGGCGGATGGATTGGACCTTTTTCGGCCGGGCAGATGCCGGTCCCGTGTCCCTGGTCAGACCGGGCTATCCTATGTTCTTGTGAGCGATTCCGGTCATTTTAACTCTGGTTTTGCTTCACAGCCTGTGCAATACAGAAAGGCTTCATGAGCTCGGGTAATGCAGGGGAGGCCATGGCCATTGCAGGCTTGCATCAGGGCCTGATCAGCTTTAAGGCCTTCTCGATTTTCTTGTGAAGCGTTTGTCTGTGAATGGGTTTGGAGATATAGTCGTTGCAACCTGCGGAAAGAGCGGCTTCCTTGTCTCCGGCAAGGGCATAGGCAGTCTGGGCAATGATGTATACATCCTGGTTGAAGGTCCTGATGCGACTGGTGGCAGTAAGCCCGTTTAGGTTGGGCATTTTGACATCCATCAGAATGAGCTCGCAGTCGGGATTTTGACGAAAGAGCAGAATGGCTTCTTCACCGTTTGAAGCATGCAGTATTTCGCTGGCATACTCCCTCATAAGGATGCTTAAATGCCGGAAAGAGGCCTCGTCATCTTCTGCAATGATCACCTTTAGTTTTTGCATCGCCTCGGTTTCCTTGATTGCGTCGTCATTTTCTTGGTCTTTTTCCTCTTTAGGCATTTTAAGGGGTTCTTCTTCGGCTGGGATTGTGAGGTAAAAGGTGCTTCCTTTTCCAGGCTCGGATTCCAGTTCGAGGTAGCCGTCGAGCATCTCGGCATAGCTTTTGGCAATAGCGAGCCCAAGGCCTGAACCCTCTCTGGCCATTCGATCTTCAACGTCTGCCTGTTCAAAACGGTTGAATACCGCCTTTTGCCTGTGCTTGGGTATTCCCACTCCGGTATCACTGATGCAAAAAACAACACACCTCTCATTGCCCGATCCTTCCACCTTATAGCCCATACTCACATACCCGGTATCGGTAAATTTGATGGCGTTCTTCAAGAGGTTCGAGAGAATGGATTCCAGTTTCGTTTTATCCGACTCCAGGTTGATTTCTTCAGCCTGATCCGGGGCTTCATACCTGAGTTCAATGCCTTTCTTTCTGGCTTCCGGTTCGAAGAAGCGGAAGTTTGCATCCAGGAGCCTGTTGACATTAATGGTATGATAGTGTATTTGCATCTGACCTGTCTCAATCTTGGATATATCGATCAGGTCATTGACTGTATTCAAAAGGCGATTACCACTCTCTCTGATAATGTCGATGTAGCTCTTAAATTCTTCTTCGGAGAGCCTGGGGTTATTCAGGAGGCTGGTAAAACCAAGTATGCCATTCATCGGGGTCCGAATCTCATGACTCATATTCGACAGGAAGGCCGTTTTTAGCCGGTCGCTTTCTTCCGCCTTATTCTTGGAAACCTGTAACTCCCTGTTTTTTGTAATCAGATCCCGTTCCGCCTTTTTTCGCTGAGTGATGTCAAGGGCTGTAAAGGTGATCCCCAGATCTGGTTTCTCCGCATCCAACAGGGTTGTGGAAAGCAGTATTTCTTTCGTTTTTCCTTCCTTGCTTCTCCAGACTGTTTCTATCGTTCCGGTACCGCTTTTGAGGATCTGATTCCTCCCGGCCATTTCGACTCTTTGATACTCGCGTTCATCTTCGAAGAGTATGCGGCTGCCATTTCTCAGCAATTCTTCTTTGCTATAGCCGGTTATCTCACATAATCGGTCGTTCACCTGTATGATGTTCTGGCCCAGGACCACGCCTATGCCTGCCGGGGCCGCTCTGAACACACTCGCCAGATACTGGTCCTGCTGTCTGATCTGGGTTTCGGCTTCTTTCTTTTCGGTGATGTCCTGGATAACCCCGTTGACAATCATCTGTTCCTTGTTGAATTCAGCAATGGACCTCACAGCACGGATTTGACCGGTTTTCCGGTTTTTTATTTTGAATTCCAGATCATAGGCCTGGTTTTTCCGTATGAGGGCCATCAGACTGTTTTCCATTTCTTCCCTGTATTCGGGAAGGGGAACTTGAATAATCTCATCCATGTTGATGAAATCGTGGTCATCAAAACCGTAGAGCTGCTTTGTAAAATCCGAACCGTAGGCAAGTCCCGTTTTCAGATCAATGCTCCAGCTTCCCATCTTACCGATTTTCATGGCCCGGTGCAGGTCCATCTCTCTTTCCTGCAGTTCTTCTTCAGCCTTGAGATTGTCGGTGATGTCAATGCAGGAAGTGATGCTTATATCGGTACCGGGGATCATGTCCACCAGCAAGTGGATATGACGGATGTCTTTGGACCTTGGAATGAAGCGGAACTGGTATTCTTTTGGCAGACCTACATCCGAAATGCGTCTTTGCTTGTGGTAGGCCAACATGCGTTCGAGGTCTTTTTCGTGCACGAAACGCATCCACTTGACCTTTCCTTCCAGTTCCTGAATCGCATAGCCCGAAAGTTCTGCAAATTTTGTATTGGCCAGCACAATGGTGCCATTGGAGGCAAGCAGGCAGGTGGCTGTGCCTGTATTTTGAAAAACGGTGCGGTATCTTTCTTCGCTTTTTTTCAACTGTTCGCGAAGTTCATAGGTCTTGGTGGTGTCCCGAATGGAAATGATCCTTACCCGTTTCCCTTTGTGAAAAAGATGGCGGGTATGGATCTCCGAGATAAACTCCTTCCCCATAGCACTTCGAAGTCTGATGTCGTAAAAGGAAGCATTTTCTTCCTCCATTTTAGCCAGGAGGTGAGCCTTGTCACTTTCGTGCACGATGAACTCCATCAGATTCCGGTTCAAGTGCTCGTCGAGCGAAATCTCTAACATTCTCAGGGCCGACTCATTCACATACAGAATATTTCCCTGTTCATAGATCACAATGCCTTCAACTGTTGCGTCGGCCAGGAATCGATACTTTTCTTCGTTCTCAATGGCGTGCGCAAGTACATGCTTTTCCCGGGTGATGTCACGAACAATGGAGACGATCAAATTCTTGCTCTCAAAAACTTCCGAGACTACACTAATATTCCGGCCCTGGTATTCCACCTCAATGGGATCGGCTTTGCCGGTTTCCATGAGCCCTTTCAATTCGTTGAAAATGGACGTTGTTTCACTTTGAGCCAGGAGGATTTCGATGAGCTCTGCAAGGTGACGGCCGTGGAGCTGCTCCCTGGGGATTCCGATGATTTCGCTAAAAGCGGAATTGCTATCTACGATCTTGAATTCCATGCTGCTGACCAGGACCCCATCGCGACTGTCCTCCATAAATTCAAGTAAGCGACGGTCCAGTTTGAACATGGAAAGGCTGAGAAACCTGCGTCCGTCAGCACGATGTTCCTGTACCAGTACTCTAAGCTCTACCTCTTCTCCATTTGCAAATTTGAATGGGATGCTTTCGAAATCTTTCGCACTAATATACTTCTCAGAGATAATTTCGGAGCTTGGCTTCCCAATCAGCTGATCGGACGACCAGCCTGTCATGTCCAAAGCCTTTTGATTGGCATCGACAACGATCTGTTTGTCTCTGTCAATAAGCAGAGAAGCAGAGGGGTAGTAATCCAGGAGAATTTGCTTCATTGATGGCTTTTCTTATAACACATAAAGTTAATACTTAATCGATCAAGAAAAAAGCTGTACTGCGAAAACTGGTTTGCATCCGGGAAATGATTAACTTGTACTAAATATCAAGTAAGTAAGTTATGAAAAAATCACTTAGAAGCGGTCATATTGGAGTGCTTACTTCAGGTGGGGATACGCCGGGTCTGAATGCCGCCATCAGGGGGATCGGGAAAACAGCCAGCGGAAGCCATTCCATGCAGATCATTGGATTCAGGGATGGATTCAGGGGGCTGATGGAGAATCGCTCGGTTCGGCTTGATGATCAAATGCTTTCCGGCATTCTGACCCTGGGAGGCACGATCCTGGGGACTAGTCGCGACAAACCGCATAAGATGCCCATGGGTGGAAAGAAGGTCGATATGACAGATGTGATCATTGAGAACTATCATAAGCACCATCTGGATGTGCTCATGTGCCTGGGAGGAGGCGGAACCCTCAAGAATGCTTACCATCTGTCGCAGTGTGGGTTGAACGTGATTCACCTGCCCAAGACCATAGACAATGATATTGTGGGCACCGACGTAACCTTTGGCTTCGACACGGCCCTTGGAATTGCCGTAGATGCCATCGATCGTTTGCACAGTACGGCTTCGAGCCACCACCGGGTGATCATCGTTGAGATCATGGGGCACCGTGTGGGATGGCTTGCCCTGGGAGCCGGACTTGCCGGTGGGGCGGATGCGATCCTGCTCCCCGAGATACCTTATACCATCGATAAGCTTGCTGATAGCATCCTCGAGCGTGTGAGCCGCGGGAAGCGTTTCAGTATCGTGGCTGTGGCCGAAGGAGCCATTACCGTTGAGGGCCACAGGCAACTGAGCGAGATTCAGAAAAAGCTGGAGGGAGCGAAGGGGAAGGAGCGTTCCGAGCTCAAAGCCAAGCTTAAAGCTGTGGAGGCCCGGTATCGGGGATCGACCATGCAGATGGCTGAGGAATTGCAGATGATTACAGGCCTGGAGACACGCGTTACCATTCTTGGGCATCTTCAGCGTGGCGGAACACCTTCAGCTGCAGACCGTATCCTGGCAACCCGCCTGGGTACCGAGGCGGTGGACTACATCCGGAATGAGCAATTTGGTGTAATGGTGGCAGTGAAGGGCGAAAAAACCCAGGGAGTGCCCATGAACGAATGTGCCGGCCGGGTCAATTATGTGCCGGCCGACCATCCTTGGATTCTCAGTGCCCGCAACCTGGGAACCAGCTTTGGGGACTAGTCTCCGGCCCGAAGGCCCCATCCTCAGATGCCTTTCTTGTTGAGCAGGATTTGGATGGGTTCGAGCAGTACCAGGCAGCCTTTCGGCATGCCCACCAGGTCGGGTTTCAGGTGTTCGTAAAAGGCCTCCAGTTTTTCGTTTTCGTCGATGAGTTCTATAACGATGGGCAGCTTTTCGGTGAGCTCCCAGAATTTCGACGAGCTGATACGACAGCTGCTTCCGTAGCCCATGATCCCCCTTTGGACCGTGGCTCCTGCAATGCCCGCTTCCTGCGCTTTTTCCACGACATACTGGTAGAGTAGTTTGTTCCCGATTTTATCGGTAGTGCTCGCATGAATCTTTAATATGCTATTGCTTTTTTCTGTCATCGTTCACACCATTTCAGGCGAGCAGCCGGGTCGAGGCATAGCCCAGCCATACGGCGGCCAGTCCAAGAATCAGGCTCAAACCTGTATATAACAGCATACTTCCGATCTGCGCCGAGCGCAGAAGCATTAAGTTCTCACCTGCAAAAGATGAAAAGGTTGTGAAGCCTCCACAGAGGCCAACCATGAGAAACAATCGCCATTCTATGGGGATCAGATCACTTTTTTCCGAAATCCCGATGAGTATGCCAATGACGAAACTACCGAGCAGGTTTACCACAAGGGTTCCGAAAGGAAGGGATAAATAGTCGATTCGGGATCCAAGCCGGGTAACCAGGTAACGGGCTATGCTGCCCAGAAAACCTCCGGCACCTGTGAGTAGGAGATGTTTCAGCCCGGTCATTTTAGTCTTTCAGCCACTGGTCGAGCCAGGATTTAAACTCGCGTTGCCAGAGGATGCCGTTTTGGGGTGAAAGCACCCAGTGGGTTTCCGAGGGAAAAAACAGGAATTTACTGGGGACCCCAAGCATCTGAGCCGAATTGAAGGCTGCCATACCCTGGGTGTAGGGGATGCGGTAGTCGTGTTCGCCATGGATGACCAGGATGGGGGTGTCCCAGTTTTTTACAAAGTTGTGGGGAGAGCCCTGGAAAGATTTCTGGGCTACTGCATTGCTTTTTTCCCAGGGAGCACCTCCCTTTTCCCAGTTATCGAAGAAGAGCTCGTCGGTGGTCATGTATTCCATTTCCGAGTTAAAGACGCCACAATGGGCAATGAAGGCCTTAAAGCGCTGCTGATGGTTTCCGGCCAGCCAGAATACGGAGAAGCCCCCGAAGCTGGCCCCGATGGCCCCGAGCCGGTCTTCATCGATGTAGGGTTCTTTTTTCATTACATCAATGGCCCTCAGGAGGTCCTGCATTGCCTGCCCGCTGTTGTCCTTGCTAATCTGGTCGGTCCATTCCTGGCCCATGGTCAATACACCCCGCCGGTTGGGGGCGACTACAATGTAGCCATTGGATGCCATCTGGCTGAAATTCCACCTGTAACTCCAGAACTGGCTTAGGGGGGATTGGGGACCGCCTTCACAGTATAGCAGTGTCGGGTAGCTTTTTGCGGGGTCAAAATGGGGCGGATAAACGATCCAGGTCAGCATTTTTTGGCTGTCGGTGGTCGTAATCCAGCGCTTTTCAACGCTCGGCATGGTAAGTTGCTCAAGCAGGTGTTTGTTTTCGAAGGACAGTTCTGTGGCCTCCCCGCTACCTGGGTCAACACTGTAAATCTCCTGAGGTTTGCACATGTCGACCCTTGTGGCAATCAGCCGGTCGCCTGCAAGGGCTACGGAATGGTAATCGTGTTGCCCCTTGGTAAGTGCAACGATGTCCCCGCTTTCCACATCCATTCGGAAGATTTGATAGCTTGCATGTACACCGGCTACAAAATAGAGGGTCTGCCCATTCTCGGCCCAGACGAGTCCGGAGGGGCTGTAGTCAAAGTCTGCTGTGAGGTAGCGCTTGTTTCCGTCATCCAGGTTCATTTCGAAAAGGCGATCCTTGTCGGCTTCGAATCCGGCCCGCTCCATGCTAAGCCAGTAGATTTTCTTCCCATCGGGAGAAAAGAATGGGGCCTTGTCATAGCCGGGCATGCCTTCCGTCAGGTTTTGTGTGCTGCCATCCTCCAGTTTATAGAGGTAAATGTCCGAATCGGTGCTGAGAGTATAGTCCAGGCCCTTTAGTTTCTTGCAGGTATAGGCAATTGCACTGCCATCAGGCGACCAGGCCAGTTCTTCCAGTCCCCCAAAGGGTGTAAGCGGGCTGTCCCAGGCCTCACCGGGCATGATGTCCCTTGCTTTGCCGATGCGTTCACCATCGAAGGGAGCTACATGAATGTGGCTGTAGTCCCCATCCTCCCAGGTGTCCCAGTGCCTGTACATCAGATCGGAGATAATCCGGCCATCGGCTTTGGGCAGATCGGGATAGCGATCGGCCGTGCTTTGGTCCACTTTGATTTCTTTTGTCAGCAAAACATGCTTGCCATCGGGCGAAAAAACAAGGCCGCTTATGCCTCCCTCAATTTCAGAGATTTGTTGCTTGTTGCTGCCGTCGGACTGCATGCACCAGGCCTGTACCTCACCCGATGCAGCTGAGAGATAGACAATGCGTTTTCCATCGGGGTGCCAGACCGCATTGTACTCATTTTCAGTGCTGTGGGTTAGTTGTAGCTTATCGCTGCCATCTGCATTCATCAGAAACAGTTCCCGGTTGCTCCGGTTTTGTTCTATGCTGTAATAACTTACCCCAAAGAGGATGCGGCTGCCATCCGGGCTGACCCGGACATCGCCCAGGCGGCCAAATGACCATAGCACCTCCGGGGTCATGATGTCTGAGTTCAGTACGAGATCGTGTTTACCAATGAGTTCGGCCGCATCCTTATCGCTTTGTCCGCTTTGACAAGCAATAAGAAGCGTTGCAAGGCATAGTAAGGCCGGAGTTTTTTTCATGTCTTTCGCGTTCAGTTGTTAGTCATAAATGTATGAAATATTAGGGATTGGAAGCTGCAATATGTCATAAAGAAACTTTAAGAGCTGCGATATCGTTGGCAGATGTAGGGAAACGGTTTAACTTTGGATAGCTAACAAAAACAAAATTTTACAGGAAATGAAACGAAATATCTTTTTTCAGGGAATTGGGTTTATGCTTTTACTGGTGCTGGTCGGTGCATGTAAGAAAGAGGAGGATGAGCCCGAATTCAAGCCCATGAGCTTTGATTCGGAAGAAGTACTGGCTAAACTGCCCTCAGGTCTGAAGAGTGCTTCTGATTCTTATGCAGAGGATTGTGTGGAGTTTATTGAGACGGCTGTGGATATGTCGTCCTTCATCGATAATATGTTACCCCCCGAGGATGCAAAATTGTCTGTTAAGAATGGTTCATCGCAAACCTGGACCTGGACCTGGAGCTATCTGGGGCAGAGCTTTAGCTTTATCTGGACTTACGAAGAAGACAAGAGCAGGCGTTACTGGAGCATGGACATTCAGTTTAATGACGGCCCGGCCAAAGACTATCTCAACGCCTGGGAGAGCCTTGACGGAAGTGAAGGCGAGGTGGTCTATAATTTCAACTGGGTGCTCATTGGCGATGACGATCTGACAGACTACGAAGATCTTTACTGGAAGTATAGCTGGAAGCAGGAGAAGGACGGAACCTATCGTTATACCTGGCAATACGATTCTTCCGATCCGGATTACACCTACTACCTGCAACACAATTTCGTGATCAATCCCGACGGTTCGGGCAGCATTGATTACTATTCCCTGGATGAACTGTCCTATCACATGGAATGGGAGGCCGATGGCAGTGGCACCTGGTCTTACCATCTGGGAGGTATTCACTTATCGGGCAGCTGGACAGCCGGATAAGGACCAGCCTTATTGCATAAAAAAAGCGCCCTCTCTCAGGAAGGGCGCTTTTTTGTGAGGCCTGTTTTTTTAAGGTGCGGTATTGGCTTCCAATACGGCAAAGAAATCGGAAATAATGGCATCCCGGTCGAAGTATTCCCAGATCTTGATTTCTCTTTTGTTCGAAGGCCTTTCGACCCATTCCCCGTTTACCAGGATGGGGGCAGGTATTTCGACCACCGAGGCCCAGGAAGCATCCTTTACAATAGCTACAGCGGCTACATCAAAGAGTGAGCGATAGCAGCCTTCCTCAAGGTATTCAATGTTTCGAAACAGGTCTACGGCGTAGTCGCCAAAGCTGTTAAAGGCATTTCCGTGCCTGCCCATTACAGCCTCTTCCTGGTAGGGACCAAGGCCCGGCAACCTGAAGAAAACCTCTTTTCTGCGGATTTTCACAGCATGGGTTCCGGAGGCTTTACCCGGGCGAACGGTAACAATCTCGAAGGGAACTTCTGTGTTCAGGATGAAGTTTAGTGCCGTCGTGTCGTTTATCTGGTTGTATTCTCCGGGTTCCGGGTAGTTGGAACCCAGCCAGACCACCCTTAGTCTGTTGGCAATTTCGGGGGCTTTCTTCAAAGCGAGCGCAATGTTCGTGAGCTTACCGACCGGAATGAACACCAGCGGAGAGGAACGGGGTTTGAGGGCTTCCTCAATGATGAAATCGACGGCTGCCTCACCATCGAAGCCGGGCTGGTCGATGGTTTCTACAATCTCGGGAAAGCTTTTGCCGGCTCCCGGCTTCAGGGGAGCTTTTCCCTTCCAGCCACAAAGTTCCATGATTCTCCCGGCTTCTTTCAGATGCTGATCGATTCCGCCTCCGCTGAAGGTGGCATTTACGGTGATCCCCCTGACATCGAACACAGCCTCATTCAGGAGGATGTAGGCAATAGCAAATTGATCGTCGAGTTCGTTGTTGGCATCGCTGTCGAGAATCACGGGGATTCTTTTATCACCCCCCGGGTTTGGGCCTGCTGAGGCCAGAATACAGCTGTGAAGGGCGATGAAGATGAGGATAAGTGGTGTAGGTTTCATGTTTTTTAGTGTTGGTGAAAAGCATCTGAGACAAAGGAAAGAACCACAGGCAGGGATTCGCGCCAGTAGCTCCAGTTATGGGCCCCATCCCTGATTCTGAATTCATGGGGAATACGATTCTTTCGCATGGCAATATGAAGCAGGGAATTTCCTTCAAAGAGAAAGTCATCATCCCCGCAGTCGATAAACCAGCGTACAGCATTCTTATGCTCTTCGGGCATGGCATTTACAAGCTCCAGTGCGCTGTGCTGCAGGTACCAGGCCTCTGCAGCTTTGGCGGGTACATTGTCCCATCCGTTCCACTTCAGGCGCCGGTCAAGATCGGCTCTGTTCAGGGGGCCACAGCTTGCACTCAGCGGGCAGGCCGAAGAGAACAATTCGGGGTGGTGCAGGGCGTACATCAGTGTGCCTCCTCCCCCCATCGACAGTCCGGCAACAGCCCGGTAGCGTTTTTCGGCCCTGATTCTGTAAGTCTTCTCAATGTAGGGCATAAACTCTTCAAAGAAGAAGTCTTCGTAGCGCCATTTGTTTTCCGGATCATTGAAATAGCCCCTGTTTCCGGTATTGGCATCGGGCATGACGATAATCATCGGGGTGGCTTTACCCTCGTTGATGGCCTTGTCGGCAATGTGTAAGACCTCACCGAACTGTACCCATCCACTTTGGTCATCCCCTGCGCCATGAAGCAGGTACAGAACCGGGTAACTCCGATCCGAGCTTTCATAATCCGGGGGGAGGTAGATGGCGTATAGCCGGTCCATATTCAGGATTTCGCTGTGCATCTTTCGTGCATCGCTTACCTTTCCGTGCTGTGCGGAGGCAATGCTGCAGCCCACAACCAGGAAGGCCGCAATCAGGAAGTGTTTTAGCATGGCCAGTTGTTTTATCGTTTATCAAATAGGCTTCGCACAAGATAGGAAAAATGGCTTAAAAGGCATTTGATCTATTCCCGAAGAAATGCCTATATTGCATATTAATAACACTTATTTCAAAGAAGGTAGCACGATGACTGTTGTTCGTTTTGGGGTGTCATTCGAGAAGGAGGTCCTGGATGGGCTGGACGACTATGTGAAGGAAGGCCGGTTTTCCAGTCGTTCCCAGGCCCTTCGTCAACTGGTTAACCGGCACATTGTAGAGAAGAAATGGATGTGTAATAACCGTGTCGCCGGTGCCATTACCCTCGTTTACGACCACCATAAGCGTGCACTCCAGGATCATCTGGCAGCCACCCAAAGGGAATATGCCGAAGAGATTCTTTCGATGCAGCGTTTTACCCTGGGTAAACAATACAGCATGGAGGTGATTTCCGTATTGGGGATTTCCGCCAGGCTAACCGAATTGGCGGATAAACTCCTTTCGGAGAAGGGTGTTCAGCACGGGAAACTGACAATGACGCGTTTCGACTGAAGCCAATGGAAGGCAGGGCACATAAGAAAAGGGCACTGTTGGATTGGCTCGCCTCGCGAAAGGGCTGCATTGTGGCATTTTCGGGGGGAATCGATTCTTCTTTTCTCTTGTACATGGCCAGGAAAGCCCTTGGCAGGGACCGGGTGCTGGCTGTTCTGGCAAGGTCGGAGAGTCTTAAGACCAGGGACTATGATTTCGCCCGGGCTTTTTGCAGGCGATACGATGTTGTGTTAAAGGTCGTTTATACCAGAGAGTTGGATGATGAACGCTACAGCAGCAATCCCGTCGATCGCTGCTATGTTTGCAGGGGCCACCTCTACCGGGCTCTGAATGAACTGAAACAGGGGTATCCGGGCTTTGATGTACTGAACGGTACGAATGCCGACGATCTGAGTGACTATCGTCCGGGGAACAGGGCAGCAGCAGATTTTCAGGTGTTTAGCCCCCTGGTCGATTGTGGAATCACCAAAGCCGAACTCAGGGAAATGGCACAGGCGGCTGCTTTACCGAATTACGACATGCCGGCCAGCCCCTGTATGAGTACGCGGATTCCTTATCACCAGGTGGTTACCCGGGAAAAACTGGCGCAGATCGAGGCGGCAGAAGCCAGTTTAAACAGGATGGGCTTCAGGGATGTGAGGGTGAGGCATTATGGAAAGATGGCGCGGGTAGAGGTGGAGAAGGCCATGCTGGGTCGCCTGAAAGAGTTGGAGCCGGGGGTGAGAGAAGCGATTGCCCGTTTGGGATTTGACCGGGTCGAGATTGATGAAGAAGGCCTGGTGAGTGGTAAAATGAACAGGAAAATGGAAAAAGAAGATGGAAAAGGTATTGTATTATGATTGTTTTGCCGGAATCAGCGGAGATATGCACCTGGGGGCAATGGTCGATCTCGGCGTGCCCGTGGCCCATCTGGAGCAGGAACTGTCTTTGTTGAAACTGGAGGGGTTTCGGCTCGAACATGGCCGGGATAAGCGCAAGGGGATTGAGGGAACCGCAGTGCGGGTTGTGGTGGACCATCCCGACAATGAAAAGAACAGGTCCCTCAGTGTTATTGAGCAAATCATTGAAAACAGTATGCTCGCAGAGGAAATCAGGTCAAGGGCGCTGGATATGTTCAGGCGTGTGGCGCGGGCCGAGGCGCGGGTTCATGGCATTGAGCTTGAAGAAGTGCACTTTCATGAGCTGGGAGCACTGGATTCCATTGCCGATATTGTTGGGGCGGCGATTTGTCAGGCTTATTTTAAGATCGATCGGATTCTGGCTTCTCCCGTTCAGCTTGGGGGAGGTTTTGTGGACTGTGCACATGGAACCCTGCCGGTGCCTGCGCCCGCCACAGCCGAAATTCTCCGTGGCATTCCGCTAAAGTCGGGCCTGGTCAACTACGAGGCCTGTACCCCTACAGGGGCAGCCATTCTGGCATCAAGCGTAAGTGAGTTCGGCGACCTTTCGATGCTGCGGATCAATGCTACGGGCTATGGAATTGGCCAGCGCGACGACGAACACATCCCTAATGTACTCCGGGTTTACCTGGCCGAAATGGAAGCTCCGGAGGAGGAAGAGAAATTGCGTGCAGACGTGGAAAGGTCTGGCTCCCTGATGCTGGAGTGCAACATCGATGATATGAACCCTGAATGGTATACGGCCCTGCTTCCCTCTCTTTATGATGCGGGTGCCAGGGATGTGTTTCTGACCCCGGTCCAGATGAAGAAGTCGAGGCCGGCGCATGTATTGTCGGTGCTCTGTGACCAGGAAACCGCAGATGCAATTCGGCATGTGATTTTCAGTCAGAGCACGACCATCGGGCTCAGGCAGTACAGTGTTGAGCGTTACATGTTGCGACGAGAGGTCCTTCAGCTCGAAACCGAGTATGGACGCGTTGCGGTGAAACGCAGCTACTACGGAGGAAGAATGGTGCACGAGAAACCCGAATTTGAGCAGTGTGTGGCACTTGCACGTGCAAATAAGGTGAGCCTGGAGGAAATCCATCGGGCCGTTCAAAAGAAACTGTGATGGACCATATCGAAAACATGGGCTTTGCAGCCCTGGATACCGATCGTCAGAAAAGGACAGGGATTCCGGAGGTGATTTATGCAGCGGGAAAAACCCCGGTTCAGGTCGCTGAGATTGCGGGTAGGATGGCAGACAGGGGCTTGCCGGTACTGGCATCCAGGGCCAGCCGGGAAATGTATGAAGCTGTGCTTGAGAAAATCCCGGAGGCTGTTTACCACGAGCTCCCGGCCATGATCTGCTATCAGCCCGGGGCCATGCCGGCTTCAGATGGCTACGTAGCTGTGGTTACTGCCGGGACCTCCGACATGCCTGTGTCTGAGGAGGCGGCCATTACCCTTGAATTCCTGGGTAACCGGGTTGAGCGCATTTACGATGTAGGTGTAGCCGGGATTCACCGGCTATTCGATCGCATTGAGCAGATCAGAGAAGCCGAAGTTATTATCGTGGTAGCAGGTATGGAGGGAGCGCTGGCCAGTGTGGTGGGTGGCCTGGTCGATCAGCCGGTCATTGGCGTTCCTTGCAGTACGGGTTATGGCGCAAACTTTGGAGGTGTTTCGGCACTGCTTTCCATGCTGAACTCCTGTGCCAACGGGGTGAGCGTTGTAAATATTGACAATGGATTTGGGGCAGCCTGTCAGGCCCACCTGATCTGCAGAAAAACGAAAAACTGATCTTATGGACGAATTGAGTTTGTTATTGCTTTCGGCAGCGAGCCTGGGGATTGGGCATACCCTGCTGGGGCCGGATCATTATTTACCCTTTATCGTACTGAGCAAGGCTCGTTCGTGGAGCAGGGGAAGAACCCTCTGGATTACCTTTATTTCGGGTCTGGGCCATGTAGGCAGTTCCGTGATCCTGGGTGCGGTGGGTATTGCCCTGGGCATCAGCCTTCACAGGCTTGAAGCCATTGAGGCCGGCAGGGGGAACCTGGTCGGGTGGATGCTGATTCTTTTTGGGGGGCTCTACACCATCTATGGAATCTTCAAGTATGTCCGAAGAGGGGGACATGTGCACCTCCCGGCCTTTCTTCGTCCAAAGGCTATTCGCCACAGGCACTTAGGTATTCGCGAAGAGGATGTGCAGGAAAATGCTGAAGATGTCGCTAAGCTTACCCCCTGGATTCTTTTTCTGATATTCGTTTTCGGGCCCTGCGAGGTTTTGATTCCCGTACTGATGTTTCCGGCGGCCGAAATGAATGGAATGGGCATTGCCCTGGTGGCCCTTGTGTTTGGGATAGCCACCGTGGGTACGATGTTGTTTGTCGTTCTGTTGGGCTATCAGGGGGTGTCGCTGGTCAGGCTGAAGGGACGCGAGCATGTCATGCACCTGGTCGCCGGCCTGGTCATTCTTTCGGCCGGTCTGGGCATGCAGTTTCTTGGGCTATAGTCAGCACTTAAGCCTACCCGGGTGTCACGACCTAGAGGGGACGGACCCAGATATTGCGGAAGGAGACGGGGTTTCCGTGATCCTGCAGATGAATGGGCAGCTTGTCGGCATGGGCTTTGTAGGCGGGTTTCCCAATGTAAAGGGTGGGGCCAAGCAGCTCAACATGGTTCTGAATCAGGACACCGTTGTGCAGGACGGTGACATAGGCCGGCGATTCGAGTGAGCCATCTGCGGCAAAGCGGGGTGCCTCGAAAATGATGTCGTAGCACTGCCATTCTCCCGGGCGACGGCAGGCGTTCACCAGCGGAATGTGTTGCTTGTAGAGGCTGCCTGCCTGGCCATTGTAGTAGGTTTCGTTGTTGTAAGAGTCGAGTACCTGGACCTCGTAAAGCCCCATCAGGAATACCCCGCTGTTTCCACGGCCCTGGCCTTTGCCCTTTACTTCGGAGGGAGAACGCCACTCAATGTGCAGCTGCATGTCGCCAAAGCCCTGCCGGGTCTTAATGCTTCCTTTACCCGGATTTACCGTCAGGCATTCTCCGGCGTTCCATTTTGCCGGACCACTTTTTTCACTTTCCCATTTTTCCAGGTCGGCCGGACCTCCATAGAGGACGATGGCGTCCGATGGCGGTGCAAAGTTCTCGCCGGGCTTAACAATGGCGGGTTTTCTCGACCAGTCTTCAGTGTCTTCGGGTTTCTGGGCCAGCAGATTGCCAGTAAAGAGGGCAAGCAGGGCGAGTGTTACAGCGTTTTTCATAGGAACTGAAATCTTGGCCTCAAATTACTAAACTTTCCGCACTTGGCCTACCGGCCGGGAAGTGAAAACTTCATCGGACTGTATGAGAACACGCAGATTTTTCAGAAATTTGTAGTCCTGACCTTAGCAGGCAAGTCGTTTATTTAAGTTTGATTAGCCATGAATCATGATGACAGAGAAACCATCATCCGGATTCTCAGCAATGCTTTTGACCAGAATCCCCGTATCCGTACGATGGTCAAATCGAAGAATTCAGCGCATCATATTCGGACCATGACAGAATATGCCCTTCAGCTGATCGAAAAATTTGATGGGGTTTATTTCTCAGAGGACCGAACGACGGTTCTTTTGTACTATCGAAAAAGCCAATACAGGCTGGGGCTTCCTGATAAGTTGAGGTATTTACGGATGGTCCTGCGAACGGTCAGGCCTTCCCAGTTTCTGCCTACCCGGAGACGTGAGCGGATTATAGAGGGCCTTCGGCCTGATTACGACGATTACATCTATGTCTGGGTGTTGGGAAGCGATCCCGACCAGCGGGGCATCAGGGGACTGGCCGATATCCGTGATCACTTATTCGGGCTTTCCGAGCAGCTGCAATTGCCGATTCTGATTGAGACCACCCTGGAGAAACTACTGAAGCTCTACCGCTACGTGGGCTTCGAGGTCTATAAACAATGGCGCGATGAGGAAGCCGGGCTGGATATCTGGCTTCTCGAACGCGGGTTGAAACCGGCTGAAAATCAGTCAGCTCAGGCTTAAAGGAAAATGAGGAGAGCCAGCTTTGTCATACACGCACGCTAGAGATGTTCAGCAAGCCAGTCTCCCACCTCGGAAGTCCGGCAGGCTTTTGCCGTGGCGATATCCTCCGTGACCATGCCCTCTGCCATTGATCTTGCTACAACGGTCCTTACGGCTTCTGCCTCTTCCAGCAGGTCCAGCGACTCCAGGAGCATGGCTGCTGAAAGAACCGTAGCCAGGGGGTTGGCAATGTCTTTTCCCGCGGCCTGGGGATACGATCCGTGTATGGGTTCGAAGACCGAGGTGTGAATCCCAACCGAGGCCGAAGGCAAGAGTCCCAGTGAACCGGTAATGACACTGGCTTCGTCGGACAGGATATCGCCAAACATGTTCTCGGTGACCATGACATCGAATTTCTTTGGCCATTGAATGATCTGCATGGCTGCGTTATCCACAAACATATAGTCGACTTCGATGCCGGGGTGCTGAGGACTCTTCTCCTGGGCTGTTTCACGCCATAGCCGTGAGGTGGCAAGCACATTGGCCTTATCAACCACGGTCAGCCGCTTGTTTCTTTTTTCGGCATAATCAAAGGCCAGATCGAGGATGCGATCGACCTCGGAACGGGTATAGAGGCAGGTGTCATAAGCCCTGCTTCCATCCTCGGAGCGGCCACGGGGTTCTCCGAAATAGATGCCGCCAGTGAGTTCCCTGATAACCACAAAATCGGCTCCCTCTACCAGATCGGTGCGCAGCGGCGATTTATGAATGAGCGAAGGGAAGGTGGTAACGGGTCTGATGTTGGCATACAGCCCCAGCTTCTTACGCATGGCAAGCAGCCCCTGTTCCGGCCTTACCTTTGCCCTGGGATTGTTGTCATATTTCGGATGGCCAATGGCTCCAAAGAGCACGGCATCGGCGTTCATGCACAACTGAAAGGTCTCTTCCGGGAAGGGATCCCCTGTTTCATCGATGGCTGTCGCGCCAACGGGTGATTCAGAAAAGGAAAAGCGGTGACCGAATTTCTCGCCTGCGGCTTTCAGTACCTTTACTGCCTGGTCAACAATCTCGGGTCCGATCCCGTCTCCGGGCAAAACAGCTATCTTAAAACTCATAGTGGTGGATTAATTTGAAGGTTCGATGGTTTCAATAATGTTCAGCATACGCATGGTGCACTGAATAGAGGCTACCGTCTGGTCGGAGTCGAGGGCACGTGTCTTAATAATCTGGCCTTCGTGCTCCCAGGTAATGAGGCATTGTACAAGGGCATCGGTTTTTCCCCCGGGGGGGATGCTCACTGCATAGTCTTTCAGCCTGGGAAGCTTTTTACCGAGCCGGTCATAGATACGCCAGAGGGCGCGCATAAAGGCATCGTACTGCCCGTCTCCGGAGGCTGTTTCTTCATGAATCTCGTGGTCGATTTCCATCGAAAGGGTAGCCACCGAACGGAGGCCCTTGGCTACCGACAGCTGGAAATTATTGATGCGAATGCGCTCCTCTATCCGTTTGCTTCTGAGCACATCGGAGATAATATATGGCAGGTCGTCTTTGGTAATGATTTCCTTTTTGTCTCCAAGTTCAATCACTTTTTCGGTGACCAGCTTCATCTCCTCCTTCCCGAGCTCGATCCCCAGTTCTTCAAGGTTTTTCATAATGCTGGCCTTGCCCGACATCTTCCCCAGGGCATAGGTTCTTTTACGCCCAAATCGTTCGGGCAATAGCTCGTTGAAATACAGATCATCCTTTTGGTCCCCGTCGGCATGGATGCCGGAGGTCTGGGTGAAAACACTCTCACCGACAAGGGGTTTGTTGGAAGGAATGCGAATGCCCGAGAAGGATTCGATCATTTTACTTACCCCATAGAGCTTGCTTTCATCCACCCCCATTTCATAGCGGAAGTGGTCGTTGACCAGCCCGATTACACTGGAAAGGGGAACATTTCCGGCGCGTTCACCCAGACCGTTTACGGTCGTGTGGATGCCGGTAATTCCTGCATCGATGGCCGCAAAACAGTTGGCCGCAGCCAGATCGTAGTCGTTGTGCGCATGAAAATCAAAGGCCAGTTCGGGGTAGCGTTGACGGATGTCCTGACAGAAGCTGAAGGTCTCATTCTGGTTCAGGATGCCCAGGGTATCGGGCAGCATGAAGCGCTCAATGCTTTCATTCCCCAGGGCATCGAGCAGCTGATACATGTAGTCCGGAGAATTCCGCATCCCGTTCGACCAGTCTTCGAAATACACATTCATGCGAATACCCATATCCCTGCCATAGGCGAGTACCTCTTTCACATCGGCGATGTGTTCTTCGGGGCTTTTCCGCAGCTGGGTTTCGCAATGCTTCAGGGAGCCCTTCATAAGCAGGTTGTCGACCTTCCCCCCGGCTTCCTGGATCCATTTGAGCGAAATGTCGCCATCGACAAAGCCCAGGACCTCGA
>PDRI01000067.1 GCA_002748055.1 Bacteroidota bacterium | reverse complement strand
GAGTCGCCGTAGTACCAGGCTTGGGAAGCATGCTGTTCATTTTCTTCGCAGAAGTTTTGCATCTGCACCTGTTTTTCGGGGCCAAAGACCAGCTTTCCTTCGAGCGTGCCGGTGAGTTGGCCATTGCGTTGGCCCAGGGCCGAGCAGATGAGGGCATCTGCTGAAAGCTCTTCAGCGACCGGCCTGCAAATGGGGCAGAGGGCCGAGGACAGGACCACGATACCGGCATTTTGGGCCCTGTGTTTTGCAATGCTGTTGAGGACTGCGTGACGAAAGAGCTTTGAGATCCGGGCCTCATAGATTTCCCGGCCCAGTTGTTGTATCATCTCTGCTTCGAAGCCTTCTGTCCAGGTGAGCATACGCTTTACCATCCCGGCAGGATTGCCAAGGCCGAGTTTGTAGAGCAGAGAACTCAGCAGAGCCCTTTGGACCTGGACGCTGTTCATGAGTCCGCGGCTGCGCAGCTCCCTGACCATGTGGGTGGCACTGTTTTCGCAGAGGATGGTACCGTCCATGTCGTAGAAAGCCAGGTATGATTTTGTCCTAAGCGACATGCAGGCAGGGTTTAATATGCCCAGAGGGTGGTGTCCAAATCCTGTTCCAGCCACCGGATGACCTCCTGATCGGGGGCAGAGGCAAAAAAGTCATAGCCCGTGAAGGCTTCGAGGGAATCCACGCTGACGGCAAAGGAAAACAGGGATGCCTGCGAAGCCTTGTGAGGCAGGAGAAAGGCAATAAAGCTGTGATCGGGGGGAGAGAGGTCGGCCAGGACCTTGAAATAGCAGGGAGGAACACCTACTTCGTTTGGCCCGATCAGGGAATCGATTTCCTCCAGTACCGGGCCACTGATCACCAGCAGACTGTCTTTTTCAAGGGCCCATTCCCTGACCTGTGTTTCAAGGCGTTTCCAGACCCCCCGATTGAAGCTTCCCAGCTGGGGGCTCATGTTGGTCATGTAAAAGGATTCGCTCATGGCCTGTTCGCTCCATTTCATATCAGCGGCAGGAGCAATGTGGCCTCTGTCGAAGCCCGATTTCCGATAGTCGTCCAGGGATGCCGATCCGGTCGAAATGTTCGGGTCGGGTCTGAAGTCATCGCTGCGTTCCACATTTCCCCGCTCAATCTCTTCCCTGCTCAGCACATAGCACACCCAGGCTGCCTGCTCATAGGCCTCATTGTAAGCCAGATCAAAGCCCAGATAGTTGCAGAGGGTATCTTCGTTCCCGGTATTCGGGAAGGCTGCACGGATCGAGGGCCAGTTGAGCTGGATTACGGGCGGTACCGCATCCGGGGCCATACTGGTTTCCATTCCTCTGCGACCTTTGTTCCAGGGTTCATAGGTGATCAGCACAAACAGGATCAGGAGGATGATGAAGACGATGAGTCCGAAGCGCTGTTTTTTTTTCATGGGCATCCGACAAAAATAGCTTTTTTGTAATTTGAAGGGATCAATTTGCGTGGCAGAACTTGTAAACGATGCGGAAGAGTTGTTGGTATATCGGAGACATACACGGTGAGATTCGTCTGCTCGACACCTTGCTGGAGCATCTGGAGCTCTTGAACCCTACCCAGGTGGTATGTCTGGGCGATTACATCGACAGGGGGCCGCATCCCCGACTGGTGGTCGACAGGCTGATGCAACTGCAGTGGCCCGGAGCCCTGTTGCTGGGGAATCACGAGGTGATGATGCTCAATGCCCTGAACGATATGGGGATGGGCTATAGCCCAATGGAACAATGGTACCATAACGGGGCCGAGCCCACGATCTGTGACTTTGGCTTTAACAGTTTTTTCAGCTTTCGTTCCGAACTGCAGGCCCGCTACCTCGATTTTTTTCACAGCCTGCCCCTTTCCCATGTCACCGGCTTGAATTCTTCATTGAAGATTCTGGCCACTCACGCCGGGGTATCCCCGGCGATTCCGCTCAAGGATCAGCTGGCCATCGTGAACTATCAGGCCCACAACCACTATCTGATCGAGCACTATCTCGAGATGGCCGATTCTTTTTTGTGGAGCCGCGACGATTTCTTTAGCAGTGTACCCGACCTTTGGGCGGGCTATCTGGTAGTGCATGGCCATACGCCTGTCGAACGCATGAAGCGCTTTGCCAGGGGCAATGGGATGTGGCACTTTCATTTTGTGGACAATGACCTTTGTTTCCGGAAGGAGCGCAAATCGGACCGGGTGGTCTCCATCGACATTGATTCCGGGTCGGCCATCACCGGGCGCCTGTCGGCGCTTGGTTTTATTGAAGAGGCATCGGGCGGGGTCCGGATGCAGAGCTTTACGGTGAGTCGCGACCAGCTGCTAGCACGCGATCTGGGCATGCTTGAGTTCTAGGGAGAATCCTTTATTTTTGCCGACATGACCGGCATGGGGAAAGACGAGATCAGGGTCATTGGCTTTGATGCAGATGATACGCTCTGGGTGAACGAAATCTACTACCGCGAGGCTGAGGATCGTTTTGCTGAATTGATGAGAACTTACGGGGTTGAGGCCGATGTAAAGGAGACCCTTTTCAGGGTCGAAATGGCCAACCTGGAGCCCTATGGATACGGGACCAAAGCCTTTGTGCTCTCGCTGGTGGAATGTGCAATTGAGCTGGTTGGGAAGGAATTGAGGGTTGATACGATTAGGGCCATTCACGAAATCGGGCGTTCCATGCTTAATCATCCCATCGAGTTGTTGAAGGATGTGAGAGATGTGCTGGAGGCCCTGGCCCCCCATCACAGGCTCATTGTTGTTACAAAAGGCGATCTGCTCGAGCAGGAGAGGAAGATGAAGCGTTCGGGCATCGCATCCTATTTCCACCATATCGAGATTATGAGCAATAAGAAGGAAGCCCAGTACCAGCAACTACTGAGCCGACTCAACCTGGCCCCCGAAGCCTTCCTCATGATCGGGAATTCGCTTAAATCCGACATCCTTCCTCCCCTGGCCATCGGGGCCTGGGCCATCCATGTGCCCTACCACATTACCTGGGCACACGAGGAGGTGGAGCATGAACCTGAAGGTTGTCGCTATCTGAAACTTGAGCAGCTCCGGGACATCCTCCATTGGATCCCGCTGCCAGCGTCTGGAAACAGCTGAGCCTATTCTGCTTTGCTTTTCGCTTTTCCCCGCCCCGGCAGTCAGGCTGTGAGCGCTGAAAGAAAAGGCTGAACAGCACCCCGGATTTCCAAAGAAATTCCCTTATTTTGTGGCTTCTAAGCGAAGCCGATGAATGTCCTGGATATCATCTTCCTCTTGCCCCTGCTCTTTGCCCTTTACAAGGGCTTTAAGAAGGGCTTGATTTATACGGTGGCTTCACTGGCGGCCCTGGTACTGGGCTTGTTGGGAGCTGTAAAGCTTTGGCCCTTTTTTGCCGGCCTGCTCAATGCGCTGTTCAGCATTGCTCCGGATCACCTACATGCGATTGCCTTTTCCGTGGCCTTTCTTAGCATTGTACTGCTGGTTCACCTGATTGCCTTTTTGGCAGAGAAACTGCTGAAGGCAGTGGCCCTGAGCTTTGTGAACCGGTTTCTGGGCATGGGATTCGGGGTTGTGGTTGCGGCCTTTGTGATCTCCATGGTCCTGTGGCCTTTGAATGAGCTTAATGCCCAGAGGCAGATCATTAAACCGGATCACATCGAGGGTTCGCTTTTGTACAAACCTCTGTCGGGTTTTGCCCCCCGGGTTTTTCCATATCTGAAGAAACAGGACTGGCGACAATTTGATCCCCGGCGAAAAGAAGAATCACCGGTTGAGGCCGGTTCCAAAACCATCTGACTGTGACGATTAATAAAGCATTACTGGAGGAATTGAAGTGGCGGGGGATGATCCACGACATCATGCCCGGGACCGAAGAATTGCTGGAGAAAGAAATGGTAACCACTTACGTGGGCATCGACCCTACGGCCGACTCTCTGCATATTGGTCACCTCGTTGGTGTAATGATGCTGAAGCGCCTTCAACATGCCGGACACAAGCCTATTGCCCTGGTGGGTGGAGCGACCGGAATGATTGGTGATCCCAGCGGGAAATCGCAGGAACGGAACCTGCTCGATGAGTCCACCCTTCGACATAACCAGAATGCCCTGAAGAAGCAGATTGGCCGTTTTCTCGATTTCGAAAGTGAGGAAGCCAACTGTGCCCTGATGGTGAACAACTACGACTGGATGAAGGACTTCAGTTTTCTGGAGTTTATCAGGGATATCGGAAAGCACATTACCGTAAACTATATGATGGCCAAGGATTCGGTGAAGAAGCGCCTGGGCAGCGACAGCAAATCGGGTATGTCATTTACCGAGTTTACCTATCAGCTGGTTCAGGGTTACGACTTTCAGGTGCTCTACAAAGAGCAGGGCTGCAAGCTTCAGATGGGGGGATCGGACCAATGGGGCAATATTACTACGGGAACGGAGTTGATCCGCCGCATTGAGAAGGGAGAGGCCTTTGCCCTTACCTGGCCCCTGATCACCAAGTCGGACGGGGGCAAATTCGGGAAGACCGAAGAGGGCAACGTCTGGCTCGACCCTGCCCGGACCTCGCCCTACAAGTTCTACCAGTTCTGGTTGAACGTTTCGGATGAGGACGCGGAGAAATACCTGAAGATTTTTACGATGCTGGACAGGCCTGCGATTGAAGCCCTGGCCGCTGAGCATGCCGAGGCCCCGCATTTGCGGGTGATGCAGAAAAAACTGGCCGAGGAAATTACGGTAATGGTTCATTCCCGTGAGGAATATGAAATGGCCCTTGAAGCTTCTTCCATCCTTTTTGGCAAGGGGACGACCGAATCGCTGAAAAAGATTCGGGAGGATGTCTTCCTTTCGGTTTTTGAAGGGGTTCCCTGCTTTGAGATTCCATCGGCCGATATTCATACCGCTGCGCTTGAACTTTTGGCTGTAGATACGGCCATTTTTGCCTCCAAAGGGGAGGGCCGCCGCCTGATTTCGGGTGGAGGGGTAAGCATCAATAAAGAAAAACTGACCAATCCCGATCAAGGCATCACCAAAGCCGATTTTTTGAACGGAAAGTACCTGTTGGTGCAGAAGGGGAAAAAGAATTATTTTCTGATCAGGGTAAAAGAAGCCTAATACACGGACTATGGAAGATAAAACGCAATCCAACTACAATTTCAATTCGGTCGATCTGTTGATTTACATCTGGAACAAACGAAAGATCCTGATTGGCGTCGGTTTTATTGCCGGTGTGGTCTCCATCGTGGTCTCCCTCCTCATTACGCCCATGTACCGGGCTTCGGTAATTATGTTTCCGACCACTTCAGCCTCCATTTCCAAGGAACTCCTGGCTCAGAACTATTCGGGCCGGCAGAGTGTCCACGGTTTTGGGGAAGAGGAACAGGCCGAGCAGCTTTTGCAGGTTCTGCATTCGGCCCCGGTTCGTAACCGCATCGTGGAGAAGTACAATTTGATGGAGCACTACGAGATTGATCCCGAGGGGAAGTATCCCCTGACTGAACTCTACGAGACCTATACCTCGAATATTAATTTCCGCCTGACCGAATTCATGTCTGTGGAGATCTCTGTTATGGACAGTGACCCGCAGTATGCAGCGAGTATAGCCAATGACATCTGCGATCTGGTCGATACGGTATACAACAGCATGAAGAAGCAGCGTGCGCACGAGGCCTATAGGCTGGTGAAGAAGGCTTATAATGAGGCCGAAGCCAATCTTTTCAGGGTCAGGGATTCACTCGACCGGGTGAGTGCCGGGGTGGAAGCGCGGCTGCGGGCAAAGCAGAGCAGCGATGCTTCCACGAATCTGATGAACGCAATCACCGAGAACGCACCGCTGTATATTTCCATGATGAACCTTTGGCGAAACGAATCCCGGATTGTGGCGGAGTTGAGCCTGAGGCACAAAGAAGCCCGGCTCGAAGCCGAGCAGAATCTGCCCTATAAATTCGTGGTCGAGCGGGCTTATCCTCCTGAAAAGAAGGCCTATCCTTCGAAATCGCTCATCGTGATTGTTTCCACCTTTTCGGCCCTCTTACTCGCGCTTATTGTACTCATTGTAATCGACAATGTGAAAGCCCGCGTGGCCCAGCAGGAAGAAAAATGACAGGAGAACTGCAGGAGCACTATCCCCGGAAGGTCCTCTGGGGGATCGTTTTGGCCTTCATCGCTCTCAATGCGGTGTTGATGGCCTTTGAGATCTTTTACCTTCCCCTTGTGCCCGCTGCCCTCTTGTTTATCGCCCTGGCCATTGTTTCGATCGACCGCTACCTACTGGCCATCGTTTTCTTTGTGCCCCTTTCAATTCCTCTGAGCCTCTTGTCAGAAGGGCTCTCCATCGACATGTACCTGCCCACCGAGCCCCTTTTGGCGGGGCTTCTTCTGCTTTATTTTATCAAGTATCTGAAGGGCGATCACATCGATATCCGGGTGCTCCGGCATCCGGTTACCCTGGCCATCTACTTTCATCTGGCCTGGATGGTTGTTACCAGCCTGACCAGCACCGATCCGTTGGTGTCCTTTAAGATGCTGGCTTCCCGCCTCTGGTTCGTCGTGGGTTTTTACATCCTGGCTACCCAATTGTTTCGAAGGGAGAAGAACATGCAGACCTATGTCTGGCTCTTTCTCATTGCCTTTACCGGGGTTGTTGTTTATACCATTATTAATCACATTCCTTATGGGCTCGACAGCCAGGTACATGCCCATAGCGTAGCCAGACCATTTTACAAGGATCACACCTCCTACGGAGCCACCCTGGGCTTCCTGCTGCCGGTGCTCATCGCCCTTTTTCTCTTTATCAGACGGAGCGATATCAATATGCGCTTTTTAATGGGGCTGCTGATCCTGTTCTTTGCATTTGCCACGGTTGTGTCCTATACCCGGGCCACCTGGCTCAGCATCCTGGCTTCGGCCGGTGTATGGGCAATAATCAAGTTGAGGGTGCGTTTCGAGATTCTTCTGCTTTCTCTGGCCGTGCTCATCGGGCTCTTCTTTTCAATGCGTACCCAGCTGATGATGCAGTTGGAGCAAAACCGGACCGAGTCATCGGGCGAACTGACCGAACACCTGCAGTCGATGTCGAACATTTCTACCGACCAGTCGAATCTTGAACGCATTAACCGCTGGAGCTGTGCCTACCGGATGTGGAAGGACAAGCCCTTCTTTGGCTTTGGCCCCGGTACCTACCAGTTTGAATACGGCCGCTACCAGCGTTCCTATGAAAAAACCCGCATCAGCACCGATTTTGGCACCAGGGGGAATGCGCATAGTGAGTACCTGGGTCCCCTGGCAGAGAGTGGAGTATTCGGTGTTTTGAGTATTCTGCTTATTATCGGCACCACGATTTACACAGGGATCAGGGTTTTCTATACCTCCCTGAACCGTCGAATCCGAATCTGGTCCCTGGCCATTCTAATTGGCCTGGTTTCCTATTACTTTCACGGGGTACTGAACAACTTTCTGGATACCGATAAAATATCCGTTCTGTTCTGGGGATATACGGCCATGCTCGTGGCCATGGATGTGTATCACCGCGACAAAGCTGAAGCAGAATAGGCCCGGCTTGAGTTGCAGCCCCGGGGAATGCCAGGAGGCTTTCAGGTTTTAAAACCCCTGTTCGCCGGGGAATTCAGCCCCGATGATGGAGATGTCATCGAAGATGGCGGTAGAGCCTTCCATAATTTGTTGCTTTTCGATCAGTGTGCGGATGTTCTGGTCGAGTGTATCGCTGTTACAGAGCTCCTTTTCGAGGTCTTCCGTCCCAAAAGAAACCCCGGAGTCCTTGATGACCTCGACCAGGCCGTCGGTGTAGCAAAAGAGCTTGGCCTGCTGTTCCAGCTTTATGCTGGCTTCATTTACGAAGGGCAGTTCGTCGAGCATGCCCATGCCCACGCAACCACTGGTAAGCTGGCTCAGTTTTTTTGTTTCGGGTTCGTAGAGCAGGGGAGGGTTATGCCCTGCATTTACGTAAGACAGGGTACGTGAGGGATAGTGATAGCGCGCAATGAAGAAGGTGATGAATTTCTCTCCTTTTGCACTGTTTATAACGCATGCATTTAGGCCCTTCAGGGTGTCGGTCAGGCTGTTTTCCGGCTTAAACAGCGCCCTTACATTGGCCTGAAAATTCGACATCAATATGGCAGCAGAGATTCCCTTACCCGATACATCGGCAATGCAGAAACCGATTTCATCTTCACCGAGCCGGACCACATCGTAGTAGTCTCCGCCCACTTCAAAGTGCGGGTGGTAAAAGGCTTCCATTCGGATATGTGCATTGGAGGGCAGTTTATCCTTCTCGGGAATCAGCATGGTCTGCATGTGGCTGGCCAGTTCCATCTCCCGTTTCAAAGCCTCCTGGCGAAGACTCTGCTGGAAGAGACGTTTGTTCTCGATGGCCACTGTGATAATGTTGGAGAGGGTCTGGATGAAGCGCAGGTGCTTGATAATGGGGCTCACACCCTCGCCTTCTTCCTCGATGTCGCCGATCAGCACGAAGGCAATCGCCTTGTCTTTATGGGGCACGGGGATCACGATTTCGACCAGCTCGGGAAATTCCTGCGGCTCTGAGGTAATAAAGGAAATCTCTTCGTAAGGGAGCAGGTCCCTTTCCATATCGACATGTTCGAAGAAATCCGGTCCAAAGCCCGAGTTCAGGAGGCACTCCCACTTGTCCGAGAGTTTCAGTACCATGACCTTACCAATATCCAGGTCATCGGTCAGTAGTTTCTCAAAACGCCTGATCAGTTCACTGGTCGAGACGTTGTCGTTAATGGCCAGGGTAATGTCGAGCAGTGCATTCAGCTTAAAGGTCGACAGTTTGTGCCTTTCGCTTGCTTTTCCCATGAGGGGATGGGGGATTGTGTTCTTACTTCTTTACCCGTTCCGAATAGGAGCGGTCGCGGGTGTCAACTTTAATCATCTCGCCTGTATCGATGAAAAGAGGTACCATAATCTTGGCACCTGTTTCCAGTTCGGCAGGTTTCTGAGCCGAAGTGGAAGCCGTGTTTCCCTTTTCCCCCGGCTCAGTGTAGCTCACTTCCAATTCCACGAAAGGGGGAAGGTCAACGGTTAGCGGGGTTTCGGTGTCGGCATGGACCACAATCTCGACGGTCTGTCCTTCTTTGATCAGATCGGCATTTTCCACCATTTCGGGTTGGATGCTGATTTGTTCGAAGGTTTCGAGGTGCATGAAATTGAAGCCCAGGTCATCGGTATAGAGGTACTGGTAGGGCCTGCGCTCGACCCGTGCAGTATTTACTTTAACGCCTGCGGTAAAGGTGTTCTCAATCACCTTGCCCGTGGTCAGGCTTTTTAGTTTTGTCCTTACAAAAGCGGGGCCCTTTCCCGGCTTCACGTGCTGAAACTGGACAATGGTATAGAGGTCGTTGTTGAACTCGAGACATAATCCGTTCCTGAAATCTGCTGTTGATGCCATATGAAAATATTATTTGGTAAAGATAGTAATTGTCCCGAAGATGCGTTATAAGCCCTTTTTACGAGGTGTGGTGGCCACAAAATCTTTCAGATAGAAGGGTTCAAAATAGGCCACATTTTCGAAGTTTCCGGCCTTAAAGTTTTGCAGCACCGGTTCGATCATAGATTGGGCCGAGGGCTCGATGGCGGGGATAAAATGCGCATGGGGATGCTGAAGGGCCTCCCGGCACTTGTCCGAGCCATTGCCGAAAAAGCAGATTTCGTGTTCTTCGAGCAGGTCCCGGTAACTGTTTTCGTCTATGATGTCGGCACTCACCTCCCTGAGGACTTCCATGTTGGGTGTCCGGAACTCGGTATAGGCCTCCATGCGACGGGCATCGAGCATCGGACAGAGCAGAACGGGACGCTTACTCATTGAAATCAGCTCATCCACTTTCGGATGAGCCAGTGCAGCCTGGCTGAGGCTTTCCAGGGTGCCTGCCGACAGCAGGGGAAGGTTTAGCCCATAGGCTATGCCCTTGGCTGTAGATACCCCTATGCGCAGGCCGGTATAGGATCCGGGCCCTTTCGATACGGCCACCGCTTCGAGTTGATTAATGCGTCGATCAGCCTTTGAGAGTACCTGACGGATGAAGGGGTTCAGGAGGCTTGCATGGGAGCGTTCCGCTCCACTATCGACCCATGTCAGGCAGGTATTGCCTTCGGACAGGGCAACCGAACAGATGTCGGTTGCTGTTTCAATGTGGAGGATCAGCGGGGTGCTCATGCAGGCTTATTTCTTCTTTTCGTCGCTGAAAAGGTCCTCTTCCGGAACCACCTCTACACTCATATTGTTTTTGAGCTGTCTGGAGATGGCCGAGTAGGGGGCGATTACGACCTCTTCCCCTGCTTCAAGGCCTTCGGTAACCTGGATGTAGTTGTTATCCTGTATCCCGGTTTTTACCGTCTTCAGCACGGCTTTTCCCTCTTCGACCACAAAGACCACCACAATGGGCTCGGCATCACTTTCTTCTGCAGAATCTTCCTTTTGTATCGATGTGGATTTCCCGGAGCTTTTATTCGTTTTTCCTGTTTTTCCAGCTCCTTCCGGTTTGCCTGCACTTGTGGTGTCCTTCCGGGTGGTAACAGCCTGAATGGGGATCGAGTAGATCCCTGTTTGCCTGTCGGTCTGGATATCGGCGGTGGCCGACATCCCCGGACGAAGGGGGTAGGGGTTTTGTTCAGATACCTTGCCGGCATAGGAGCTGGGGAGAAGCAGAATCTTTACCATGAAGTTGGTGACCTGATCGGTGCTTACGCCGGTGGTATTGGCTGAAACCGGAATCTCCGAAACCACCCCCTTGAAACGGGTATCGGGGTAGGCATCAACCTCAATCAGCGCGGTATCTGAGTTGGCAACTCTTACGATGTCGTTTTCGTTCACCTCTACTTCCACTTCCATGCGGCTGAGATCGGCAATGCGCATCATCTCGGTACCGGCCATCATGGAGGTTCCTACTACGCGCTCACCCAGTTCCACAATGAGGCGCGAAACGGTTCCCGTCATTGGTGCATAGATCGAGGTTTTTTCCAGTGATTCATCAGCCTCATCAAGAGCGGCTTTAGCACTTTCTACCGAGAAAGAGGCGGCTTCTTTTTCGGCCAGTGAGGTATTGTAGGAGGTTTGGGACTGCTCAAATTCGGCTTCCGAGATGGCCTTGTCTTCGTATAGACGGCTGTTTCGCTTGTAATCGAGACTGGCCAGTTGGAGTTGGGCCTCGGCCTGCTTGAGCCTGGCCTTGGCATTATTCAGTGAGGCTTCGGCGCGGTTACGGGCCATTTGGTAGGCCTCGGGTTTAATCTTACACAGGTATTGCCCTTTCACCACCTGATCCCCTTCCTTGACGACCAGATCGACGATTTCACCGGAGACGTCAGGAGAGATGGCTACCTCGGTTTCGGGCTGGATCTTTCCATTGGCCGTGATGATTTCAACAATCTCTCTTTCTGTACCTTCTTCAACGGCTACTTTCAGCAGGCCTTCCCCACCAAACCAGCCTTTTTGTTTTCCAATGCCGAGGACAATGACAAGCACGATGGCCAAGAGGCCTATGATGAGTAATAATCTTTTCGATTTCATGCGATCTTGATGTTAAAGTGTAATGGGTTTGCCCCGGTAAAAATTGAGTATGTTGGTTTTGAAGATGTAGTCGTATTTGGCTTGAAGGAGATCCGATTGCGTGGCGGTCAGCTGGTTCTTGGAGGTGTTAAAATCGACCGCATTTACCATTCCCACCTCAAATTTTTTCTCGGTGTACTTAAAAGACTCTTCCATCGATTCCAGGGCCTTTTGGGTGGCCATAAATTTCTTTTGCGCTGCCAGGGCATCTGCATGTGCCTGTTGGATGGTGGCATAGAGTGATCGTTTCCGGCTTTGCAGTTCAAGTTCGGCATTTTGAAGGGCTATCCGGGCGTTCTTTATATCCGTGTTCACCTGCCAACCATTGAAAATGGGGATGGTCAGCCCAAGGCCCAATCCAATAGAGGTGTTGTCACGGATTTGCTCCATGAAGGGATATTTTCCATAAACAGGGAGCTGTTGAGGGTAGGAGAAGACCTGTTCTCCGCCCGCCGTTGTTCCGATGGGCAGCTGAACCGCCGAACCCGGATCCACCACTTGCTGACGGATGTCGGAGTAGCCTGTATTGTAATTGGCCGAGAGGGACAGGCGTGGATAGCGGTTTCCTTTGGCAATGAGCAGTCCCTTTTCCGAGCTCTCCTTGCTGAGCTCTGCGCTTTTAATCTCGGGCATGCTTTGTTCTGCACTCAGATAGACTTCTCCCGGACTGTAGCTCAGGGGTTGCTTATCGGGATCGATCAGTTCCGGAGTGGAGATATCGAAGCTGGAATCGACGGGAAGGTCGAGCAATTGCTGAAGATTCAGCAAGGATATGGCCAATTGGTTTTCGGCATTTACCAGGTTCAGCTCCTCCGAGGCATACTGGGCCTGGATTTCCAGAAAACTGCCCTCGGCGAGTTTGCCGGCATCCACCATTTTACGGGTACGGTCGACTTGCTGTCCTGTGATCTCCAGCTGATTGCGGCTTACACCGATCAGCTCTTTATTGAAGAGGATATTCAGATAGGCTGCGGCGATATTCAGCGATATATCGTTTTTGATCTTCTCCACATCCTGGTAGCTGGCCATCAGATTCAGTTGGTTCTGGAGGATGGTATTGCGAACCCGCAGCCCGTTGAACAGGGTCACTGAGGCGCTGATGCCCATGTTAACGGAGTTGATGTGCTGGTCGTTGGTGAATTGGTAGGTGGTCTGGTCGAGGGCCCGTCCCCATGAATAGCTGTAATTCGAGTTGGCATTCAGATTCGGGATCTGTCCCAATTTGGACGCCTTCAAAAGGTTTTCGTTATATTCGGTGTTCAATACCGACTGCTTGATCTGGATATTGTTTTCCATGGCATAGCCAATGCAATCATCGAGGGACCAGATATTCTGGGCCGTGCCCGGAAGCAGGGCGTATATGAGGATGAATGAGAACAGGATGAGTTGTCGCATTTCAAAATGAATTTTTTTGAAGGCTAAAGGTATGTATAAGCGTTTAAATCTGAGCAGTTACTATCGTAAATATTGTTAAATACCCGGATATTGGTGAGGTACATTTTGTCCGCAATAAACGGGCCAGAAACCTTGCCATCAGAATTAATTCGGAGGGAAGGGTAAGGGTAACGCTTCCCGGACGAATGAGCCAGCGGCGTGCGGCGCAATTTGTGGAGCTGAAACGCGACTGGATTCTTTCCAGCCTGGCTACCACGCGGAAAGCCCGTCCCCTGGAGGATGTTCTTCGTCCCGGCGATGCTATTCGCATAGGTGAAAACCAGGTTCCTCTCAGGCTTAACGGGCCCAAAGATACTGTGGAAGAAGCGGTATGGAGAATACTTGCGATGGAGGCAAAACGCCTTCTTCCTCAGCGGGTCGAACAGCTTGCCAGAGCTCATGGCTTTCGTTATACGGGCCTTAAAATGCGACGCATGAAAACCCGATGGGGGAGCTGTACAGCTAAAAATTCGATCAACCTGAATACCTGGCTGGTTATGTTGCCCGTAGAACTTAGTGATTATGTGATTCTTCATGAACTGGTTCATACAAAACACAAAAACCACGGTCCTGAATTCTGGTCCTGTCTTGATGCCCACACAAACGGACAGTCGCTAAAACTGAGAAAAGCATTGCGGGCACAGCGGATTATGCACTTTCAGTAAACTCCCAGAATGTATTCCACGCTAAGCATAAAGCCTGTGTAAGCGCGATAGCCCCGAACGTCGAGGTTGAAAGAAGGTACCAGGTTAAGGTAGCTGTGCTTCTGAAGTTTTCGCTGATATCCCACACCGAAACCCAAATTGGTTTTGGTCCAGGTTTTGGCTTCAGATGCATTCAGGTTGATTTCCCCGAATTCTTCAGATTGCTGATTCAGCTTGAGCACCGACATCATTTCTACCGTACCCGCGACCAGCAAGGCGTTATTGCCCTTTTCCCAGGGCCTCAGGTAAACGGTGACAGGCAGGCTCAGTGTTTGTTCGGTAAAGTCAATAATGACCTTGTCCTCGGGACTTTCGATGAGCGTCTCGAACATATCCGGATAGGCCAGTCTGGCTGCAGATTTGTAGCTGTAATTCAGTCCGGCTTTGATAAACCAGAATTCATATTCCCAGTAAACAAAGCTTAGTCCTCCTCCAAAACCGGGCTCAAAGGTATGCTCATCGCCCCTGATCCAGTTGTATTGGCCGTTTAAACTTCCCCCAAGGTAAATATTAATCTGGCCCCTGGCAGCAAAGCCCAGGCCCAGAAAGAGCATTAGCAAAAAGGTTTTTTTGGTCCGCATAGATAACACCTTTCTACAAAGCTAAGCAATAATTGTTTAGTTCTTTACCGATTTATCGACAGGCTTAGGCTTTTTAGGTACTTATAGTCGGATTTTGCAGTGTCCCGGCCTTTTCTCCTGAATTCCCTTTCCGGGCCATATAAAAAAAGCGCCCCGTTTTCTTTGACAACGGGGCGCTTGTCGGGATGTTGACCCGCCAGGGCTCGAACCTGGACTCTTCTGAACCAAAATCAGACGTGTTGCCAATTACACCACGGGTCAATCGAGCTTACGAAAAGCGGGTTGCAAATATACAAAAGAATAATTTTATTCTGCAATTTTTTCCAGACCATCCTCGGTCATCTTCCAGGTTTTTCCCGCCATGTTCCAGGCTGAAAGGTGATTCAGATTTCGTACACCTTCCAGGAAGTCCCTTGTTTCCCGATCAAGGACAAGCACTTTGCCCTCCGGTATGCCCACGATGACCTTTGTCTGAGGGAAGCGCCACTTGTATTTTGTGTCGACAGAGAAATAGGGATCCAGGATAAGATCATTGCCCCGGCTTCTGAAACTATAGTCCAGCCTGGCGGCATTTTTTTTGGCATCCTCCCAGTTTCGGCCCCTGGATTTTTTCAGAATGTCTATCTCAAACTCCTTTCCTTCTGCCTTCTCAAGGTCGAGAGTGATTTCACCATAAAGAGCTGAGGCATCTTCCATGATGAACCAGTTGTCGCCAAATTCCAGGGAGGATTCATCGTCGATGTAGTCTTCCAGTTGTGTATTGATTTTGATCACCAGGGTATCGGAGCCTGTGAGCAGTTCCTGCTGAACGCGGTGTCTTCCCACATCAGAGAAATGGCTGCCTTCAACAACCCCAATGCCGATGATGGCCAGCAGGGAAATGATCCAGAGGATGATCGCCCCAATGCCCAGCCCTTTGTTGGCCCGCTCGAGATTAAAGATGAGCCTGATCAGTCCGTATAGCATGGCGCTCAGGGGAATCAGGATGAGCAGCGAGAGGGCAAGGATGACCAGGATAAGCGATACGGGATTGGTGAAGGGAATGAGGATGTCACCCAGGGAAAAATGATGCGATTCGAACGGAAACAGATTTATTCCGGCAAACGGAAAGGTGATCAGTCCGATCAGAATCCCGAGTCCGCTAAAGACGAGCCCGATTCCGATGATGATCAGGACAACCTTAACAAACACCAGAAGTACTTTTCCCAAAACCCCGAAAAACTCCGAGGCAGCGCTTCTGGTTTTTTTGTAGGTGTCGGAATTCTTAGCCCTCGAGACATTGTCTTTTACATTGTCCTTGATGTTGTCATATTCCTCCCGTATTTTTTTTTCCAGGTTCTCTACATTTACCTTCTGACCTCTCATTTCGAGTTTTTGAGCCGCAGTTTCGGCCTTGGGCAGAGCCAGCCACAGGATGAAGTAGATCAGGATGGAAGACCCGGCAACAAAGAAGAATACGATGAAAAGGATGCGAAAAATTACGGGATCAATGCCGAAATAGGCCCCAAGCCCTCCGCAGACACCGCCCAGTTCGGAGTCTTCCGGATCTCTGTAAAGGCGCCTGCTGCCGCTGTAATGGGTGTAAAAGTCCTTTTCGCCTTCTGCCTCCTCGCCCGAATCGGCAATGTCATGGGGGGTTCCCATAATACCGATGACTTCATGTACAATTTTTAAGCTAATGACCTGGTTATCGGCAGTAATGCGCTCCTGGAACAACTCTGCAATGCGGGATTCAATATCGTCGATGATTTCCTTGCTCTCCTGTTTATTTGAAAAGTGGCGGTCAATCGAGTCCAGATAGGCCTTGAGCTTTTCATAGGCATCATCGTCGATGTGGAAGATGATTCCGCTCAGGTTAATCTTGATTGCTTTCTTCATGGTATATGGTTATTTAATGTTCTTGATTGAGTTGACCGACCTGATGAGCTCTTCCCAGGAACGATCCAGCTCTTTCAGGTAGTTTCGGCCGATTTCTGTGAGGGTATAGTACTTCCGGGGAGGGCCCTGAGAGCTTTCCTCCCAGCGGTAGTTGAGCAGGCCGGCATTTTTTTGCCGTGTAAGCAGGGGATAAAGCGTTCCTTCCACCACAATCAGGTCATTTTTTTTTAATGCCTTAATGATGTCGGAGGTATAGAGGTCCTTCCTGTCGAGGATCGACAGGATGCAATACTCCAGTATTCCCTTTCGCATCTGTGCTTTTGCATTCTCTATATTCATCACATTCTGCTTTTAATTCATACTAGATGTTAATGCAAAGATATGTTATTATTATAGAACTATGCAATACATAGTAATAAAATTTCAAACTAACGTGTATTTCTTTATCTTTCGCTCATGGAATACATCGGGAATATTCGGAAGATGGGGGTAAAACTCGAAGGGCTGGTTCAGTATCAACTACCCATCGGGAATGAAAAGGTGGAACTCAACGATTACATTGGTGCTGCCCTAAGCCTTCACTACGAGGGTCAGATTAACTGTATCCGCTGCGGCCGCAGGACGAATAAGTCTTTTGCTCAGGGTTATTGCTATCCCTGTTTCAGCACGGCACCAGAGACCGAAGAATGTGTGCTGCGACCCGAATTGTGCCGGGCACATGAAGGCATTGCCAGGGATATGGACTATGCCACCAGCCACTGTCTGATTCCTCATATCGTGTATCTTTCGGTTACGAGCGGGCTAAAAGTGGGGGTTACCCGGGAAACGCAGGTGCCGGTCCGGTGGATCGACCAGGGGGCCGGGCGGGTGCTGGAACTGGCCCGAACACCTAATCGTTATACCGCCGGCCTGATTGAGCTAGCCCTTAAAGCACATGTGGCAGATAAAACCAATTGGCGAAGGATGCTCTCGGGTCCGGAACCCGGGGAGATCGACCTGGTGAAGGAAAAGGCTCGTCTGGTTGAATACCTTAGCCCCGAACTTCAGTGCTTTGTGAGCAAAACCAGGGATGTGCTTTCCATCAGCTACCCCGTGGAAAGCTATCCGGAGAAAGTCAGAAGCCTGAATTTTGACAGGGAGCCTCTGGTTTCGGGGATCCTGCAGGGGATCAAGGGGCAGTACCTGATGTTCGATGGCAGCCGGGTGATAAATATCCGGAAGTTTGGGGGATATTTGCTCAAACTGTCTCTCTAGGGAAGGGGGCTTTCCGGGTCGCGCTCAGAACCTGCATTCGACTTTATCGTGGCATGGCCCATTCAGCCTTCCATGGCCGCGATCTCTCTACGCAGGTTTTCCCAGTGCGGTTCCTCCATTTTTGCACCGACAAATTCGATCACCCTGCCGGCCAGCATGGCACCAATCTTTCCGCACATTTTGAGCTCGTGGCCCTTGACGAGTCCGTAAAGGAAACCGGCAGCATAAAGGTCTCCGGCTCCGGTCGTATCGATTGGTTTGGAAGGACGGACACCAATGCGTAAGATGCCCTCATTACTGGCACAGAGAGAACCTTCTGCACCCAGTTTTACGACCACGATCCGGGTTTGTTTCTGCAAGGCCTTTGCGCTTTGCTCCGGCGAAAGGCCGGTAAGGCTGGTGACTTCGTCTTCATTGGCAAAGACAATGTCTACATAGTTGGTAATAAGCTTGTTGAAGAAGTCCCTGTTCTCAGCTACAATGTTGTAGCTGGCCAGGTCGATGCATACAATTAGTCCCTCATTGCGTGCCAGGCGCAGCGCTTTTTCCATCATTTCGGGGTTCTGCACAAGATAGCCCTCGAGGTAGCAGTAATCGTAGCCCTCGAAAACATCCTTTGTGATGTCGTCTACAGACAGGTTGATGGCTGCACCAAGGTGGGTGGCAAAGGTCCGCTCCGTATCTTTGGAAATCAGGGCCATGGCCCTTCCGGTATCTTGCGTCGATTTAAAGAGGATGGGATTGATCTTATTGGCCTGCATATCCTTCTTGAAGAAACGGCCCAGCTCATCATTTCCAACAGCACCAATAAAACCGGTTTCGATGCCCAGATGAGCAAGGCCATGGATGGTGTTTGCTGCGGAGCCGCCCGAAGCTTTGGCTTTTGGCAGGCCTGCGGTTTCTGCATGAATGAAATTGGACGTATCGCGGTCGACCAGGGTCATACTTCCCTTGGGAAGCCCGAATCCTTCGAGAATTGTATCATCGTCAATTTGCGTGATGATGTCCACCAGCGCATTTCCAATGCCTAGTACTTTTGCCATCTGTTTCTTATTTGCTGCAAAGATAAAGTTATACAGATTGTATTGAAATCTTTTCGGAAGGGGAAAAGGTTTTTTGAAAAGTTGTTGGTTTATTGGGCAAAAGCCCTTATTTTTGCGTCGCTTAAGAGGCCCGGTGCACAGGCCCGGAAAAATTCCTCAGTAGCTCAGTTGGTTAGAGCGGCGGACTGTTAATCCGTAGGTCGTAGGTTCAAGTCCTACCTGAGGAGCAAGGAGAAGGAGGCTCAGGCCTCCTTTTTTTTTCAATGGAACACGAACCTGAGCCGATAGAAAGGTGTTACCTTAATTAACGGACAGAGATCTGAGCCGATGATAAACCTAAAATTCATAAATATGAGAATTAAACATTTCCTTTCGGCAGCATTGTTTGCCATGGTTCCGCTTTTTTTCCTGTCGGGCCAGGACAATCCCCGGCAGCAGCTTCCACTCGATGAGAGTGTTCGAAAGGGCGTTCTGGAAAACGGACTAACCTACTACATTAAGGCCAATCAGGAACCCAAAGAACGGGCTTCGTTTTACATTATTCAGAATGTAGGTGCCTTGCTTGAGGAGGACCATCAGAACGGTTTAGCCCACTTTCTCGAGCATATGGCCTTCAACGGAACCAAACATTTTCCGGGGAAGGGCATTATCAATTTCCTTGAAACCCATGGTGTGGCTTTCGGCGAAAACATCAATGCCTACACGAGTCAGAACCAGACGGTTTATAATTTGTCCGATGTGCCGGTAAACAAACCCGGTATTCTGGATACCTGTTTGCTGGTGCTGAACGACTGGTCGAATTATCTCCTGCTCACCGAGGAGGAGATTGACGCCGAGCGTGGAGTAATCAAAGAGGAGTGGCGAACCCGTCGCACAGCTCAATTCAGGATGTATGCCGCTTCCATGCCCTATCTTTACGGTGATTCCAAGTTTGCCAAACGCGATGTGATTGGTGATTTGGATGTGATCGAGCATTTTGATTACGATGCCATACGCGATTTCTATCACAAATGGTACAGGACCGATCTGCAGGCCATTGCCATGGTAGGCGATTTTGATGCCGATGAAATGGAGAAAAGAGTGATCGAGCTTTTTTCAAAAATACCGGCCGTGAAGGATGCTCCGGAAAGGCCCTTCTTTGAAATTCCCGATCAGGATGAGATGGTCTTCGGCCTGGTAACCGACAAGGAGGCCGACCGGACCCTGATCCGCTATATGATTCGTCAACGCAAGGCTTCAGATGGCCCTGAAACCATTGTTGATCACCGGCAGGACTATGTGGAGTCGCTTTTCAACAGCATGGTCTCGCAGCGTATCGATGAGATGCTTCAGAAGGGTGATCCCCCCTTTGTGATGGGCGTGATCAACCATGGCGATTTTGAGCGTGGCTATGAGGCCCTAAACGTCATTTGCATCCCCAAGCCCAACCAGGAGGCTCCAGGTTTTGCAGCCCTCATGACCGAATTGGAAAGGGTGAAACGCCACGGCTTTACTCAGGCCGAGCTCGACCGTGCAAAGGCCAACATCCTTACCCAGTGGGAGACTTACTATAAGGAAAGGGACAAGATCAGCAATGAGGAATATGTGAACGACTATGTGAATCATTTTCTCAATGGCGATGCTTATGTATCGCCCGAGATGGGCTACCAGCTGGTGCAGGCCCTGTTGCCGACCATTACCCTGGAGGACTTCAACCGGAGTCTGGCCGCCTGGATCAGTAACAAGAACCAGGTTCTGGTTGTGCAGGGTCCCGAGGGAGAGGGTGTCAGCCATATGAGTGAGCAGGATGTGCAGTTAATTATGCAAGCCATCGAGGCAGCCGAGGTCGAGCCCTACGCGGAGGAAGAGCTTGCGGAATCGCTTCTTCCGGAAGAGCCGGCCAAAACTGAGATTGTTTCTGAAAAAAGGCTCGAAGCCTTTGATGCCGTCGAGTGGAAAATGGCCAACGGAGCAACGGTGGTTTATCGTCACGCCGACTATGAAAAGGATCAGGTACAGGTTCGTGCCTACAGCAAGGGTGGCAGCTCTCTTTTCGACGATGAGTACGTGCCCTCGGCCGACATGCTGACTTCTCTGATCTCCTTTTACGGGACAGGCGAATTTGATGCCATGGGTCTGCAAAAGATGCTGACCGGGAAGAATGCTTCGCTACAGCTGAGTCTGGGCAATCTCTCCGAGGGCATGAAAGGCTCTGCCAGTCCGAAGGATGCTGAAACCATGATGCAATTGCTCTATCTGTTCTTCAACCAGCCTCGCTTCGATAAGGAGGCCCATACCGCTATTATTGCCCGTTACATGGCTTTTGTGGAGAACATGAACAACAATCCCCAGAAGATTATGAGCGATTCCCTCAATCTGATTCTGACCGACCATCATCCCCGTGTACGGATCTTTAATACAGCGTTTCTGGAAGATATTGACCTGGGCATGGTCGAGGAGATTTATCGCGATCGCTTTGCCGATGCCAGCGACTTCCTCTTTATTATCGTTGGAAACATGGAGGAAGAAGAAGTGAAGGACTTGGCTTGCAGATATATCGGAAATCTGAAGGACATTGACCGAGAAGAGACCTGGATCGACAGGAAGATGTATGAGCCCGAGGGTCGGGTCGAGCGCCGTATTACACTTCCGCTTGAAACACCCAAGGCGAATGTGAATATGGTATTCAACGAAGAGATGGATTACACAGCGTTTAATATCATGGCTCTGCGCATGATTGAGGGCATTCTTGATCTGCGTTTTGTGGAGTCGATCCGCGAGGAAGAGGGTGGAACCTACGGCGTAAGAGTCAGGACCACGCTGGGCAAATGGCCGGTAGAGAAGGCCACCATGGTCATCAGTTTCGACTGTGACCCCGACCGCGCCTACGATCTGAAGGAAAAGGTTTATGCCGAGCTTGATGCCCTCGCCAAAAAGGGGCCGTCTGAAGAGGACCTGTACAAAACGGTCGAGAACATTCTGAAGAAACGGCAGCAGGACAAGGAGCATAACGAGTATTACGTAAAAGCCCTTTACAACTACTATGTATATGGCATCAATTTCGATGATCCTTCCAATTTTGAGGACATTCTCAAGAAAATGAGTGTGAAGGATGTTCAGAAGGTCATGAAAGCTTTCTACAACGATGCCAACGTCGTT
>PDRI01000066.1 GCA_002748055.1 Bacteroidota bacterium | reverse complement strand
GGAGGTTTTCAAATGACGATTCAGGAGCTGGGGACCATTGCCCAGTACAATCTGCCTGTGAAAGTGGTTTTGTTAAACAACCAGTTTCTGGGCATGGTGAGGCAGTGGCAGGAACTCTTCTTCGAAAGCCGTTATGCGAGTACCGGCCTGAGCAATCCCGATTTCTGTAAGATTTCCGAGGGCTTTGGTGTTCCCGCGTCGCGGATTAGCGAAAGATCGCAGTTGGATGGGGCACTGAAGGCTCTGCTTGCATCGGACGGACCAGGGGTCCTGGAGATTGAGGTGGAGAAGGAGGAGAATATCTTCCCCATGGTCCCTGCCGGGGCCTCTGTATCAGACATCCGTTTAGAATAAATAACAGCCAGATAACATGAAGAAAGAATATACTATTTCCGTTTTTAGCGAACACAAGGTCGGATTGTTACATCGTATTTCCGTCATTTTTTCGCGCAGGAAACTGAACATCGAAAGCCTGAATACCTCTGAATCGGAGGTTAGGGGAATCTACCGTTTTACCATCGTGGTAAACACGACTGAGGACATGGCCAAGACCCTTGCCAAGCAGATCGAAAAGCAGATCGGAATCCTGAAGGCCTTTTACCACACTGTTGATGAAATTGTTTATCAGGAGATTGCACTTTACAAGGTGCCCACGGCAGCTTTTGCAGAGGGGGACGAGGTTGAGAGCCTGATCCGAAAGCACAATGCCCGGATTCTGACTGTCGAGCCTGAATACATCGTGGTAGAGAAAACCGGACACAAACAGGAGACCCGTCAGCTTTTCAGAGAGCTTGAGCCTTATGGCATTTTGCAGTTTACCAGGTCGGGTCGGATTGCCCTGACCAAGCAAAACAAGGAGATCTCTGCCTATTTGAAGGAGATCGACAACTACCAGAAAGAGACGGCAAATGATGTACTTACTTATTGACTGAACATGAACTATTCACATAAACAATCTGAAGAATATGGCAAAAATTAGTTTTGGCGGCGTTGAAGAAAACGTGGTAACCCGGGATGAATTCCCGCTTTCAAGAGCACAGGAAATCCTCAAAGACGAGGTGATCGCAATCATTGGTTATGGGGTACAGGGACCGGCCCAGGCCCTGAACCTCAGAGACAATGGTATTTCGGTAATTGTTGGGCAGGCTCCAGAGTTTAAGGAGGACTGGGACCGCGCGGTTGCAGATGGCTTTGTGCCCGGTGAATCCCTTTTTCCCATTGCCGAGGCAGCCGAAAAGGCTACAGTCGTCCAGTATTTGGTATCGGATGCAGCGCAACGGGCCGTATGGCCCCTTCTTGAGCCCTGTCTGAAAGAAGGTGACGCCCTCTATTTCTCTCATGGCTTTTCCGTGACCTACAAGGAGCAAACCAATGTGATTCCTCCGGCCAATGTAGATGTTATCCTTGTGGCGCCCAAGGGTTCAGGAACCAGTGTCAGACGGAATTTCCTGGCTGGAGCGGGAATCAATTCGAGTTATGCCGTTTTTCAGGACTACACAGGCAAAGCCGAAGAGCGTGCCCTGGCACTGGGTATCGGGATTGGTTCAGGTTATCTTTTCCCGACCACTTTTGAGCAGGAGGTTTATAGCGACCTGACCGGCGAGCGGGGAGTCCTCATGGGAGCATTGGCAGGCATTATGGAGGCCCAGTACGATGTGCTGAGGGAGAATGGCCACAGTCCTTCCGAGGCTTTTAATGAGACAGTTGAGGAACTGACCCAGAGTCTGATCCGCCTGGTGGATGAAAAGGGGATGGACTGGATGTATGCCAATTGTAGTGCAACTGCGCAGCGGGGAGCGCTCGACTGGAAGCCCAAATTTCGCGAAGCAAGCCTGCCGGTTTTCAGAGATTTGTATGAGCGGGTTAAAAGCGGAGATGAGACCAGGGTTGTGCTCGAAAAAACCGGTCACCCCGATTACAAGGCCCATCTGGCAGCCGAACTGAAAGAGCTCAGAGAGTCCGAGATGTGGCAGGCAGGGGCACAGGTTCGCGCTCTGCGTCCCAGCTAGACCTTTAAGGTAGCACTTTGAAGGTGGTTTAAGATTCTGTTAGAAAGTCCGTTGTGCTCTGCATCGACGGACTTTTTTTATTCGGCTTTACTACATGGGAACTTTTAGCTATCTTTGATCGGGCAAGTCTTATACGACCAGCTCCTGCTGAATTCCCCCAGGACCGGAAGGTAGCAAGGGTAGGTGGTTGTAGCGGTGCGATATAAGTAGCTTGCCCTTTTTCTTTGAACAGATTAGTACTACTATAAACGCAATATCATGGGAGAAAACACGAAAGCCCCTTTTTGGAAGCCGGCGCTCTTCTACGGCCTTATCGTTGGTTTTGCAGGAATCATACTTACACTTGTGTTCTACTTTGTTGGAGTTAGTACTTCAACCTGGGTAGGCTGGGTGAGTATGGTTGTGAGCATTGCCCTACTGGCTTACTGTCTGATTGCTTACCGGAACGAACACCTGGGTGGTTATGCCAGGTTTGGTCAGTTGTTTCTGATGGCACTTGCCATTGGGATTGTTTCGAGCATTCTGGGAGCGGTCTTTACCTACATTCTGCATACGGTGATCGATCCCGGCCTGATTGATCAGATTAGGATTGCCGCAGAAGAAAAAATCATGAGCAATTCCCGCATTCCGGAAAGCATGTACGACGACATCTTTTCAAGGATGGAGAAACGCCTGACCGTCAATCGGATGGTTGTAATGGCCCTGGTCTGGGGACCGGTACTCAATGCCATTGTGGGATTGATCGTGGCAGCTATTGTAAAGAAGGAGGAGCATCCCCCTGTAAACGCCTGAACAAAACCCGGAACGGCTAAATGGATCTGTCAATCGTAGTTCCCCTTTTTAACGAAGAGGAATCCCTTCCCGAGCTAAGTGCCTGGATCGAACGGGTGATGAAAGCACAAAAACTCGAGTACGAGTTAATTTTGGTCGATGACGGGAGTAATGACGGGTCGTGGCAGGTGATTGAATCGCTGCGGAAGAGTTCCGCTGCCATCAGGGGGGTTAAATTCCGAAGGAATTATGGAAAATCGGCTGCCTTGCAGACCGGTTTTGGCCTGGCCACCGGTGAGGTGGTGTTTACCATGGATGCCGACCTGCAGGACAGCCCCGAGGAGCTTCCTGAGATGAGGCGTATGATTCTGGAGGATGGCTTTGATGTGGTCAGCGGCTGGAAGAAAAAGCGCTTCGACCCCTTTCTTCGAAAGCGGGTTCCAACCAAAGTATTCAACTGGGCGGCCAGGAAGGTAAGCGGGATTCATCTCCACGATTTCAATTGTGGCTTAAAAGCCTACAGAAATGAGGTGGTGAAAAGCGTGGAAGTCTATGGCGACATGCATCGTTATATTCCGGTTCTGGCCAAAGGAAAGGGCTTTGGGAAAATTGCTGAAAAGGTTGTCCAGCACCAGGAGCGTAAGTATGGTGTGACTAAATTCGGGATGGATCGTTTTATCAAGGGCTTTCTGGATTTGCTTACCGTTGCTTTTCTGACACGCTTTGGCAAAAGTCCCATGCACTTATTCGGGACCCTGGGTTCACTCATGTTTGTATTGGGTTTTGGAACTGCGCTTTACATGGGTATTGACAAGGTGCTTGCACTTGTTAGGGGAATTCCGCAAGGGCTTGTGGCGGATAGTGCCTTCTTTCATATCAGCCTTACCAGCATGATCCTGGGAACCTTGCTCTTTATAGGGGGCTTCCTCGGAGAACTGATCAGCCGAACGGCACCAGATAGGAACAGTTATGAAATTGAGAAGGAGATTTAGTAACAAGGGATTATGAAAATACATCTGATATCGGGCGCCTGCGGTTTTGTCGGGCGAAACATGGTGAAGCGTTTGTACAGCACGACCAGCGACCTGCTGTTCATCGTAGATGACCTGTCGATTGGAACCCATCCATCTACATGGCTGTCTTATGAAAAGAGCAGAATGATCGGTGATCTGGAGCTCATCGGGGAGGACGAAAGGATTTATTTCTGGAAGGGCGACTTTCGGGATCTGCTGTTCAGCCTGCGGCAAAATCCGCGTCATATTCAGGATCATTACGGGATCGAGTTCGACCGCTTTTCAGATGTCTTTCATTTCGCTGCCATCGTAGGTGGACGGGCCAAGATAGAAGGCGACCCGATGGCTGTCGCCCTGGATCTTTCCATCGATGCCGAGTTTTTCTACTGGGCCTGTCAGCATAAGCCGGAACGGGTTCTCTACCCAAGTTCCAGTGCAGCTTATCCCACCAGCCTTCAATCGCCCGATGGAGCGATAGCCCTCAGGGAAAGTGATATTGATTTTGAAAAAAACCTGGGTGTGCCCGACATGACCTATGGCTGGTCGAAACTGACAGGTGAATTCCTGGCCCAGATTGCCGCCAGGCATTATGGAGTCTCAGTGACCTGTATCAGGCCTTTTTCGGGTTATGGCGAAGACCAGGATCTGAGCTATCCGGTACCGGCCATTGCGGCCAGGGCAGCCAGAAAGGAGAACCCTTTTGAGGTATGGGGATCGGGAAAACAGGGACGTGACTTTGTGCACATCGACGATGTTCTCGATCTGGTCTTCATCCTGATGGACCAGGTGTCGGATGGCACTGCCTATAACATTGGTTCCGGTAAACTGACTTCCTTTCTTGATCTGATCGCTGTATTTACCAGTTTTGCCGGTTATAAGCCCGAGATTAAAGCCCTTTTGGATAAGCCTGTTGGGGTGCATTCCCGCTATTGCGACATGCAGACAGTGAAGGAAAGATTTGGATGGATGCCGCGCATCAGCGTGGAGGAAGGCATGCGCAGGGTATATGAGGCAGCCCTGAAGAAGATCTGATCCGGATATGGAGCGAATCGTAGCCTTCGGACCAGGCCCCCGCTTTAAAGGGGGGATTGCCAATTACAATACCTCGCTTGCAAAGGCACTGGAGCGGAAGGAGGATACGGAAGTGCATATCGTATCCTGGACCCAGCAGTATCCGGCCATTATTCCCAGGGATTTTATCGATCGAAAGAGCAAAGTTGACCAGCTTGAGGGCACCCGGATTCATGTGCATTACAGCCTGAATTACAATAGTCCGTTGAGTTGGAAGCGGACCGTTTCACTGATTCGGAGCCTGAAGCCCGACAAGGTGATTTTTCAGTGGGCCATTGCTATTCAGGGGATTCCACTGGCCTATGTTGCCCGGAAGCTGAGGAAGCACGGGATCGCTGTTTTCTTCGATCTGCACTTCGTGGTTCAAAAGGAAAACAGCCGGCTCGACAGGGTGCTCACGAAGCACTGTATTCGTCATGCCGACACCTATATCACCCATTCACTGCAAACCTGGGATGAGCTCAGGGCACTTTTGCCCGGGCGCGATTACCAGCTCTGTTACCAGGAAGATGCAGCCCCTTCCTCCGGCATCCCGGTGTTGAAACTCTACCATCCGGTATATGATATGTTCAGGCCCGATCCCGCTTTCGATGTCGGGGCCTTTAAAAAGGAACTGGGGCTGAAGAAGCATGTCTTCCTGTTTTTTGGCTTTATCCGCAAGTATAAGGGCTTGCATCATGTGATTGAGGCCTTCAACCTGCTGCAGAAAGAAAGAGATGACGTGTCTCTGCTGGTGGTTGGCGAGCTGTTCTGGAATACCCTCGATGACAAGAAGCTTTCGACCCGAATCAAGAACGGTGTATTTGGCCTGGCAAAAAGAATCTTCCTTAGCAGGCAGGACGATGAGAGGAACTACCGGCCGCTTGATCTTGTGGAAAGCTATGGCCTGGAGGACAGTGTGAAGGCCTGTACGGAATTTGTGCCCAACGAGGATGTTCACCGCTACTTTCAGGTGGCCGATGCCATTACCCTTTTTTACCTGACGGCGACCCCCTCGGGTGTGGAGTCGATGGCCTATAATTTTGGCATGCCCATCCTGGCTACTGATGTGGGGCACTTTCCCGAGACCATACGGCCCGGTTTCAACGGCTATCTGGCGAAGCCCGGAGATCCGGTTTCCATGGCCGGGATCATGGCACTTGCGCTGGATTCTCCCATTCCCAGGGAGAATGTCTATGCGACCTCAGCTGAAATGAGCTGGGACAATTATGCTTCCGCTATTTTGAGGCAGAAGGGGACAGCTTCCCGATATACCTGAGCATGGCCCGGATATCGTCGGGATGAAACCAGGTGTAGCGGTCTTCCCGCCTGAACCAGGTCAGCTGTTTTCTTGCATACTTCCGGGTGTTTCTCCTGATCTGGTCTACGGCCTCTTCCAGGCTGGTTTTACCATCCAGAAAACGGAAGAGTTCCCTGTAGCCCACTGTTTTCATCGCGGTGTGATGGCGCAGATGAAGCAGCGCTTTTACTTCTTTCAACAGACCGGCCTCCATCATCTGATCGACCCGGCGATTGATTCGTTCGTAAAGCTGTTCCCGCTCCATGTCGAGCGCCAGTCTTACGATGTCGAAGGGACGGGCTTTTTTCGGCTGGTTTAGAAAGGAAGAGTAGGGGCGGCCTGTTTGCAGCGAAACCTCCAGGGCCTTTAGCACCCGCATGTGGTTCCGGCGGTCGATCCGTTCACAGATTGCGGGATCGAGTACCTGAAGCTGACTAAACAGGGCATCAAGGCCTTCTTCTTTCAGACGCTCGTGAAGTTCATATCTGAGTTCGGGATCAACGCCGGGCAGTTCGTCTATGCCCTGGCAAACTGCGTCGATATACAGGCCGGAACCTCCAACCATCAGCACATGGTTGTGATGGCGGAACAGCTGATTGAGTCGCTCCAGGACCTCTTCCTCGAACATGCTGGCATTGTAGTATGCGCTAAGCGGGCGGCACTGGATGAAGTGGTGGGGGACCAATGCCAGCTCCTCCGGAGAAGGGACTGCCGTTCCTATGCGACACTCTTTGTAAAGCTGCCGGGAGTCGGCAGAAATAATTTCGGTCGACAGTGCCTGGGCAAGCGAGATGCCGCAACTGGTTTTTCCTACGGCCGTCGGGCCTGCCACAACTACCAGGGTCTTCTTCATCTCAGAAATCCTCCGGCATGCCTTCGCTCAAGAAATCGCTGTCGATATCGTCCAGGGAAATGTTTCCGGGACCATTCAGCGGATCCTCTGCAAGTCCGGACAGCTCTTCCTGTGAATCCGGGTTTTCTTCATCCAGCAGTAAATCGAGCGACAGCTGGGGCGGAGGGCTTCCCCTTTCAGCGGCCACGAAGGGGGTCTTTTTTTCGCTAAGCTCGTCGGCGCTTTCGATCAGTTCGATATAGAAGGCCCGCTCCGAGAAGAAATCGAAAACGTAGATCATGCGGTTATTTACCTCGTCGAGGTAGTCCTCCAGTACGGCCTTGTCCATGGTTGCCGTCTCCAAAGCAGCATCCTGGTTCATGTCGATCAGGGTGATTTCCTGCTGTTTTTCCCAATGCTCATTGCTAATGAAAAAGGAGGAAAGCTGAGAGGCGTCAAAACCGAGGTTTTTCTGGAGGGTTTGGTGAAGCTCCAGAAAGGTGTTGCTGCCTTCTGCAACCACATCCCGGCAGAAATCGGGTATTTCGTCACTGATGACGCGGAAGAGATAGATCATGCCAGTCGACTTAAAAAGTTCATGGTATCGATGCCGTCGGCATAGTCCCAGGGCATGGGGACCTGGCTGTCACCGGGCTTTAGTCCTCCTTCGACAGCTGGGTGCAGCGAAATACAGCACTGAATTTCTTCCGCCCTGCTTTTGAGTACCTTCTTCACCTTTTCAATTTCCGTATATCTTTCGTAAAAAACAACCCCCGGGGGGCTGGCAATGGCCCTGTCTTCTTTTAACAGCAGTACACCGTTATCCAGGATCTGATCCTGGTTCATCAGGTATAGTGCACGGTGGTAGTCCACATTGTTGGCATATTTATGATGATGGGCGAGCCCGACGAAACGGTCCAGTACCCCGAGAAGGTTTTTCAGCTCATAGTCTATGGGAATGTAGAGCTTGGTGACATTTCTGCAGCCCAGTCCGAAGTAATCAAAGATGTCGTGACCCAGCAATTCCAGTTCCTCGTCGGTCTCGGTCCCGCTCAGAACAGCGACACTGTTGCGGTTTTTGCGAATGATGTGGGGCATATTTCTGAAATAGTACTCAAAATAGCGCGCACTGTTGTTGCTACCGGTAGCGATTACAGCATCACAAGCTGTGAGCCTGTCTTCGATAAAACAGATCCTGTTAGACACAGCGGGATTGATGTCGGACAGTATCCCGGCAATGCGGCGTATGAGCCGGTCGTCTTTGCCTGAGGTTTTGACAAGGGCCCGATTTCCCGTAATAAGCACACAAAGCAGATCGTGAAAGCCTACCAGCGGAATATTTCCGGCCAGCACCAGTCCGATGTTTAGCCCTTTTCCCTGCCTGTCGGGCCAGGTATAGGCCTTAAGCCATTTTTCCAGAACCTCGGCCCTCAGCATTTTGGCAATCCCGGAAAGGGCAAGCCGAACAGCCTCATCTGTAAACCAGGGGTTGTGTATATGTTCTTCCCGGATGCAGGCTTCGAAGGAGGATGCGTGTGCCCGGTTCAGTGCCGAGAGTTGAGTATCAGACTCTTCAGATGCTTTGGCATCGAAGGTGTTAGCTGCGAATTGTTGCAGAAAACGGCCTAAGCGGGAAAAGCTTTGAATGGCATCAGTCTTTTTCACCTCTGTTTGTTTTCTTGCCGGATCAGGTTCAGGGCAGAGCCGGCTTTGAACCAGGCAATTTGGTTTTCGTTCATGGTGTGCATGGCTTCAAAGCTTTCTGTGCTGCCATCTGCATGCTGCAATCTGACGCCCACATTTCTACCCGGAGCCAGGTGGGCCAGTCCGACGATATCCAGCTTATCGTCTTCCTGAATGCGGTCATAGTCGCTTTTATCTGCAAATACGAGGGGAAGGATTCCCTGTTTTTTCAGATTGGTTTCGTGGATGCGGGCGAAGGACTTGACCAACACCACTCTGACGCCCAAATGACGGGGCTCCATTGCAGCATGTTCTCTTGAGGAACCTTCACCATAGTTTTCATCCCCGACCACAACACTTCCCATGCCTGCAGCCTTGTATGCCCGGGCCGTTTCCGGTACCGGGCCATAGCTGCCGCTGAGCTGGTTCTTTACCAGGTTTGTTTCGCCGTTGGCAGCGTTCACAGCACCAATGAGCATGTTGTTTGAGATATTGTCGAGGTGGCCACGAAAGCGAAGCCAGGGACCGGCCATTGAAATGTGATCGGTGGTGCACTTGCCACGGGCTTTGATCAGGAGCAGCAGACCATGCAGGTCCTTGTCATCCCAGGGACTGAAGCCTTCAAGCACTTGCAGACGCTCGGATGCCGGGTTTACGACAACTTCAACATGACTTCCGTCGGCAGCCGGTGCCTGATAGCCTGTATCTTCAGCTTCAAATCCACGGGGAGGAAGCTCCTCACCCCGGGGCTCGTCCAGCATGACTTGCTTCCCCCTGGTGTTTGTCAGCGTATCCTTCAGGGGATTAAAGTGCAGGTCGCCGGCTATGGCCATGGCCGTTACAATTTCGGGAGAGGCTACAAAGGAATGTGTATTGGGGTTGCCATCGTTTCTTTTGGCAAAGTTCCGGTTGAAGGAAGTGATGATGGAGTTCTTCCTTCCCTTGTCGGCACCATTCCTGGCCCATTGTCCGATACAGGGCCCGCAGGCATTGGCCAGGACTACTCCGCCGATGTCCTGGAACTGTTTGATCAGGCCGTCCCGGTCTATGGTATAGCGCACCAGTTCCGATCCGGGGGTAATGGTAAATTCTGCCGCGGTCTTCAGCCCTTTCTCCTTTGCCTGGGCAGCTACAGAAGCGGCCCGGGTAATGTCTTCATAGGAGGAGTTTGTACAGGATCCGATGAGTCCGACTTCCAGCCGGGCAGGATAGTTGTTTTCTTTAACAGCCTTTGAGAATTCCGAAATGGGCCAGGCCTTATCTGGTGAGAAGGGGCCATTGATGTGGGGCTCGAGTTCTGAGAGATCAATTTCGATGAGCTCGTCGAAGTATTTTTCGGGTTGGGCGTATACTTCGGGATCGCCCCGCAGGTGCCCGGCTATTTTATCCGCTTCCTGCGCCACATCGGCGCGGTCCGTAGCCCTCAGGTAGTCACGCATTTTTGCATCATAGCCAAAAAGGGAAGTGGTGGCTCCGATTTCAGCCCCCATGTTGCAAATGGTTCCTTTGCCGGTACAGGAGATGCTGTCGGCACCTTCTCCAAAGTATTCGAGGATCTTGCCGGTGCCTCCCTTAACCGAAAGGATGCCGGCAACCTTTAGTATTACATCCTTGGCCGAGGCCCATCCGCTGAGCCTTCCGCTGAGTTTTACACCCACCATCCTGGGAAATTTCAGTTCCCAGGGCATGCCGGCCATCACATCCACTGCATCGGCACCGCCAACCCCAATGGCGATCATTCCCAGGCCGCCTGCATTAACAGTGTGGGAATCGGTTCCGATCATCATCCCGCCCGGAAAGGCATAGTTCTCCAACACAACCTGATGGATGATGCCGGCTCCGGGTTTCCAAAACCCAATGCCATATTTATTTGATACGCTGCCCAGGAAATCATAGACCTCCTGATTGGCCTCAATGGCCGTTTTCAGATCGCTCAATGCCCCCTCTTTAGCCTGAATCAGGTGGTCGCAGTGCACGGTGGAGGGAACCGCTGCTTTTGATTTTCCTGCCTGCATAAATTGCAGGAGGGCCATTTGAGCGGTGGCATCCTGCATGGCAACCCGGTCGGGCCGGAAATCAACATAGTCCCTTCCCCTGCCAAAATTTCTCAGCTGTGTTTCATCGAAGAGATGGGCGTAAAGGATTTTCTCTGTAAGACTAAGTGGTTTCTGCAAGATCTGCCTTGCTTTGGTGAGCTTTTCGGGGAGCCTTTGGTAGCTCTCACGAATCATGTCAAAATCAAAAGCCATAGATAAAAAAAGTTAAAAAACTAAATATAGCTGAAAAAGCTGTTTAAGGCTGACACCGCGCAATGTTGTTTGTTCAGTTTTTTTTACTTTTATTATCGCTTAGGTCAGCGCTGCCATGAAGTCGAGTATGTTATTTGAGAATCTCAGAATCGCCCTGAAATCGATCAGGACGAATTTGCTGCGTACCATTCTCACTGTCTTTATTATTGCCTTTGGTATTATGGCACTGGTGGGCATTCTGACAGCCATTGATTCGATCAAGCTCAGTCTGACGCAGTCCTTCAGTCTGATGGGGGCGAATACCTTTACAATAGAGTCGAAGAGTATGCGCGTGCAAATCGGGAATCAGTCCTATCGGCGGAAAAATCATGATTTTATCTCCTACAGGCAGGCCCGTGATTTTAAGGAAAGCTATGGCTTACCCGGTCATGTATCTATCTGGACCAGGGCATCGGGAACGGCGATTGTAAAGTACAAGTCCTTTAAATCGAATCCGAATACCAGCGTTTTGGGAGTGGACGAGGACTATTTGCAGACGGCGGGTTTTGAGATCGCCAAGGGACGGAACTTTTCTGCCGCCGATGTAGATAACAACGCAGGCGTGGTGATTATTGGTCATGATATTGCCAGGCAGGCGTTTAGCAATAATGAGAATCCCATTAACCGGTTTATCTCGGTGGGGAGTGGCCGCTACCGGGTGATCGGGGTCCTGGAATCGAAGGGGCAGTCGGGTACAGGCCTTGGGAATGACCGAATATGCATGATTCCATACAGCAATGTGCGGCAGTATTTCTCCAGGCCGAGGATGAGTTATTCGATTAGTGTAATGCCCTCACAGCCCGAGATGCTTGATATTTCGGTATCTGAGGCCGAAGGAATTATGCGCCAGGTTCGCCGGCTCGATGCACGGGACCAAAGCGATTTCAATATTACCCAAAGTGATCAGCTTGCCAGGATGCTGATTGAGAATCTGAAGCAGGTGACCTTTGCTGCCACTATTATTGGCTTAATTACCCTGATGGGGGCGGTTATTGGACTGATGAATATCATGCTTGTTTCGGTGACTGAACGGACCAAGGAAATTGGTACCCGGAAAGCACTGGGCGCCAAATCAGGAATGATTAAGCGCCAATTTCTCTACGAGGCCATCCTTATTGGCCAGATAGGAGCAGTTGTTGGCATATTGTTAGGAATAGTTATCGGAAATGCCGTATCTTTGGCTATTGGTTCGAGTTTTATTATTCCCTGGAAATGGATTTTTCTGGGAATCGGTCTTTGCTTCGGTGTTGGTGTGATTTCTGGATACTTTCCGGCAGTGAAGGCCTCAAAACTGGATCCGATTTTGGCATTGAGATACGAGTAGATTATTTGAGTTGTAACATGCAGGATCTCTATCTGAAAAAGACATTTAATTCGCCCGAAGTCGAGTTTATTGCTGATACGGGCGAGTTGACCATGGAAGGCCGTTCAATTCCGGAGGATCCCGGTGAGTTTTTTGAACGTCTGATTAGCTGGATTAATGAGTATTTCCTTTCGCCGGTCGAGCGTACCGTCATGACCATCAAGCTGGAGTATATTAACAGTGGTTCGTCTAAATACATGCTCGAACTTTTGCGGATTATGAAGATCAACCATGATGCGGGCAAGGATGTCCAGATTAAATGGTACTTCGAGGAGGGCGACGAATCTATCGAAGAGCTTGGTATTCACTTTGAACAAACCGTCCAGATTCCTTTCGAACACATAGAGTACTATTAGTGGAACCCCATATGGCATGGATAGCGCCCGGGTCTGTCAGCTCCGGGCACTTTCTTTTTGGAGGAAGTTTCAGCGCCTGACCTTTCCGAAGCAGACAGATGCCTGATCGTAGAACCGGGGTTTCTTTCCGGGTGTCCCATCGCGCGTGGCCGGCTATTCGGAATGTGACTTGAAATAGACGATTTCATTCTCGAATCCCGTTCTTCGCAAACCGACAGTTTTGATGATCATTTCGAAATAAAAGGGGCTGCCATAATCGATTTGCGGATCAACCTTTAGCAAGTCGTGTGGAAATCTTGCCGAGGCAATCGTGCTTACCGCATTTGCCAGTCCTACTTCATCTCCGCTGGCGATGACCATGACCACATGGTTTTCCGGGCCTCTTTTCTTGCCGATATAAGCGTAGTCGGTCATCACTGTATTTTGATTCAGCCTTGGAAGTACAAAGGTATCTGACACAGAATCTGCTTCATCCAAAAGCTTCATCTGATATACAGAGTCTCGTTCAATCTGAAGATTGAAACTGGGAAGAAGTTTCTCCAGTTTGTATAAGCTTTTTATCGTACCTACGTAAATGATGTTGCTGTTGTTAAAATCTTCCCACTCCAGCTCGGAAGCCTGCTTAATTAGCAATTCTTTTGAGCTGATCCCCAGAACTGAGCTGATTTCAATTGCCGACATAACGACGGCCTTCCTCAGGTAGGTAAACTCCAGCGGCTGCCATTCACGGTAAAACAGCGATGACTTTTCCTCAAATTCCTCGAGATTGTTTATTCTCGAATCTCTGATGAAAATTCTGCGATTCTCCAACTCATGAGACTCATACATAAAGAAATAATCACCAAGAACAAGGGTAGTGGGATCGGATGAAAGAGAGAAGTCAGACCAGACAGGGTCATTCTGAACCACAGGATGGACATGCTTTCTTAGCTTCCGGTTCTGGAACAGCAGGAATGAAATGACGCCCAGGAAAACAATGAACAGAGAAGAAAGAGCAAGCAATATGAAGCTGTTTTCCCTGGCAATTACCCAGGGATTGCCGGGCTTAACCTCTCTGAATACAACATTGTATCCTCCTTTGGGGATCTCAATCCGTAGTTTATCAGATTTTCCTTCGGTAAAGTAATAGTTCGAAAGCCTCTTCCGGAGATTTACCATACTTACCCTGACGATGGTGTCTTCGGCAGGGGCAAAAGCTGTGTCCTTTTTAAAAAGCTCAATTGCTATGGTCTTTTCCTTCACAGACTTCCCTTCGATTTCAGATTCCACCAAATACTGAAGCAGCTCTGAGTATCTCCTGGATTTCACAAATCCTGAGCTCCTGGAAATCTTTTCAAGTTGAGCAAGTTTGGCTTTTGAGTCAATCATTCCATTTAGTCTGTGGAACAAATGTAGGCTTTGAGGAGGGATTTTCCAATCTAAGGAACCGGCAGTAGTAACAAGGCATTATAGCCTGTGAATAACAGGTGATTAACTGTTTTTATCTTGATTCTCTGTGTTTTCGATAGTAATTTACCCTGGAAACTCAACTATCGTTAAACTACTAACTATGAAAACCAAACGGCCTGAGTTAAAATTGCTGGTCTTGTTACTCTTTTCCCTGATCGTCTGTAACCTCCACGCCCAGGAGGTGAGTGTCAGGGGGCAGGTGAGAAATGCCGAGGACAATGAAGCCATGGTTGGTGCAACCATTGCGGTAAAGGGTAGCAAGAGGGGGACTATTGCTGATTCAGATGGAAACTTCGAGATATTTGCAAGTGGCGAAGACACCCTTGTTTTCTCTTTTATAGGTTTTGCTTCTCAGGAGATCCGGGTGGGGACACAGACATTTATCCGGGTAAATCTAAAGGAAGATATTTCGAGGCTCGATGAAGTTGTGGTCGTTGGCTATGGTAGTCAGAAAAAAAGCGATATAACAGGAACCGTGGCTTCACTATCCGATGAGCGCCTTGAGATGGTTCCCAATGTGAATATTGAGCAGGCACTTCAGGGAGCACTTCCGGGTATTCAGATCACGATGAATGCTGCAGGTGCTTCACCGGACAATTCCATAGTGATTAGAGGCAGAAGCTCGATTCGTGCAAGCAACAGCCCCCTCATCGTGGTGGATGGCTTCCCATACAATGGCCAGCTAAGTGACATCAATGTCAATGATATTGAATCCGTTGAAATTCTTAAGGATGCTTCTGCAGCATCCATTTATGGTTCACGCGGTTCGAACGGGGTAATTCTTGTGACAACGAAAACAGGAGATTTGGGTAAGGCGGAGATTAGCTACGATGGATATTTTTCAGTTCAGGACTATGCCAATTATCCGGATTTTCTCACCCCGGAGGAGTTCTATGATTTCAAAATGCACAGGGATTCCACGACGATGACCCAGACCGAAAGGGACATCTATCAAAACCGAGGATGGTCCGATTGGGCCGATTTGGCTCTTCGGAAAGGTAAGAGCCAGCAACATACCCTGTCCGTTAAAGGAGGCACGAAGAAAACCAGGTATTTCTTTTCTACCGGGATCCTTGACATCAGAGGTTTGGCCATCAATGACGACTATATGCGAATCAACAACAGGGTGAACCTGGAAAGCCGGCTTACCGACTGGCTGAGTGTCGGAACCCGAAGCTCACTCTATTTCACACAAAAGGATGGGCTGGCACCAAGTTTCAGCGGCATCGCCTACCTGAATCCTTTGACGAATGCCTATGAAGAAGACGGCGTTACGCTGGCCATTTATCCCAACCAGGAAAACCCCAATAACACCAATCCTCTCGAAAGGACACTCGTGACCAACCTCGATCGCTCTTACCAGGTGATCTCAAATAATTTTGTAAAGGTGGACATCCCTTTCATTCCTGGTTTAAACTACCAGCTAAATGCCGGAATTCGTTATAAATTCAGTGATGACGCAAGCTACTGGGGCAGGAATACACAATCAGGATTTGAAAACAGGGGAAGAGCTTCCACCGACCGTTCTACCTTCTCCAATGCCACCCTGGAGAACATCATTCATTACACTGCCGAATTTGGAAGGAACCGCCTCTTTGTAACAGGCCTTTACAGCTACGAACATTTTGAAAGCACCTCGAACAGGCTGAAAGCAAATGGCTTTCCTAATGACTTCTTAACCTGGTACTCTGCCGATCAGGCAGAGCTGATCGAGCCTTCATATGGGTATTCCAGAACCAGTCTGATCTCCCAGATGCTAAGAATCAATTACGGATTTGACGAGCGCTATCTCCTCACACTGACAGGTCGCAGGGATGGGTATTCCGGATTTGGCAGTCAGTCGAAATGGGGAGTCTTTCCTTCCCTGGCCATCGGATGGAACCTGGCCAACGAAAGCTTCTTCCCCTGGCCCGGACTGTTCAATGTTCTGAAGCTAAGGGGTTCATGGGGACTGAATGGAAACCAGGCTGTCGGCGCTTACGAAACCTTGTCAAGGCTGTCATCCGAAGACTGGATTTCGGATTCGTCCACCAGGCCCGGCTACAAACCCAGCAAACTTGGTCAGGACAATCTTGGATGGGAATCCAAGCAGACTTTCAATCTGGGACTTGATTTTGGTTTGTGGAAAAACAGGGTATATGGCGACATCAACATCTTCAAGTCTGCTACCACGGACCTTCTCCTGAACAGGAGCATATCACCTGTGCACGGAATTTCATCGATCACTCAGAATATTGGAGAGGTTGAAAACAGAGGACTGGAGTTGTCCTTGACTTCAACCAATGTTTCTTCGGGTGGATTCAGATGGTCCACAACAGGTAATTTGTCTTTCCTGAAAAACAAGATCATCTCGCTCTACGGCTATCTCGATGAGGAGGGAAATGAAATCGGTGATATCGGAAACAATTGGTTCATAGGAGAGCCCATTCGGGTTTACTATGGTTGGGAAGTTCTGGGTGTCTGGCAGCTGGAAGAGGCAGAGGAAGCAGCAAAGTATGGGTCGCTGCCAGGTTATGTCAAGCTAAATGACCTGGATCGGGACTATGACATCGATGCAGATGATCGGAAAATTCTGGGACAAAAAGACCCTAAATTCTTGTGGGGACTTACCAACACCTTTGAATACAAGAACTTTACACTGCGTCTGTTCATGCATGGTGTGCACGGAGTGACCAAGCGGAATAGCCTGAAAAATGACAATGTCTGGACCGACATAAGCAGGAATACGACGAAGAAGAACTGGTGGCGGGAGGACAATCCGACCAATGATTTCTACATGAATGCTGAAGATGCCAATAAAATGGGAGGGGGCATTGCGAATTACTATGAAAATGGCAGCTTCATCCGGATTAAAGACATCACGCTCGCTTATGACCTTCCCAGGCCCGTACTAAATAAGCTGGGAATAAAGAAACTACGGATGTATTTCACCGGCAGGAACCTCTTTACGATTACAAAATACGGCGGTATGGATCCCGAGCTAAGCAGTCAGCGCTCCATACCTCTGCAAAAGGAATATGTACTGGGACTAAACTTTGGCCTATAATCACAGATACAGATGAAAACAAAAAGACGACATATTATTCCGACAATTACCTGTTTACTGTCGCTCATGCTGATCAGTTGTTCAGAAGAATACCTCGAGGAAAGTCCTCCCCATTTGATTACTGCAGAAACGCTTTATACCAATTACGATGGATTTGAGGCAGGCCTGAATGGATTGTATGCCCTTGCCAGAAAAGAGCGCCAGGGAAGGTCTGCCAGTAACTACCTGCTGGCCGATATGATGATGAATGGAACAGATAACCTGTTGACCAACCATCGTGACGGCTGGTCGAGAGTGGCAGAAGCCTGGCAGGAAAGGAACAACGCCTTCAATGAGGAGTATGAGTATGTTTTTGAATGGCTGTATGAATTGATTAACGCGGCCAATACGATCATAATCCGGGTCCGGAACCCTGAACTTGATCTTGCAACGATATCGAAAACACATGAAGAGAACAGAAACAGGATTCTTGCAGAGGCAAGCGTGTTAAGGGCCTGGGCTTACCGGCATTTGGCCTACCTGTGGGGAGATGTCCCCATTGTCCTTGATGAGTCCAAAGGATCAAATATCCGGACCGACTGGCAGAGGATTCCGGTAGAGGAGGTCTGGCAACTGGTAAAATCTGATCTCCTTTTCGGAGAAAAGTACCTGGATATTGAACCTGATGTGGAAGGGAAACTCAGCAGGGGGGTTGCTCAGCATTATCTTGCAGAGCTTTACCTGGTGCTCGACCAGCCCGACAGTGCCCTTCACTGGGCAAATATGTGCATCAATACCCCGGATTACGAGCTGATTAATGGCCGCTATGGCGTAAAGGCAGACGAGCCGGGTGTGCCTTTCATGGATATGTTTTACGATGGCAACTCAAACAGGAGCGAAGGGAACACCGAGGCACTGTGGGTCTGGCAGTATGAATATGAAGCAATTGGCGGGGGAGAAAACATCATGAGGCGCTGGCATATGAGCCGTTACAACGATATCAAGATTGGCGGTGTCACTCCCCTTGAACTAACGGTGGAACGAGGAGGAAGGCCGCGGGCAAGAATGTCACTTACCCAGTTTGCTATCAACCTTTATGAGCCCGGAGATGACCGGGGAAGTTCATTCGCGATCAGGAAGTTTTTCGTACTAAAGGATGAAAATGAAAATGACACCGGCAAGGCAGATAAGCTTCCCGAGGGCTATAGTTTTGGTGATACGATCTGGATGGACTGGAGCGAGCCCATTACTTCAAGTACCCGAAACCGACTCGACTGGCCATATTCGAGGAAGTGGGACTGGGCCAATGAAAATGATGTGACGGCTGCCAGACAATTCAATGACCAGATCTATCTCAGGCTTGGTGAAACCTATCTTCTTAAGGCTGAGGCACAAATGAAACTAGATGATTTGTCGGGGGCAGCAGAAACCATGAACACATTGAGAAGAAGGGCCAATGCATCAGAGATCACAGCAGCCGATGTTACGCTTGATTTTATCCTGGATGAGCGTTCCAGGGAGCTCGCTTTGGAGGAACATCGCCGCTATACCCTGCTTCGGACTGGTAAATGGCTGGAGAGGACTGCCCGGTACAATACCAACGGAGGAGCCCTGATTACTGAAAGAGACAGGCTGTTCCCTATTCCTCAGCGTGTCATCGATGCGAACCTGACCTCTGAAATGTCCCAGAATCCCGGATACAATAACTAATAACACCTTATCCTTTAAACACTATTGCTATGAAAAAACAACTACTATTGACCTCAAGCATTCTGCTGTTGGCATTTACTTTTAACCTGACCATGGGCCAGGCCTACCATTTCAAGGAAGGTTTTGGAGATGAACCTGCCGGATGGACCCTCACGAACACCTACCTGACCTCCAGTTCCGCTAATGTGCACAATGAGTTTGACGGAGCCAAGGCCGTCAAAATGAAAGGCACGGAAAGTGTTGTGCAGACTTCAGCTTATTCAACTGCTGCCGAATTGTCCTACTGGATACTTCCAAAAGCTGAATCAACAACACTGAAAGTGGAGAAAAGCACGGATGACGGGCTCAGCTGGGATGAGCTTGAGTCCTTCGCTCCAAGCAGTGAAGAGTTGGATACTTACCAAAACAGGACGATTGCCATCGACGATGCTTCTGATGCAATCGTGCTCAGATTTACGGCCACCGGTGGTGCAGACGGAGATGCCCTCTTTTACCTGGACGATGTAAGCCTGACGAAAATGGATGCGGGCCCGGCCGATGCTACCCTTGCAGAGATCTCGATCAACGGAGTGGCCATAGCCTCCTATGATGCAGCTGTTATGAACTATTCGGAAGAACTCTTCTATACCGAGGAAGTAGAAGTGACTGCAGTGGCAAACGCATCCGGAGCAAGTGTTGCTATCACACAGGCAGCGGATATCTTCGGGGATTCAGCTGCTAGGACGGCTGTTATCGAAGTGGTTTCTGAAGATCAGTCGCAAAGCCTTACCTATACCGTAACCGTGGAAATCTCAGACTATCATTTCACCACCGGATTCGAGGACACCGGTGACGGGGTTATGCCCGCCGGTGGCTGGGAAGGTGGATATACCTACACCTCTACAAATATTCCGGGACCCGGTGATCATGGTGACTATCAAGGGGAAGCAGCTCTGAAATTCGTTCGCGGACAGCAGGACAAGGCAGGGTATCTGCAGTCACCAAAGTATCCCAAACTGAAGAGTGTTGGGTTCTGGCTGATGATTGAGGCGCCCGAATCTACAGCCAAACTTAAAGTGGAATCGGTATCCAGTGCAGGCTCTGCTGAACTGGCGACCATTACGGCTGATGAGCTCTCGGAAAGCAAGTGGACCTATTTCTCCTATGACCTTAACGCTGCCGACAGTACCAACATCCTGTTCACTCCAACCCTTCCTGCAGACGGTGACACACGAATCTGGATCGACGACATCAGCATCATGGCCGACAGCAGCCTAGGCACCGGATTTAGTACCTCCGGTATTCAGAATGGTGTGCTTTCAGTTTTCCCCAATCCGGTTTCGGACCAACTGAGGATCGTCTGTCCCGATAAGACCGAGCGCATCTCCTTGTTCAGCACTTCCGGTCAGCTCGTCCATACCATAGACCATCCCGCTGCTGTTGTGGAGCTTAGTATGCAAAACAGAGCCAGTGGGGTGTACATCTTAATGGTAGAAGCCGGAAAAGAATACTATGTCCAGAAAGTAATCCGGAAATAGGCGGTATTGTTCTATGAAAAGCCTCTTTTTAAGTGATACCCTGTTGTTGATATCAGGGTATCACTTAAGTATTGCATCCATGACCATACTATAACACGTAATGAAGAAAGTCGCAGGAGTATTGTGCCTATTGTTGGTTTTCATTGCTGGCGCACTTGCTGAGCAGTATCCTCAGATCGCCAATGTTTACAATCGGAAGATCACCAGTCTGAACGGTAAGTGGAAGTATATTATTGACCAGGGTGATATCGGAAGAAAAAGAGGTTTCTGGTTGCAGGAAAGACCTGAATCAAGATCCGATCTGGTTGAATACAGCTTTGAAACCGCAAGGCAACTGGATGTGCCGGGTGACTGGAATTCACAGTCTGACGAGCTGTTGTATTACGAGGGAAAAATCTGGTACCAAAGAGACTTTTCCTTTAGTCCCGATGAAGAGAAGCGCTATTTCCTCTATTTTGGTGCCGCAAATTACCATACTGAAGCATACCTGAACGGGAAAAGGCTGGGGAGTCACAAAGGAGGTTTCAATCCCTTCAATTTCGAAATCACCTCTTTGTTGCAGGACAAGAATTCACTGGTCATATCAGTCGATAACAGCCGCCATGAAGAACAGGTTCCAACCCTGGTTTCCGATTGGAAGAATTTTGGGGGGATAACAAGGGATGTGCTGATTCTGGAGGAAAATGATTCCTTTATCAGGGATTTCAGCATTCAGCTAAAACCGGGGTCAGGCAATACCATAGAAGCCGGCATTGCACTTGATCGGGCAGTCGAAACCGGAGAAGTTGTCCTGGAAATCCCCGAACTGAATATCAGGGAAAAGATCAGGATTAACAATTCCGACAGGGGATCGGCCAGTTTTGCAGCCGGGAACCTGCTGTACTGGTCCCCCGAACACCCGAAGACTTATGAGGTTCATTTGAGCTGGGGAGGTGCTACACTATCGGACCGGATAGGTTTCAGGACTATTCAAACTTCAGGAACGGACATCCTCTTAAATGGCAAACCCGTTTTCCTCCGGGGCATTAGCATCCACGAAGAAAACCCGTTTACCAGGGGGCGGGTGCATGCCAGAGAGGAAGCACGTATGCTGCTGAACTGGGCCCGTGAACTGGGTTGCAATTTTGTACGGCTTGCACATTATCCGCACAATGAGCATATGATAAGACTGGCGGATGAAATGGGGCTGCTTGTCTGGGAAGAAATCCCGGTTTACTGGGATATTCAATGGGATAGTCCACGCACCCTGAGCCTGGCAAGTGAAATGCTTGATGATCTGATCACAAGAGACCGAAACCGGGCATCTGTGATCATCTGGTCCGTAGCCAACGAAACGGATATCTCTGAGCACAGAAACCTGTTTCTGAGGTCCCTGATCGATCAGGCCAGGGAGAAAGATCCTTACAGGCTGATCAGTGCAGCACTGCTGGCCAATGGAGAGAATCACAATTCCAGGATGAAAGTGGTAAATGATCCCTTCGGCGAATATGTAGATATCATCTCCATAAACCACTATACCGGCTGGTATGGAAGCGCTCTCCCGGATGCACTGAAACAGGTCGATTGGGAAGTTAAATTTGATAAGCCCTTTTTTTTCAGTGAATTTGGGGCCGGGGCCCTTGCCGGCTATCATGCCGATTCGCTTACACGCTGGAGTGAGGAATACCAGGCCTGGTACTACCGGGAAACCCTTAGCATGTGTGAGCGAATCGATCAGTTACGTGGGATGAGTCCATGGATTCTTACAGACTTTCAATCACCCAGGCGTCCCCTGGGCAATATCCAGGATGGATTCAATCGAAAAGGCCTGATCTCCAGTAAGGGAGAAAAGAAGATGGCATTTTATATATTGCAAAACTTCTATTTAAGCAAACAATGAAATTGAGAACAGCAGCTCTG
>PDRI01000065.1 GCA_002748055.1 Bacteroidota bacterium | reverse complement strand
ATGATGCTGATCTACTGGGCCAAAGGTTTTCCGCCACAGTTAAACAGCTACATCCTTCTGCTTCCCCCGATCATCTTAACCCTGGCACTCATGGCCCTGGGCTTTGGCATCCTGATCAGTTCGGCTACGACTAAATACCGCGATCTGACGAACTTCATGAGTTTTGGTATTCAGCTCTGGATGTACGCAACCCCGATTATCTATCCCGTTTCCAGTGTGCCCGAACAACTCCGGTTTATGGTCAAATACAATCCGGTTGCCCCCCTGATCGAGGCCTTTAAGTATGCCCTGACCGGAGCGGGCAGTATTTCCTGGCCGGGGCTGGGATTCAGCCTTGTTTTCACGGCAGGGCTCCTCGTCCTCGGGGTTCTGCTGTTCAATAAGGTCGAGCAAAGCTTCATGGATACGGTATGAGAACAGTCATTTCCATAGAGCATCTTTCTAAACGCTACCGTCTTGGCCTGGTTGGCTCGGGAACGCTTAAAGACGACCTGAAAGGCTGGTGGTATCGTGCCAGGGGAAAGGAAGACCCGGCACGAATGATTGGGGATGAAAACCGCCTGGACACCCGGCATGGAAACTATGTCTGGGCCCTCAGAGACATCAATCTGGAGATTAAACAGGGTGAAGTGCTGGGGATCATTGGAAAAAACGGCGCCGGGAAGAGTACATTGCTCAAAATCCTCTCCAGGGTTACCGGTCCAAGCGAGGGCATTGTCAGATCAAAGGGCCGGATTGCGAGTCTGCTCGAAGTCGGTACGGGAATGCATCCCGAACTTACGGGCCGGGACAATGTCTTTCTGAACGGAGCTATTCTCGGAATGAATCGCCGCGAGATTCGATCGAAATTTGATGAGATCGTCGATTTTGCCGGCGTGGCAAAATACATTGATACCCCGGTAAAACGATACAGCAGCGGCATGCATGTCAGGCTGGGCTTTGCAGTTGCAGCCTTTCTGGAACCGGAGGTTCTTATTGTGGATGAGGTACTTGCGGTGGGCGATGCCGAGTTCCAGCGTAAGGCCATCGGGAAAATGCAGGATGTGAGCAGCGGCGAAGGCAGGACTGTCCTCTTTGTGAGCCACAACATGGGATCGATTAAAAACCTGTGCCCGAATGCCATACTATTGGAAAACGGAAAGTGCATCTTTCGCGGAAGCTCAGCCGAAACCATATCGCACTATCAAAAAACACAGTTCCGGAAAGAACAACGGAGCAATAAGCGGGTCTTCGAGGAAAATGGGTTTAAGCTATATGCATCTTCGCTTGTGCCCGACAAGGGGGCTGAGATCAGCAACGGCCAGGATATCACCCTCCGTTTCTCGCTCCGCTTCGAAAGTGAAAAAGCGGTATCAGCCATTCTGAATGTTTACCGGATGAGTGAGCTGGCTTTCGCTGCAGGCAGTTTTCACAAGGACCCCATTGCCGGAAAAGGAGACTATCAGATCGTGTTCAGGATTCCGCCCTATCTCCTGAATCCCGGACATCACAGCATCGACTTCTCCCTGGTCGATGATACAGGCAATATGATCCAGTATCTCTACGCGAGATCGGTCCTGAACTTCAGTATTGAGGACGACCAGCAACGCCGTGGGAAAAAATACAATAAAAGATGGGAGGGTGCTGTTTCTCCAATTCTTGACATTGACATTGAAAAGACAAGGTGAGGGGAATAAACAAACTACTGGATTCCTTTGGCTATAGCCTCTATAAAAAGTCCTTCCATGAGAAGAAGTACATCGAAAAACGCGACTTCAGGCCATTGGAACAGCTTTTCTACAGGCATCTGCATCCCGACTTTTACTTCGTGCAGATCGGAGCCAATGACGGGGTAAGTTTTGATCCGATTTATGAGCTGGTTATGCGGGAACAGCTCCGGGGCATTGCCCTGGAGCCACTGCCCGACATCTTTCTGAAACTACAAGAAAACTACGCCGGCAATCCCCGTGTTGAATTGGTCAACGCCGCCATCCACAAAAACGAAAAACAGCTGCCCATTTACAGGGTCGACCCAAAGGCCGGGGGACTTCCGGAATGGGTGAAAGGGATTGGATCATTCAACAAGGACCATCACAAGCTGAGCCAGATTGATTCGGGGCTCATCATTACCGAAACCGTTCAGTGCATGAGCCTCCCGGAACTAATCGACAGCTATGCCATTTCCCATATCGATTTATTGCAGATCGATACAGAGGGCTACGACTGTGAGATCATCGCCATGATTGACTTCAGTGTGATGAAACCGGGCATCATCAGCTTTGAGCATGGCATCCACGATGGCATCATGAGCTATGAAGGCTACCAGCACTGCCAAAGGCTGCTCATGGATCAGGGATATGAGATCATGACCCTAAAAAGAGATGCCATCGCGTATCTGAGGAATTGGTGAAACCAGCTATGTCATTAAAAGGCCCGTTGCAGGGGAAGATTCGCTTCGCCTGCAGCTATCTGGCTTCCGGGGTAGCGCTGTTCGTTTTATCGGCCACCTTCTTCCTTTGCAAGCCCTTCTTCCACAGCACCCTCATTATTCCGCAACACGGATTCATCGGGGGAACCATGTACTATATCCGAAACCTGATACAGCTTCTGATCAAAACAAAGCCCGTTCAGCTGCTGGTTCCGGAACATGAAAAAGAACAATACAGCGAAGCGTATTCGAAGCAGGTGGCAGGCATTCGCAGTTTCAAAGACGAGTTTGATCACCCTGAAGTTTATTTCGACAAAGCCCATTCCCTTTACAAGTACTACCGGCTGAGAATCGTTCAACAACGCGTTTGTATCCTGCGCCATGCCATTGCCACCCGCTCGAATCGACTGCTTGTATCGGCAACCCATCCCGGAAGGTTTTCCTTTGCCTTTCTGTTTCCGGGCAGGATGAGCTACATTCTGCATACCCTGCCGTGGATAGACCTGGATATCGGGAATAAGAACACCATTGCATCGGGGCTTTCCAAACCCGGCAAATCGATCATAGCTGTATCGGCCTACCTGAAAGGCGAGATCATACGCTACTGGGGACTCAGCTCTCTTGAGTCTAAAATACATGTAATCAGAAACTTCTATGAGCCTTTAAACAAAGTCCATCCGCAACGAAAAGAGGTCATCGGCATACTTACGCTCGGCAACCTTATTCCCGACAAGAATCCAAAGCTTTGGATCGACATGGCCCGGGAACTAAGTAAAAAGCACAGGAACATCGCTGTGGAATGGGTTTGGGCCGGACAAGGCCCCATGTATGAGGAGTTAAAAAGCCTGTGTGCCAACGAGGAGAACATACACTTTGCGGGATGGGTCGATGATGTGGACAAACTCTATGCCGGCAGTGCTATATACCTGCAACCAAGTATGGCCGAAAGTGCCGGGATCGGAATCATTGGCGCAATGGCCCATGGAATCCCGGCTGTGGTAAGCGACAAGGGCGGAACAACAGAATCGGTCGAACACGGCATCACCGGATATCTGTGCAATCCGGGGGAGCGGGATCGCTACATTTCGTACATCGAGAAACTGATCCTGAATCCCGAAATCAGGGAGCGCCTGGGCTCGAAAGCCAGAGAACGCTTTGAGAAAATGTTTACCAAGTCGCTGTGGGAGGAGCGCATTTCCGGTCTATTAAACCAGTGCCTCTGAAAAACCAAAAATCGAAAGCTGCGATCGCAATCTGCGTCTACAACCTGGAACTGGGTGGGGCGCAGATTCAGGCCCTGCAATATGCAAGGGCCATCAAGCATCTCAAAAGCTATCCGGTGTACATGCTTGGCCTGCAAAAAGGCCGGGGGCTGGAACAGGCCCTGAAACAGCATGGCATCGACTATGAATGTGCCGACATCCGGATCGGCAGCTTTCATGGCCATTTGTTCAATCGCTTGAAAGAACTGCTTAAACTACGCCGGATTCTCCGCAAGCGCAAAACCCTGACCATTATTCCCTTTACCTACTACCCCAACGTGATAGGAATCACCGCCTCCTTTTTAGCGGGTTCGAAATACAGAATCTGGAACCAGCGTGGAAGAGAGCTCTCTACTCCGGTTTCAAAGAGCGAAAGAATAGCGATCCGGCTGGCCACACACTATCTCGGGAATTCGGGCGAAATGGCCACCTACCTTAACACAAGACACGGTTTGAGCCGGGACCGCATCCACATCCTGAAAAATGCCCTCCTTGAAAGGACAAAAGAAAAAGGCAAGGTACCGACAAGAGCGGAACTTGGATTTGCCGAATCCGATTTCCTGGTCGTCTTTGTTTCCAATTTCTTTCCCGCCAAGGACCACGAAACAGCAATTGAAGCCTTGCAACTACTTTCATCGAGCCATCCCGATATCAGGATGCTTTTTGTAGGCTATGCCCCGGATCAACACCGCATCCCCCGGCTGAAATCACTGGCCTTTGACAGAAAACTTTGCAACAAAGTCGTCTTTCTTGAAAGCAAACTGGAAATCTCGGGCATCCTGGGGCTATGCGATCTGGGACTGTTTACCGCAATCCGGGAGCATACCGAAGGATCGCCCAATGTCATCCTCGACTATATGAACGCCGGCCTGCCAATTGTTGCCACAAACATAAGGCCGGTTGCGGAGCTCCTGAATGGGACGCAAGGCAGCTTACTGGTTGAACCCGGCTCCCCCCATGAACTTGCTTCTGCCCTGGCCAAAGTGTATGAAAACCGGGCGCAATATGCAGCATGGGGCCTTGAGAATAAAAGCTTTGTGGCGAAACACTACAGTTTCGATAAGCTGACCGGGAGCCTCGGTCTTTACTTATCAAATACGATTCAGGAATGAGAATTGCAATTACATCAACCAGCCACAAGCCTCAGGCCGAGTCTTTTATTGAGGCCCACAAAAGCCGGCTAAAGGGAGAGCTGCATTTTCTTTACGGAGACAACCTCCCAAAATACGGGCCCGATGGAGCGCTGAGCCTTTACCCGGGAATCGGGAAGCGCCTGATGAAAAAGCTTGGCCTGAAGCAGGCAGCAGAGTCTTCACCGCTGGAGGCAGGCATAAAAGACTATTTAAGCAGAAAGCGAATCGACATCGTCCTTTCGGAATTTGGCACAAGCGGTGCAATGATGAGCCCCATTTGCAAAGAGCTTCAGATTCCGCTAATTGTGCATTTCCACGGGGGCGATGCTGTCATCGAAGAGCTGCTGAGAAATTTCCGGGAACGCTATCTGGAGATGTTCGACTATTGTGCAAGAATCGTCGTGGTCTCGAAGGACATGAAGACCGATCTGCTTTCCATCGGGGCTCCCGAAAAGAAGATCCTGCTGAATCCTTGTGGGGCCAGGGAAAGCTTTCAGCAAATAAAGCCGGCATTTAATGAGCCCCATTTTTTGTTCATAGGCCGCTTTGTCGATAAAAAAGCCCCCTACTACCTGGTTTGTGCCATGAAAAGGGTCCTGGAGAGTGTACCGGAAGCAAAACTAGACCTCGTGGGCGAGGGGCCCCTGCTCAATGCCACAAAAAACCTGGCAAAACATCTGGGTATTTCCGACAAGCTCGTATTTCACGGCGCAATTGAACATCCGAATCTTAAGCCCTACCTGGAGAAGGCTTCCTGCTATGTTCAGCATTCGATTGTTGCAGACAACGGAGATGCTGAGGGAACCCCGGTGTCAATTCTGGAAGCTGCCAGTGCCGGCTTGCCCGTGGTTTCGACCCGGCACAAGGGAATAAAACAGGCTGTGGTTGACCATACCACCGGTTTTCTGGTCGACGAACACGATGTTGCAGCTATGGCCGAAAAGATGATTGAGGTGATTACGGATCTGGAGAAGGCAAGATTGATGGGCATGGCTGCACAACAGCACGTACTGAAGAACTATGCGATTGAAACGCATATTGCGAGGCTCGACCTTGCAATCGCAGAGGCAGTCAATGGAAACTAGCATCAGCATCGTCGTAAGCTGTTACAATCTGGCCGGTTTTCTCGGTGAAACCCTGGAGAGTGTAGCCCGTCAAAGCTGGCAAGACTGGGAATGCATCATCGTAAACGATGGCTCGACAGATGCGACCGGGAGGCTTGCCAAAGGCTGGACAAACAGGGATAAAAGGTTTAAGTACCATTACCAGGAGAACAAGGGCCTTCCGGATGCAAGAAATGCGGGGATTCAACGGGCATTGGGAACATACATACTGCCTCTTGATGCAGATGATCTGCTCGACAAAAGCTTTCTGGCGAAAGCACATGCAATCATCAGCCGCAACAGCCATATCAAAATCGTTTATTCGAATACCGAACTGTTTGGCGCAGAATCGGGCCTGTGGAATGAACCCTTCTCGATGAAAGAATTGCTCAGAAGAAATCTCATCCCCGCAAGTGCGATGTTCAGAAAGTCGGACTGGCGCAGCTGCGGCGGATACAGCACCACGATGAAAGGGGGCTTTGAGGACTGGGACTTCTGGCTCTCGCTGCTCGAAAAAGGGGGGGAAGTGCACAAAATTGAGGAAGCGCTCTTTAAGTACAGAAGAAGAGCTGATTCGATGGCCGCCGGCATCGACAGCCAACGGAATACCCAACTCCGAAAGCAAATTGTCATGAACCACCTGCCATTGTATCTTAACGCCCTGGGCGATCCCCTGACCCTGACCCTGGAGATGGAAGATGCGAAAAGAAGGCTTGCATTGATTCAAAACTCCCGTTCCTACAAACTCGGGCAAGGCATAGCACGACTATTCAGGATGTTTACAAAATGATTCAGGGACGCAAGCTATTCGATTGCATACTCTACAACGGAGAAATTGAGGTTCTGCTGCTCCGCCTGGGCCTTATGTCGCCCTTTGTCGACAGATTTATCATTCTGGAAAGCCCGCTCACCTTCTCAAACAGAAAAAAAGAGCTGGCCTTTCCCGCCCAGAAGCACTATCTGAAAAACTACCTGCAGCAAATCGACTATCGGGTGATTGACGACTTTGGGCATTGCAGGGATGCCTGGGACAGAGAGCACCATGTACGGAACAGGCTGCGCGATCTGGCAGGGGGCAACCCGGACGACCTGATCATTATTTCGGATACCGATGAGATTCTTAACCTGCAGGCAATCGCCGACAGGCTGGTCCTTCCGGGTATAAACCTGATTCAGCTTTCCACCTATTATGGCTTTATAAATCTCAGATCCACAGAGAAAATACAGTTTAGTTTACTTGCCGACCTCCAATCGACCGAGGGGCATTTTCTTGGAGACAGGACGAAGTATAAATTACTTGATCACAATCTAATCGAGGATTACAACGGCTGTAACGGGGGGCATTTTACCTATCAATTTGGCTACAAGCTCGATTTGTATCGAAAAAAGATTCAGGGATTTTCCCACCAGGAGTTCAATACAGAGAGAATACTGTCGAAGCGAAGAATAAAAAAGTGCCTCAACTACCAGCTGGACATCCTTGAAAGGTACGAATACAGGTATGAGCTGGTTGGCTGGGACCAGCTATTCATTTCCCGGGAAGCCTTTTCCGGGGCCAATATCGAACAGACGATGACCTATCGGAAAAGGTCTGTAAGCTACCATTTCCACAGGCTGTTCAAGTACCTCGACCCCTACTTTATCGCTTATCACAAAATCCCGATCAGGATTTTCCTGTCGCGGCTTAAAAAGTGCATCACAGGAAAAAAAAGTCTGCGGAGATGAGCCCCGGCATCAGCGTGCACATTCCCGTTTACAACCAGCCTCAACGGCTTCAACAATGCCTTGGTTCTGTCCAAAAGCAGCTGCTCCGACCTGCTGAAGTGCTGATCATTGATGATGCCAGCACAGTGGACTATAGCCGGGTCCTGCACTTATTTCCCGAACTGAATATCAAATATGTACGCAACAGCACAAACCTTGGCCCGCTTCAGAATATGTTAAGGGCATTGCACTATCCGACAGGCTCCGACTACGTAAATGTCTTTCACGAGGACGATCTGATGCATAAAGACTTTTTGAAGCAGTCCCTTGCAGCCCTGGAAAGCGCAAAGGAAAGCCTCTTTTCCTGGTGCGAAATAGGCTTTCATAAACAGGCCTCATCGCCGGTTTACCAGCATCGCGGGGGGAAGTGGCGGGAGGTGGACCAAAGGACCCTGACAGCGCTGCTTCTGGAAGGCAAATCGCTGGGATTCGGGACAGTAGTCTATCGAAAATCGAGGCTTGCCGGGCAGGCCTTCGATTTAAACCACTTCTCTGTCCTTGCCGACAGGCCCTTCCTCCTGTCCATGCTGGATCGGAGCAAAGCCATCGTACTGGAGGATGTATTGGTGTCTGTAAATGCCCACGAGGAGGAAGACACAAGGTGGTCCAATCTGAAGGAAGAACATGTTTACCACCTGCATACCTGCTATAAATCGATGTTTCCGGGCCGATTTGCAAGGCTGTCGAAAAAGCTTCGGGCAGGTTTTAGCCGAAGTATGCTGGACGTCTATCGATTGCTCCCTGCAGAAAACAAAGTGCCCCTGGCTGTTTTCGTTCTAAAAGCGTGGTTCAGAGGTCTTATCTCGCTGAAGTACACACTGCTCACCATCCCCCGATTTAGAAATATGGCTAAAAAAATCCAGGGGATCAGATGAGAATAGCCCTTGTCACTCACGAGTACCCTCCCGATACCGGTTTTGGCGGAATCAGCACCTATAGCGTCAATCTGGTGCTGGCCTTACGTGGCATTGGCGTGGAGACAGAAGTCTTCTGCGCATCTTTCGAAAGGGAACTGAGCGAGTGCTATCGGGGAATAGCTACGCATCGAATCAAGGTTTCGCATAGCCCGGATTTTCCCCGGCTCGTCGTAAAGCCCTTCGCCCGGCGCCATAAAGAAAAGCCCTTCGACCTGATCGAATGTCCCGAAATCGGCGGAGAGGCCCTGGAGATAACAAAACAATTCCCCGATTTGCCCTTGGTAGTCAGGCTGCATGCGCCCGCGGTTCTGATTACCCGTATGCAGAATTCCCTTATCCCCTTCCATAAAAAGCTCAGATTCGTTGCAGGAAATCTGCGCAGGGGCCGAATCGACTTTGGTTACTGGAGCAGGGGCGACAAGAACCAGCATGCCGATCGGGATTTCCTGATCACAGAGGCAGCCAGGCATATCAGCTCGCCTTCGAAAAAGATGAAGGAATGGGCCACATCATTCTGGAAGATCGACCCTGCCCGAATCTCTGTCATTCCCAACCCCTTCGACCCGGATCCCGTATTGCTGAAGATACCGGCAGATACAAACACAAAGCGAATCACCTTTTACGGCAGGCTGAATGTGCTAAAAGGCCTTGTACCTTTGACAAAAGCCCTGAAAACGATTCTGCGCAACAATCCCGAATGGTCGATGCGTTTTGCCGGAAAAGACGAAAATGCCCACATCGAGGGAATGCGCATGAAACAATACATCGAAAAAGAACTCGAGGCCTTCAACGACCAGCTTGAATGGTTCGATTGGGTGGAAAAGGAATCCCTCCCCGAGCTGCTCAGGGAAAGCGATATTGTGGTCATTCCCAGCCTCTTCGAAAGCTTTTCCTATGTATGTGCCGAGGCTATGAGCGCTGCAAGAGGGATTGTGGGAAGTCGGCGGGGAGGCATGCCCGAGCTGCTCGGGGATACGGGAATCCTGATTGATCCGAAATCGCCGTCAGCCATCAGCAGGGCAGTACAGAAACTGATTTCGGATCCCGCACGCAGGATAAGCTATGGGGAAGCCGCCCGGGAAAGGCTTCTTCGCGCATGCAATCCCGAAATCGTCGCAAAAGAGATGCATCAACTATATCTATCTGTTTTACAAGCATGAAACTGGCATTCATCTCACTCATGGAGGGTGTGCCCGGGGGCGGAAGTGAAGCACTTTGGAAAAAAACAGCCCATCTGGCCCTTGAACAGGGGCACGGTGTAAACATCTCGGTTGTGGACTGGGGTGCAGAAAACAACGTGCAATTTCGCAGCCTGGCCGACAAAGGAGCAAAGCTCCATTTCCGCAAAAAATACCGCCCCCATCTTCCCCCTCTGAAAAAGTTGTGGAATTACTTTGAGACCCATATCGCCCGGCCAAACGCAAACTGGCTCTTTTTGCTCAAAGAAAAACCTGCACATGTACTGATAAGCCAGGGGGGCAGCTTCGACCTCGTACAGCACCACCGCGATCTATTGTCCATACTTCAGCGCCATGGCATCACTTATTCCCTGGTCTGCCACAGCCACCCCCAATTTGCATACATCCCCGACGAAACGGTCCGGAAGCACGCGCCGGAAATGTTCCTGAAGGCCCGGCATGTCTTTTTCATCTCATCCACCCAACAAAGGCTGGTCGAACGCGTCATTATGCAGCCCCTTCCCCATGCATCATTTACATGGAACCCCCTCAACCTAAAGAGCCCTGAATGCCTGGAATGGCCCCCGAATGAAGTCCCGCAATTCGCCATGGTCGGCGGCCTGGTTTCCGGAAAGGGCCACGATCTGGCAATGGCGATTCTGTCGAAAGAAGCATGGACCAAACGTACCTGGCACCTGAATATTTATGGCGATGGCTATGGAAGTGCCTACCTAAAACGGCTTGCCGGCACCGACAGGCTTTCGGAACGAATTAGCTTCCACGGGCAGGTAAAAGGGGCCGAAGAAATCTGGGCCAAAAACCATATTCTGCTGGTTCCCAGCTCGGGCGAAGGCCTGCCCATCGCCATTGTCGAGGCCATGGTTTCGGGCCGTCCGGTAGTAGCTACAGATGTTGGCGGTATAGCTGAGCTTGTAAAAGAAAAAACCAATGGCTTTATTTCAGCCGGCCCCACCGCCTCCTCTTTTGGGGCAGCCATGGAGAGAGCCTGGGAAAGCCGCAGGACCTGGGAGAAAATCGGAGCAGCAAACCACCATGAAATACTCGAACGCATTGATCTTCAACCCGAAAGAAAGGTGCTTGAGGCGATGACTAAATAAGGAAAACCAAGCCCGTTTCTGAACATGCCCCTTGTATCGATCATTGTCACCCTCTACAACAGGAAAGCCTTTATTAAGCAGGCCATTGAAAGCATTCTCGACTCCGACTTTCAGGACTGGGAGCTCATCATCGTCGATGATTGCTCAAGCGATGGGTCCGCTAATATTGCACAATCCTTTGAAGGCCGCGATCCAAGAATCAGGGTCTTCATCAACGAGCAAAATCTGGGTCAGTTCGAAAACAGAAACTATGCAGCCTCGCTGGCCTGTGGCACCTACATCAAATTTATCGATTCCGACGACCTCATCTATCCCCATGGGATCGGGACCATGGTAAGGGCTATGGAAGCATACCCCTCCTGTGGAATTGGTTTTGATGATGAGCATTACGACGGAAGCAGCGCCTTCCCTCATTGCTATTCTCCGGAGCGCATCTTTGAAAAGCACTATTTCGAAAGAGGAATGCTCTTTGTCGGTCCGCTGGGCAGCATCTACCGGAGAAGCCTTTTCGAAGAGCTGGGGGGCTTCGACCCCGCCTGCGGGGTCGCTGCAGATTATGATTTCAATCTCCGGGCAGCTGCCCGAAAAGATGTTGTGGTATTTCAACGCGATCTGTATTGGTACAGACGCCACGAAGGCCAGGAGCTTGTGCAAAAGGCCGCCGACTATTTCAGACTCAGCTTCAGCATCAACCGTTCCATCCTGACAGGCAGCGATTGCCCGATGAATAGCAGAGCTGCGAGGCTGGCGCTGGATAACATCTATCTCCTCAACATGAGGAAAGCCCTCTTCAGGGCCCTGAAGATGCAGCTGGGAACAGCGCTTTCAATGATCAGGTTTATGAACCCCCCGCTCAGACTGTACTTTCTGGTCTTCTTTCCCTACCGGATGCGACGAAAACTGAAGCTCTGAGCCTCCCCTGCGAGCAAATCGATGAAACCCAAAGTCCTTTTCGTACTGGAAAGCTATCTGCCGAATGCAGCGGGAGGTACGGAACGCTATGTCGATCAGTTAATCAGGCTTATCGATAAGGCCTGCTTCGAACCCGAAGTCTTAATCAGCTCAAGCGATCCGAAACAGTCAGACTACAGCTATGAGGGCCTGAGGGTTCAGGTCTTTCATGTCCCTTGCCGGGAAAAGCTCAAGCGCCTGAACGGCCTGAAGCCCCCCTCCGGTATGGCGGATTTCAAACAAAAGATAAAGGAAACCGAACCAGACCTGGTGCATTTCCATTCCTTTGGAAGGGCTGTTAACAGCTTTCACTTACAATGGGTGAAACAACAGGGAATCAAAACTGTTTTTACGAGCCATCTCGGGGGCTTCTTTTGTGTGAAAGGAGACTTCCGCCTCTTCGACCGGGGCCTCTGTGATGGAAGGGTATCAGTGCAACGCTGCATGCATTGCCTGCTTATTTCCAGGGGGCTTTCAGCCCCGAAGGCAAAAGGCCTGGCCTCTGTCCTGGCACGCATGCCGCAACCTCTGTACCACCTGCTCCCCCCTCAGTTCCATATCGTACAAAACCGCCTGAACGAGTTTGAACGTGTCAGAAAGTACGCCGACTCTGTCATTGCCATTGCTCCCTGGATTGAAAAAGCCTTTGCCATAAACGGGATGGAGAAAAATCTGGAACTCGTCTTACAGGGAATAAAGGACCCCGGCAGCAGGGAAGCCCCGGCAAAACAGCCAGGCAATGACATGCTCAAATGCCTGTTTGTGGGCAGAATGAATCCTTCCAAGGGCTTTCACCTCCTGGCCGAAGCTGCAGAACAGCTCGACAGTCGCCGTTTTAGGCTGGATATCTACACCATGCAAAGCGGCGATGAAGCCTATTACCATCGCTATAAAGCCTGGGCAAACAAGCGGAAAAACATCGGTTGGTTTGAACAGGTTCCCAATGCCGAACTGATGAAAAGGATGCCTTCCTATGACCTCCTCATCCTGCCCTCCATCTCCAATGAAATGGCACCGCTGGTCATTCTGGAAGCCTACGCGAATAAAGTCCCGGTGCTGGGCTCATCCTACCCGGCTGTTGCTGACATGATTGAACACAAGCGCACTGGTCTGCATTTCGAATCGAATAATGCAATGGACCTGACCCGAAAGCTGCAGCAGCTCTCGGAGAACCCGGGCCCAATCGCAGCATGGTCGATGAATACGAAGAAAGTCCGAAGCTTTGATGAGCTTGCAAATGACATGGAAACCATCTATTCAGCACTAATCAATGAGAATTCTCATACCTGTTGACCCCGAAATCCCTGTCCCGCCGCCACTCTACGGGGGCGTTGAACGTCTGGTTGACGGGCTCATCGAAGCCTATACGGCCCTGGGACATGAGGTAATATTGCTGGCCCATGCCGATTCCACACAAAAGGATGCATTTCGGCGTTTTGGATGGCCCTCGACCCATCCCCGCGGATTCAGAAATGTGTGGAAGAACGCCTGGGCCCTGTACAGGGTAAGCAGGCAGCTTAAACCCGATGTGATCCACAGTTTCGGCCGCCTGATGTACCTCTATCCCTCGGTTTTACTGCTGGGGAACCGGGTGCTGATGACCTACGGCCGATTCATCAGTCCCAGGTCCACTGCCCTGGCATCCCTGGTCATGGGAAAAAGGCTGCGCTTCAGCTCTGCAGCAGGACACATGCTGAACCATCTGAAATGCTTCCGCCGGAAGTTCACAGCCATATACAACTTTACGCCGGTCGATTACTACATCCCCGATGAGCAGGCCGAACCCGAATACCTGATGTTTCTCGGCCGCATCGAGGACATCAAGGGCACAAAGGAATGCATCGATGTCGCACTTCGATGCGGAGAAAAGCTGCTGATTGCGGGAAACATTCAGCCAGGCCATGAAGACTGGTTCAAAGAAAACATCGAAACACATCTCGAACACCCCCTGATCGAATATGCAGGCCCCGTGAATGACGAGCAGAAACGCCACTTTCTGCGACGGGCAAAGGCCCTTCTCTTTCCCATAAAATGGGAAGAACCCTTTGGCATTGTGATGGCCGAAGCCATGGCTTGCGGAACACCGGTCATCGGATTCAGGCGGGGATCTGTTCCGGAGATTATTATCGATGGAAAGAATGGCTTCATCGTTGATGATGTCGCTCAAATGTGCAGGGCCGTCGAAAAAATCGCTGAAATAGACCGAAAGGAGGTCCGGTCGGACTGCGTAGAACGTTTCTCGCGCGAAAAGATTGCCGAAGACTATCTGCAAGTGCTGCGTGCACACCGAAAAGAAAAGCAATGAAATCGGACCGCATCCTCTTTCTGCTATCGGGCAATCTCTCGACCACCCCACGGGCTTTAAAAACCATCCGCTACCTGGGCGGAGCCGGGTGCCGGATTGTCCTGGTATCGAGAAGCCCGGTCTGGCTGCAGAAGGACCTGGAAACAATCGAAGCCCTCGACTTAAAGGTGCGCATACTCGATCTGACACGGAATCATTTTTTCAGCTGGCTGCGCACAGGCCTGCTGCACAAACTGGCGCTGCTTTTTTGTGCCCTGGGTAGCAATTCCCTGAAATGGACGGCCTATGCCAGTGAAAAGGCAGGTATCTTGTTATGCAGTGCGGAAAAAGGGCTGAAGCGGGAAGCTTTTGATTTGGTCATCGCTCATGGCTACGGCACACTGTATGCCGCCTTCCGGCTGGCGACAAAAATGCAGATCCCCTTCATCTACGATGCGGAAGACTATCATCCCGGCGAAACCATTGCCCTGATCAACCCTCCGGAACAGCGGCGCAGAACAGCCCTTATGAAGGCCATCTATCCCCGGGCTAAAAGCCTGTTCTATGCCAGTCCGCTCATCCGCAGCTATTCCGAAAAGCTGGTCGGTGGCAGCCTAAACCCCATCACACTCAACAACTCCTTCCCGGCCGAAGAATTTACGGAACCCGCTGTGATTGAGGGAGAGCTCAGACTCATCTGGTTTTCTCAGCTGATTTCCATGGACAGGGGGCTGGGCCTTTTGTTTGAGGCGCTTGAAGCCCTGGAAAGGCAGGACTGGGAATTGACACTGATAGGACGTAACGGGGCCCGTTTTGAAGCGGAAATCCCACCCGGCCTCAAACAGCATGTAAAGCTTCTCCCGCCTATGCAGCAGACCGATCTGCACAAAGCACTGGCCAACTATGATGTAGGGCTGGCTCTCGAACTATCCGGGCATGAATTGAACCGGAACATCTGCCTCACAAACAAAATCCATGCCTATGCCCAGGCGGGCCTCTATATCTTGGCTACTGACACCCGGGCTCAACAAGCGTTTATACGGGACGAAACAGGGCTCGTTTGTTCCCAGGAGCCCCGGGGCATGAAAGAGGCGCTGAGTGCACTTTTTGAAAAAAAAACCGAGATCAGAAGCCGGAAGCAAAAGCGCTTTCTTTCGGCCCGAAAACTGGCCTGGGAGTATGAATGTGAAAAGATAAAGGAATTGGGTATTCATGCATAGCATCTTACTTGTCTCGCCCTGCTTTCCCCCGGTGAACACCCCCGACATGCACCGGCTGCGACTGAGCATCCCCTTTCTGAAGGACTACGGCATCAGCTACGATGTACTGGCGGTAGAGCCGGCCTGGATAGAGGCTTCGACCGATCCTGTGCTGGAAGAGCATGTGCACTTTGAGCATGTCCACCACGTGAAGGCTTTCAGTACGAAAGTGACCCGGAAATTTGGACTGGGGAACCTGGGCTACCGCTCTGTGCTGCAGCTAAGGAAGGCCGGAAACCGGCTGTTGAAGCAGAAGAACTACGACCTGATCTATTTCAGCACAACCGCCTTTCCGGTCATGACCCTCGGCAGGTACTGGAAGAAGCGGTTTGGGCTGCCCTTTGTGATCGATATGCAGGATCCCTGGCGGAATGACTTTTACCTGAGTAAACCGCGAAAAGAAAGGCCTCCAAAATTCTTTATTGCCCATCGCCTGAACAGCATCCTGGAACGAAGAACCATGAAGGCTGTGGACGGGATTGTCTCCGTTTCGGCCAAATACCCGGAGGTACTGCAGGAGCGCTACAACAGAAGGATCCCCCATGCTGTCATCCCCTTCTCGGCCAGTGAGCGCGATTTTGAATTGCTCCGGCAGATAAAGCTCAAAAACACGGTATTCAGGAAGGATGACAGCTCCATTTACGCTGTTTACACCGGGGCCCTGACACCGGGGATGACCGAAACCATGCGTTTTCTGCTAAAACAGTTCAGGCAGCTAAGTGAGGCCACAGATCTGAAGATTAAACTGGTTTTTGTGGGTACAAGCTATGGGAAGGGCGTTGAGGAAGCCTATCGTGTCCGGCCCATGGCCGCCGAGCTCGGGATGGAGGACATGGTGCTGGAGCATCCCGAAAGAGTGGGCTACTTCGAGACGCTGCAAATCCTCCGCGAAGCCGACCTGATCATCTTCCCGGGATCGGTCGACCCGGGCTATACGGCATCCAAGGTCTTTCCCTACATCCTTTCCCGAAAGCCCCTGTTCGTGCTTTCGAACAGCAGCAGCAGTGTGGCCGAAATCGTAGAACGTTCGAAGGCCGGCAGGGTGATTTGCTTCCGGGATATGGAGGACCTGCTAAGCCGGGAAGGCGAAGTGTATGAGAGCCTCCTAGCGCTGCTCATGAATCTGCCCGATGAGATGCAAATCGATATGCAGGCCTTTGAGGCCTACACGGAAAGAACCATGGTCCGGAAACAAATCGGGTTCTTCAGGGAGCTGTTATCTGAAAACCGCAAATGAGCGTGCAAAACTATCCCCGGCTGGCCATCATCAGCACCCATCCGATCCAGTACAATGCGCCCCTGTTCCGTAAACTGGCAGCTGAGCCCTGGCTCCAACTGAAGGTTTTCTACACCTGGTCGCAACGCCGGGATGAAGACCGCTACGACAAGGACTTTGGAAAGGAAATCTCCTGGGACATCCCACTGCTTGAAGGCTACGACTACACCTTCGTGCCGAACCACGCGAAGCATCCCGGAAACAAGGGCTTTAAGGGCATCGTATGCCCCTCCCTGATCGACGAAATCAGGCAATGGGAAGCAAGCCACCTCCTGGTCTATGGCTGGAATTTTCAGGCCCACCTGGGAGCCATGCGCTATTTCAAGGGCAGGATTCCGGTCATCTTCAGAGGCGACAGCACCCTGCTGGACGAACAACCCGGGATCAAACAAACGCTCAGACGAAGGCTGCTCAAATGGGTTTACAGAAAAACCGACTACGCCCTCTATGTAGGGCAGGCCAACAAGCAGTACTTCCTTGCCCATGGCCTGAAAGAAAAGCAATTGTACTTTGCCCCGCATGCCATCGACAATCAGCGTTTTCTCGAAAATGACGCAGCCCGCAGGCAGGAGGCCCTGGATATGAGGCGGGAGCTCGGCATTGAAGACGAGGAAAAGCTCCTGCTCTTTGTCGGCAAGCTGGAGTCCAAGAAAAACCCGGGCATCCTGATAGATGCGGGAAATCCGGCCCGGCTGGTCTTTGTGGGAAAGGGGAAACTGGAGCAGGAACTGAAAGCAAGGGCTGCGGCACAGAAGCGGATCCATTTCATGGATTTTCAGAACCAGAGCCGCATGCCGGCCATATACAGAATGGCCGATGTGCTCTGCCTCCCCTCCTCCGGCCCCGGAGAAACCTGGGGCCTGGCCATCAATGAAGCCATGGCCTGCGGGATCAAATGTGTAATCTCCGATAAATGTGGCTGCGCCCCTGATCTGGGCCAGTTTCCGGGCAACCAGGTTTTCCGTAGCGGCTCCATCCCCGATCTGAGGGAAAAACTGGCCCTGGCCTTACAGAACAGCCATCCGGACAATGATGCGTTTTTGAAAAGCTATGCCTATGTCAAGGTCCTTGAGCCCATCAAAGAATTACTGCTCCGCTAAATGAAAATCACCTATTTATTCCGGGCAAGGACCTCGAATTTCCACAGCATCGAACAGGCCTTTTCGGCCATCTTTCCCGCCATAGACCGGTCCTTTGAGAGGGAGCTCATCCGGCTTCCGGAGCCCGGAGCCGGGCCGGGTGCCGTGCGAAGGAACCTGCGGTTTCTCAGAAAGCAGCAACTGAAAGGGGCTTCGGCGGGGAAAGCCAAAAAAACAACCAGCCGGAAAACAGTCTGTCACATCACCGGCCATGTAAACTATGTGGCCCTGGCCACAGGGCGGCAGAGCGTACTCACCGTACACGACATTCGTTCGGCGCTGGTGGGGCCCCTGCCGGTAAGGCTGATCAGGCTCATCTTTTGGTTCTGGATTCCCTGCTGGATCGTGAGACGCATCAGCGTGATTTCGGAATTCACAAAGGGCGAACTGAAGCGCCTGGTGCCCTTTGCCGCAAGAAAGGCCATGGTAATTCCCAATCCGGTACTCCCCCTGTTTAAGGCCCATCCCCTGCCGGCCGGGAAGCCGGTGCAGCGGGTGCTGGTGGTGGGCACCAAAGCCAACAAGAATCTGGAGCGGATTGTCCCCGCCCTGGAGGGACTCGGGCTGGAACTCTGTATCATCGGGAAACTTGCAGACGCGCATATCCGTGCCCTCGAAGCAGCCAAAATCAACTACAGCAACAAGCATACTCTCCCGAATGAGGAGCTCCTGCAATGCTACCGGGATGCCGACCTGCTTTGCTTTCCCTCCCTCTATGAAGGCTTCGGCATGCCCATTATTGAAGCCCAGGCCGTTGGCAGACCGGTACTAAGCTCGGACCGGGGGGCCATGAAAGAGGTAGCCCGGGATTCGGCCTGCCTGGTCGACCCGGAAAGCATTGCCTCGATCCGGGAAGGAATCCGGCGCATCATGGAGGATGCGGATTACAGAGCTCAGCTGGTGGCAAAGGGCTTTGAAAACATCAAACGCTTCGGGGCAGAGAAGATTGGAGAAGCGTATATCGGCCTGTACCGGGAAGTCTTAGGAGCCGGGGGGGAAAAATGACAGCCGGAACAAAAACAGCGGAAAAAGAAAAACCCGGGATACTGGTCTTCATCGATTGGTACCGCCCGGCTTACAAAGCCGGAGGCCCGGTACGCTCACTCGCCAACATGGTAGATCAGTTGAAAGGGGACTTCGATTTTTACATTCTGACCCGCAACAGGGATCTGGGGAGCACTGAGGGTTTTCCGGAAATAGAAGCCGATCGTTGGCTCGAAAGAGAGGGCATCCGGGTATGCTATTGCTCGAAAGCGGGACTCAGGCGAAGGGCCCTGAAAGAAAAGGCCGAAAATGCCGGCTGCGCCATCTGGTACGTTAATGGCATCTATTCCTGGTATTTCTCCATCCTTCCACTATTGCTGGCAGCTTCGATAAAACCAAAGAAAGTGCTAATAGCCGCACGCGGCATGCTGCAAAGCCATGCCCTGGCCGTGAAGGGATGCAAGAAACAGGCCTTTTTACAGCTGGCCCGGAGAGTCGGATTGTATCGAAGGGCCATCTTCCATGCAACCAGCAATGAGGAAGCTGAGGCCATTACGCGTTTGCTCGGCGCAAAAACCAGGGTGAAGATGGCCCCCAACCTGCTTGCTGTACGAAAAAAGCGCCCTCCCGAACGCCAAAAGAATCGTGGGGAACTGAAGCTTCTGTTTCTGGGCCGTATCTCGCCGGAAAAGGGAACCCTGGAGGCCATCCGCTATCTGCCCCTTTCCGGCCATGGAAAACTCAGCCTGCACATCGTGGGGAAGGACTCGAATGCCGGGTATGCTGAAGAATGCCGGCTCGCAGCTGCTGAAGCAGGCCCCGGCCGGGAGGTCATTTTCCACGGAGCCCTGCCTCCCGCTAAGGTGGAAGAGCTGATGGATGAAATGCACTTTCTCCTGCTGCCCACCACAGGCGAAAATTTCGGCCACGCCATCCCCGAATCCCTGCAAAGCGGCCTCCCGGTCATCATCAGCGACCGGACACCCTGGAAAGGGGTGGAAGATGCAGGGGCCGGGCGGGTGGTTGCACTGGGAGATGAAAAGGGCTTTGAAAGGGCGCTGAAAGAGGCCCTGAACATGGACCGGAAAAGCTATGCTGAGCGCAGCCGGTCGGCTCAAAACTATTTACCGGGATTGCAGGACATGAGGGAGGCCTTTCTGCTCAACAAAACACTCTTTACGGATGACTAGCACCAAAGTAAATCTGTCGGCTTACAAGCCGAGGAAAGGGCTTGCAGGCAAGGGTTTTTACGTACTGGCCCCATGGTATATTACGCATATTGTGGTGTTCATGAACCCTTTTTGCACATCATATCGATTGAAAAGGCTACTTTTAAAACTGTTCGGCGCAAAGCTTGGAAAAAAGGTCGTGATAAAACCCAGAGTCCATATCAAATATCCCTGGAAGCTTCGGATTGGAGACCACTGCTGGATCGGGGAGGAGGTCTGGATAGACAACCTCGACGAGGTGGAAATCGGCAGCAATGTTTGCCTCTCGCAGGGAGCAATGCTGCTTTGTGGAAACCACGACTACAGCAAGCCCGGATTCGACCTGATGACCGCAGGCATCCGCATTGAGGAAGGAGCCTGGGTTGGTGCCAGGGCCACAATCGTCCCCGGCTGCCACATTGGCGAACATGCCGTGGTTCAGGCTGGTTCGGTAGCCGGAGGAAGCCTGAAGGCCCGGACAATTTACAGAGGAAACCCGGCAGTTGGGATCAAGGACAGAAGCTTGGGCGAGGCATGAAGATTTCCATTATTACCGTCAGCTACAATTCCAGGGACACCCTCGAAAGTGCCTGTAAGAGCCTCTACGACCAGAGCTACAAGAATTTCGAGCACATCCTTATCGACGGCGCTTCTGAAGACGACACACTCATGCGCCTGAATGGCTACAAAAAGAAGATCGATGTGCTGGTCTCGGAACCCGACAGGGGTGTCTACGACGCGCTGAATAAAGGCCTTCAATACTGTAGCGGCGACATCATTGGCCTCCTCCATTCCGACGACATGTTTGCCCATGAACGGGCGCTGGAAATGGTGGCCGACACCTTTGAACGAACAGGCTGCAACGCGACCTACAGCGACCTTGATTTCGTGGAGCGAAACAACCCCGACAAGGTGGTTCGACGCTGGCGATCGGGCTGTTTCGACCCAAAACGAATCCGGCATGGCTGGATGGTCCCCCACCCGACCCTTTTCCTCAGCCGGGAGCTCTGTATGTCGAACGGGCCCTTCGACCTGACTTACAAAACGGCCTCAGACTACGATTTCATGCTGGGCATTATGCAGCGCCCGGACCTTAATGTGGAATACATCCCCGAGGTGCTGGTCAGGATGCGCATGGGTGGAATTTCAACGAAAAACATTGGGAGCGTGATTCGCAAATCGCGTGAAGACTTGCAAATCATGCAGCAACGGGGACTGCCCCGCCCCTGGATTGCTTTAGCATATAAAAACCTCTCCAAGATTCCGCAGTTTCTTGGTTAGGAAGAGTATAACCGCCCCGACAGGGGCTTGCCATGGAATTGAATTCGTACTATTTGCAACTGGCTGTGGCCTTGTTGACAGCTATTTTTGTGGTGGCAGCGTCCATCCCGTCCATCGTCACAGTTGCCCGTAAGAAAGGTTTGGTCTCGGCACCAAACGGACGTACCTCCCACAAGGGCCATATTCCTTTACTCGGTGGGGTAGCCGTGTTCTGGGGGAGCTGGCTCAGTGTCAGTATGTGGAGTGCACCGGAAGGCTTCCCCGAAATTGCCGGGATATTCGGCGCCTCACTGATGGTGATGGCAGTGGGGATTAAGGACGATATTCTGGCCATCCACCCGTTGAAAAAGCTCGCCGGCATCTGCATCTCCGCAGTAATGGTTATTCTCTTTGCCGGTTTGCGCATTACCTCCTTTCAGGGGGCCTTTGGCATCCATGGACTTCCGACCTGGTTATCCGAAGGCTTCACCTTCATCATCATTGTTTTCGTGGTGAACGCCTTTAATCTGATCGATGGAATCGACGGGCTGGCAGCGGGACTGGGAATCCTTGCCTCTGTTGCATACGGAATCTGGTTCCAGTGGATGGGCGATAACGCTTTTGCCATCCTGTCCTGGTCGCTTGCAGGCGCTCTGCTCGCCTTCTTCTGGTTCAATGTCTTTGGGGGCCGTCGGAAAATCTTTCTGGGCGATTCCGGCTCCCTTTTTACCGGGCTGCTTCTGTCCATCATCAGCATCCGTTTCTGCGAACTGAATATCGCCAACGGAGCAGTGCGCAGCCTGGAGACAGCTCCGGCCATTGCCATTGCCTTCGTAGGGGTGCCCGTCTTCGATACCATCAGGGTCTTCATGCTGCGTATTGCCCGCAGGCAATCGCCCTTCCGTGCTGATAAAAACCACATTCATCATAAACTGCTGTCCCTCAGGCTTTCACATCTCGAATCGAATGCCGTACTGCTGATTTTAAACCTTTGTTTGGTACTCATCGCCGTATTTTTGCGTTCTTTAAACATAGTTATACTGACCGGCCTGATGTTTCTGACATTCACACTCTTCACCCTGGTGGTGGGTCAATTGCAAAAACGGGATATCAGGATCGGGTCAGGAAACCGGGTTTTACATGAGTCGCGCATTGCCAGCATATTCAGTGCCCTGTTCCGGA
>PDRI01000064.1 GCA_002748055.1 Bacteroidota bacterium | reverse complement strand
TCGGGCCTGAAGATCAGGATTCATGAGTACAGTTTCAAGGAACACGATGAAACCATTGCCTATTCGCTGTCTATTCCCTTTTCATCCACCATGGTATTTGCAGCCTGTATGAAACGGCAGGAGGCCCCCGGTACAACCTTCAGAAAGCACTTAGACATTGCGGAAGGCCTTCTTTCGGAGGATGATTTCCTGCTTACCGAGATTTTATTGAGTCCTCACAGCCTTGGCCAGGTCGAGCGCATCAGCGATCAGTTGTCGGCCTTAACGGCCATGATCCGTGCCAGGGATAAGACAAAGCTTAAACTGTTTTTACAGGAACTGCGTGGAAACATCGGGCTCAAAACGGAGTAGCAGCACACGCTGTGTGGTGGGAGTAATGCGAAAGCGGTGGTCGATGCGCTGCCCCATCACCCATACGATCTTTTTCCCCGAACACATGATCCAGGTGCTGGCCTTTTGAGGCAGGGGGATTTTTCGGTCGATGAAAAAATCGCTCAGTTTCTTCATCCCTCCCATGCCGAGGGGATAGAAGTAGTCTCCATCCTGCCATCTTCTGAAGATCAGGGGAAAGTTCAGTTTATCCAAATCCAGACAGGCCGTTTCAGCTTCGCCGGGGATTGCTTCCAGCTCGTCGCGCTGAAGGACCTCCAGTTTGAGCCGGAAGGGGAGATGTACTTCGCTGCCAGGCTCGTCTATGTAGTAGCGTTCAAAAGCGGGTTGTTCTTTTTTTCTGTTCAGAAACAAGTGTTCCCGGTCCTTGTAGATGCAGTAGGAGGGGGACTGCAGTTGTTTCCCCGAGTCGGCCTCCAGCAAGCCTTCCAGTTCTTTACACTGGGCCTGGTTGAAGCCATAGGGTGAAAACAGTTCATAAAGCCAGGCCTTGCGGGGGAACAGTTTTTGCAGTTCCCCGACCCTGATGCAGTAGCCCTGCTCCGTTGCATTGAAAAGCTTCAGCCTTTTTTCGGCTGTTTGCACTTCCAGAATCTCGCGGCTTCCTTCAAAGGCAGCCATGTTCGAGCGGAAGGTTTCCAGAAAGGCCGGATTGATCGCCTGCATTACGGGAATCAGCTCATGCCTGATTCTATTTCTGTGGTACTTGGTTTCGCGGTTGCTTCGATCTTCCCTGAAAGGCAGATTCAGGGTCCTGACCATGCCTTCGATATCGGCCCGGGTGGCAAAGAGCAAAGGCCTGATCACCCTGCCGTTTCGCACCGGAATTCCCGTGAGCCCTTTGATCCCCGTCCCCCTGATCAGATTCATTACAACAGTCTCAACAGCATCGTTCAGGTTGTGAGCTGTTGCCACCTGTTCGAAATTGTGTTGATCGAGCAGGTCCTCGAACCAGGAGTAGCGCAGCTTCCGTGCCGCCATCTGAACCGAGATACCTTCCTCTTCCACCATGGCCGCTACATCGAAGCGTTTTGCATAAAAGCGCTTGTTCAGTCCTTTGGCCAGCTCTTCGACAAAGGCCTCGTCGGCATCGGCATCGGCGCCACGCAGCTGAAAATTGCAGTGGGCTATGCCAAAATCCAGGCCTGCCGCATGGAAGAGGTGGGCCATGCAAACAGAATCAATGCCCCCACTGACAGCCAGCAGGGTAGGGCTCTCCCCGGGCAGCAGATTCGTTTCGTTAAGGAAATCCCTAAAGGCTGCAAACATGCTGTAATTTAAAGAAAAAGCGGCTGTCTCCGGAGAAACAGCCGCTTAAAATCACAAACGTATAAAATCGTCCGGCCTATTTGTCGCCCAGATAGGAAGCAACAGATTCGGCATCGGCCTTGAGTGCGCGATCGCCCTTTTTCCAGTCTGCGGGGCAAACCTCACCATATTCCTCGGTGTATTGCAGGGCATCGATCATGCGAAGCACCTCGTCGATACTGCGGCCAAGAGGCATGTCGTTTACTACCTGATGACGCACAACCCCTTCCTTGTCGATGAGGAAGAGCCCACGATAGGCCATGGGAACTCCTTCGAAGGTTGATTCGCCTTCCTCTGTATAGTCCCAGCCACCGGCCAGCACGTCGAAGTTATCGGAAATGGTCATTGAGTTATCGGCAACCAAGGGATACTTCACCCCCTTCACACCACCATCATTCAGTTCTGTTTGCAACCACTTCCAGTGCGAAAACTGGGAATCGACGGAGCAACCAACAACGGCTACATTGCGTTTTTCAAATTCCTCCATCCTGTTCTGGAAGGCTACAATTTCTGTGGGACATACAAAGGTGAAGTCGGCAGGATAAAAGTAGAATACAACATACTTCTTTCCGATATACTGTTCAAGAGAGAAATCATCTACAATTTCTCCGCCATTGACTACGGCAGGAGCTTTAAATAAAGGTGCTTTTTTTCCAACTAATACTGACATAATAAAATGGGTTTAGGTTTCTATTGCTAAGATAACAAGCCTTGGGCCGAGTGGTTCATAAAGCGGCGTCTTTTTTTAGGCTGTGCCCGGGAGCACGCCCCGAAGCAGCACCTTTTCTGCCCGCTTAATAGGCCCTGGCAATCACGACCCTGCATCTCGATGGTTTTCCACTTACAATGCAGCTGCCGTGTTCTTCTTCCGCATCCAGCGGAATGCAGCGGATGGTGGCCTTGGTTTCCTGGATCTTCTTCTCGGATTCGGCAGTGCCGTCCCAGTGGGCCAGTGCGAAGCCTCCCGTGTCGAGAACCTCAAGCAGCTCGTCCCAGCTGTCGACGCGCCGTGTTTTTTGAGTTCTGAAATTCAAGGCTTTTTGATAGATGTTTTGCTGAATTTCCTCAAGGAGTTCAGAGATGTAGCGGGCGATGCCTTCCTGGGGAAGGACCCTTTTTTCGAGGGTATCGCGGCGCGCGAGTTCCACCCTGCCGTTTTCTATGTCACGGGGACCAATAGCCAGTCTTACCGGGACACCTTTCAATTCGTATTCGGCAAACTTCCAACCCGGTTTTTGGCTGTCTCTGTCGTCGAATTTCACAGAGATTCCGAGGCCCTCCAACTCCGCTTTGATGCGCTTTCCGGCTTCCGCAATGGCAGGAAACTCATCTTTTCCCTTGTAGATGGGAACGATCACCACCTGGATGGGTGCCACACGGGGCGGCAGCACAAGCCCGTTGTTATCGGAGTGGGACATGATCAGTGCGCCAATCATTCTGGTGGTCATGCCCCAGGAGGTGGCCCATACATGTTCCAGTTTGCCTTCTTTGCTGGTGAACTGCACATCGAAGGCTTTGGCAAAGTTTTGTCCAAGGAAGTGCGAGGTTCCAGCCTGTAAGGCCTTTCCATCCTGCATCATGGCTTCGATGGTCAGGGTGTCTTCTGCTCCTGCAAAGCGTTCGGAGTCGGTCTTGTGGCCCACCATGACCGGGATGCCCAGAAAATCTTCGGTAAAGCGCTGATAAACCTTCACCATCTGCATGGCCTCGGCTTCGGCTTCTTCCCTTGTGGCATGGGCGGTGTGGCCCTCCTGCCAAAGGAATTCTGCTGTGCGAAGGAAGAGCCTGGTGCGCATCTCCCAACGTACGACATTGGCCCACTGGTTTACCAGCAGGGGAAGATCGCGATAGGATTGGATCCAGTTTCGGTAGGTGTTCCAAATGATGGTTTCGGAGGTGGGGCGTACGATGAGTTCCTCCTCCAGTCTGGCATCCGGATCAACAATGATGCCTCCGTTTTCTTCGTCGTTCTTCAGCCTGTAATGGGTAACCACTGCACATTCCTTGGCAAAGCCCTCCACGTGGTCGGCTTCGCGGCTGAAAAAGGACTTAGGAATGAAGAGCGGGAAATAGGCATTTTCGTGACCGGTTTCCTTGAACATGCGGTCGAGTTCATCCTTCATTTTTTCCCAGATGGCATAGCCATAAGGCTTGATTACCATACAGCCTCTGACGGCTGAGTTTTCGGCCAATCCCGACTTCAGGACCAGGTCATTGTACCATTGGGCGTAATTGTCTTCTCTCGAGCTTAATACTTTAGCCATAAATCTGTTTTCTTAGGGCTACAAAGAAAGAAAAAAAAGGGGGAGTTGCGAAGACTAAAGGCGCATTCCAATGATCAAAACATCGTCTATTTGATTCAGGTCGCCTTTCCACTCCTCGAATACCAGGTTGAGGATGCGCTGTTGCTCCTCCATGGGCCTTTCATGAATCTCGAGCAGAAGGTCCTTGAAAGGCCGGTACTTGAATTTTTTGCCGTGCGGACCTCCGAACTGGTCGGGGAAGCCATCGGTGAACATATACACCCTGTCTCCGGCCTTCATCTCTATGGTATACCTCGTGAAATCTGTCATATTTTCGTAATAGGCCACAGGCATATTGTTGCCTTTGTACTGGATCATTTCACCGTCACGAATAATGTAGAGGGGATTGTTGGCTCCGGAGAATTCAAGCTTGCGGGTGGCCGAATCATAAATGATCAGTGCCATATCGATACCGTCTTTTTGCTCGCCAATCCGGCCTTCCTGTTTCAGGGTACGGGCGATGCTCATTCTAAGCTGGTTGAGGATCTCCTCGGAATGCCTGACCTTTTTTTCATTGACAATCTCGTGCAGCATGGTGATACCCAGCATGCTCATCAGGGAGCCTGGAACCCCGTGCCCTGTGCAATCGGCTGCAGTAAGCACAATTTTGTTCCGGTTTTGAGAGATCCAGTAGAAGTCGCCGCTTACAATATCCCTGGGCTTAAAGAAGATGAAGTGTTCCCCAAAGAGGTTTTCAAATACATCGTGTCCGGGAAGTACGGTATTCTGGATCTTTTTCGCGTAGTCGAAGCTGTACTTGATTTCTTTGTTCTGCTTCTCGATCTGCTCTTTCTGGGTCTGGATTTCTCTGGTTCGCTCCTGCACCTTGTCCTCCAGCTCCCGCGTTACCTTGTCTTTAAGAGCTGCATTTTCCCTTAGCTGGTCAATGATACGGCGCTGGGCTGATTCCCGGCTGCGTTTAAGCAGATCGATGCGATCGCTCAGCCCGATAGAAAAGGTAAGTATTTGCATGGTAAGACCGAGTTCCAGGCTGTGCTTGCCAATGGCATAGTCCTTCAGGGTATAGGTGAGCAGCAGTCCCAGGATTAGGTACAGGTTGGCAAAGAGGAAGTAACGGGCCGATTGAAAGTTTTCCCGGGTGAGGATCATGGCCGGTACTATGGCCAGAAAAAGCGAGCCCAGTGCAGATACGATATTAATGGCCAAACCTCCGAGCTGAATGAATACCGGAACGTCAATGCCCAGGTTCTGGAGAATCAGCGTGGCAAACCTGATGCTGAGTCCGCACACGGTAAACCAAACAGCCATGAGCAAAATGGTATCCCACGACTGCAGGTTCTTCCTGGTGTCGAGGTAGGCCCGGCCAAAGAGGAGGAAGAAGAGCAGGGAGATTTCCAGCAGGAGATCATTCATTGGATTCGAAGGGTGGTAGGGCAGGATTTCGTAGATGTAGCTTTCCTTGTTGATGAAGAAAAAAAGGAAGGAAAGAATGTAGAGGATGTAGAAGAGGTAGCTCTTCTCCTGGCCCCGCACAAACAGTGGAATGTGATAGAAGATCATGATGATCATGATGCCGACAAAAACCCCAAAAAGGAGTCTGCGCGAACGGTCCTTGTGCAGCACACTCTGCTGGGTCGATACAGTGAAGGTGAGTTCGGAAAGCTTTGATCTCTCATTCAGGTGCACCCTCAGGTAGAGGGTGTCGCTTTCTTTCGGGGGAAGGAAGAAGCGCAGATCGTCGCATCCACTGATATTTACGTCCTTTCTTCTGGGCATTACATGACTGCCCGAAATCCGATGGGAAATGAGTCCGTTGTGGTATTGCTGGAACAACTGGTATTCATCAAACATCGAGAACATATTGGGTTGCAGATGGAAGGCAAACTGTCCGTCGGAACGGTTCACTACACAGATCCGAAACCAGATACAGCCTCCCGTTTCGGCGGAAAGCACTGTATTATCGGGATTGCCAAAATCGAAGGGCCTGAAGCCTTCGCCTGATTTGCCCTCAAAGAAGTCGGGCGGATAAAGGATGCAATTAGGGTCCTCCAGAAAATACAGCATATGATCAAGCACCGGCGCCTGTTCTACATAGTCGGTCAGCTCAACAGCTTCCTGGGCCGGTAAAAGTGATCCCAGGACAAGAAATATGGCGAGTAGGCGGTAGCGCATTTCGGGGAAAACTCTTGATGGTAAATATAGCTAAAGATTCCAGTAAAGGCGTTTCATTTGTGATGAACGGAGATTTAAGTGTATATTTACATAAAGATTATTCCAGTCCATGATCAACGGCCTGAAACCTGAAAAGGTCCTGATTCTTACCACCCTGTCCTGTCTGTTCGCCTGCAGCGGAAATGTCATTCAGAATACTGTATTCAGCGACGGTTTTGAACAAATTGAAGGCCATTCGGAATTTCATTCTCGGGGCGAAGATCCGGCTATCTATTATCGCGCCGATCGTAAGGCCCTGGGCAATTGGGAAATAGCCACAAGTTTACGGGATGAGGGTTTTGAGGAAGCGTGGCAGATGGGGATGCTAAACGGGAAACCCTTTCTGGCCCAGACTTTTTCCAACCTGGATAAACGCTATGCTCCGATGAGCATGGTAAGTCATCCCATGATTGTAGCGGGGGATTCGCTTTGGCGTGACTACACCCTTGAGGCTGATTTTGTTCCCCTGGCCAAGTTTGATAAGTGCGGTGTGATTTTTAAGTACCGGGACCCAAACGATTACTATTTTTTCGGACTTGAGGGGAATACAGTAACGCTGAAGAAGGTAAGTCAGCCGGTGACTCCCCTGCGGCCCATTGAGCAAATTCTGGCCTATACCCCCCTGGTATGGTCTCCCGGAGAATCCTTTCGTGCCCTGGTGTCTGTTCGGCGCGATCGAATCAGTACCATTATGAACGACACCATCTTTATGACGGTTGAGAAGCAGGAATCGAGCCAGGGAAAAATAGGCCTGTTGGCCGACATGCCTGCCCGTTTTACCAGTGTGGAGGTAAAGCTGCTTAATGCCGAGGAGCGGAGGATGAACCGTAAGCGCAGGCAAAATGGTCGTCGGATCGATCTTTTGCAGAAGGAATCACCCTCCATGGTAAGATGGAAGTCCTTTTCCACCGAAGGATATGGCACCGACCAGAATCTCAGGCTGGGAGATCTGACCGGTGACGGGAACAAAGAACTGCTGCTGGTAAGCCCTTTGAAAGGAAAGAAAAAGGGGCTGGCAGGGATTACGGCTGTGAATCTCGATGGGGAGATTCTCTGGCAATACGGGCAGCCGAACGACCATTTTGTATTTGGTATGGAACTTCCGCTTCAGATTCACGATCTGGATGGTGATGGAGCCCGGGAGGTTATTTACATTGAGAATCGGAAGATTAACATCATCAATGGACGTACAGGCAAACGGGTGCGGAGGGTACAGCTTCCTTTGAGCTTCGATCCCCTGAGTCTTGCCTTTGCCGATATGCTGGATAGCGGGCGGGAGAATTGTCTCGTGGTTTCGGACAGAAACAGCAGACTGGCTGTGCTTGACGAAGATTTCAAAATTTACTGGTCGCGCCATATCAGGCTGGGCTCTCAGCCCCTGATCACAGATCTGAACGGGGACAAGCGTCCTGATATTGTAATGGGCTATACGGCTTTCGACCATCAGGGGCGTATGCTTTTCGATGTGGGGGCTTATATTGGCGATCAGTGTAACGGGGTGCTCAATACCGTCTATTTAAGTGATGGGGTGGAAATTCCCTGTCTGGTCTTCGCTGCCGGGGATTGGGGGCAGGTCATCGCCGATTACGATGGCCGGGTTCTTCGACAGAATGTGGTGGGCAACAGCAACTACCTGGGAGCAGCTGATTTGAATAGTGAAATCCCCGGCAGGGAGCTGATTTCTTCAAGCCGTTGGGGAAGCCAGGGCATGGTTCATTTTACAGATGCTTCCGGAGATGTTTACCGCAGTTTTGTCTCACCCTCCGGCCCGCAGCGTTGCCTCACCGTGAACTGGAAGGGAGACGGGGAAGAGTTTCTAATGATTTCGGCCGATTCAATACGGGGAGGCCTTTACAATGACCAGGGGAGCTGTGCTGTGCGGTTTCCTTCCGATGGCCATCCCGATCTTTGTTACCATGTGCTCGATCTGACCGGAGATGCCCGGGATGAGATCATTGTGTGGGATGATAAACAGCTCTGGATCTACACCCAGGACGACAATCCGAGAATGGGGAATACCTTTGCCCCGGATCGCATTCCCCTGTACAACTATTCCATGCACAACATGAATACTTCCAGCCCGGCCTGGTAAGGCGGACAGATATTTTTGTATCTTGCAATCAGAAGAATCGTTCTTGTTTCTGGTTTGGCATGAACTTTGCTCAAATTATTGCAAAAACCAGAAGCAAAATAACCGGGAGGAAATACCATGAAAACTTCAGCATTTATCATAATAGGCGCCACTTTTGCCCTGGCCTCCTGCAGCTCGTCGAGGTACGCTGCAACTTCAGATTATGATGATGTATATTATAATCCGGAGCAGGCCCGCGTCGATCAGGCCGCACCTGTTGTTCAAAGCCAGGCCGTATCACCCGGGCAGGCGATGACTGCTACACCGCTTCCCCGGGAACAGGTTCAGGTGGTGGAACAGACAGGAGGAGAGGAATTAAGTGACTATGAACGCTACCGCATGAAGCAGGAAGCTGAACTATTGGGTGAGGGCTATACACCCGAAGGAAGTGAGGCCCTCTATTCACAGCAATACCAGCAATCGGATTCCATAGGGGAATACGAAAAGGCTCAGGCTCCGGTTGTTGTTAATAACTACAATTACTACTCAGATCCAAACGATTATTACTATTCATCGAATCTGAGGCGTTTTTCCGATGACTACTACGGTTGGGACTATTACGATCCCTTCTATACCGATATGTATTTCTACACGGGGATGCCGATACACTGGGGAATGAGTATTGGATTTGGTTACCCGTACTGGGGCGCTTCCTTTGGCTATTTTCCGCGTTATCGCTACTATTCTCCCTACTCATACTATGGTTACTATGACCCATGGGGATGGGGAGGTTATGGCTACTATGGCAGCAGTTGGTATGGCTATCCCTTCTACGGATCTTACTGGAATGGGTATTACCATGGCTACAGTGATGCCAGGTATAACAACTACAGCTATGGGCACATGCACGGACGCCACTATTACGGATACAGCAGTCCTTCCAGCATCTATTCAAGTTCTAAAGCTTCTTCGGTGCTGGATCCGAGATACAGGAGCAGATCCTCTTCGCGATCGGCAGTGTCAGCCGCCAGCCGAGGCAGCGTAAGTGCCGCCAGTCGAGGTAGCGTAAGTGCCGCCAGTCGCAGTAATGTCAGTTCAGTACAGCGAAACAGTGTGAACCGTTCAGCCAGCAGTGTTTCCAGGACCGGCACAAGCAGGACGAATACCGTTCAGCGCAGCGCAACCCGTGCCGGCTCAACCAGCGGAATTCAGCGCAGTGGTGCGGTTAGGAGGACCACCGGAACTTCGTCCGGAACGGTCCAGCGCAACACTGCGGTACGAACCACCCGCAACGCTGCAGGAACAGTTCAGCGCAGCAGTGTTCAGCGTAGCCGGAGCACCTACACACCCAGTTACAGTAAGCCCAGAACCAGTTCCGGTTCAAGCTACAACAGGGGGGCTGTTCAACCCCGAACCAATCAGAGCGGTACCTACCGAAATGCTGTACCCGGCAGGGCCAACCCTTCATCCACCTACAGCCGGCCCAGCACATCCAGCCGCAGTAGTTCATCCTACAGCCGGCCGAGCTCCAGCCGCAGCAGCTCATCTTACAGCCGGCCTAGCTCCAGCCGCAGCAGCTCATCCTACAGCCGGCCAAGCTCCAGCCGCAGCAGCTCGTCCTACAGTCGGCCCAGCAGCAGTCCGAGTCGTTCCTACAGCTCGCCCAGCAGGAGTAGTTCAGGTCGATCCTACAGTTCGCCCAGCAGGAGCTCATCTTCATCCTACAGCCGATCCGGCGGTTCTTCTTCCAGCAGCCGGAGTTCAGGCGGATCTTCGGTCAGCAGATCAAGGCGTTAAATCATATCACCCAGGGTGTCCTGTCGGGCATCCTGGTCTTTCTTTGTTTTAAAAACCTTAGCTATGAAACGGATTTTCATTATAGCCGCGTTATCGTTTTGTGCCCTGGGTGCAGGTATTGCACAGGGCGAGATGCAGGCACTCAGGTATTCCAGCTACACTCCTTTTGGCTCGGCCCGCTTTGCCGCGCAGGGAGCAGCCACCGCAGCCCTTGGTGGTGACATGGGGGCTGTTTTTATGAACCCGGCCGGTCTGGCCTTCTATCGCTCATCGGAGATCAGCTTTTCTCCTTCGCTCTACTGGGTAAACACCGAGGCCTCTTTTATGGGGAGCACCACGGAAGAATTTCAGACCAAGTTCAACATGGGAAGCCTTGGCCTTGTAAAAGCCAGGCAACTGGATAAGCGTAGAGGAATCGTTGGACTGGCCTACTCTTTTGGTTACAATACCCTGGTGAATTTTAACAACCGGACCCTTATTTCGGGGAACAATACCAATAGCTCCCTGCTTGATGATTTTACCTGGCATGCCAATACCTATCCCGATCAGTTGGATCCCTATTATGAGCAACTAGCTTTTGATGCTTCCCTGATGCCTTACGACAAGGAGGCCGGAACTTACTGGCACGATATGCAGATCGATGGTTATGGCCAGTCGCTGAATCGTTTGTCGGAGCAATATGGATACATTGGAGAGTATTCAATGTCGGGTGCAATGAATGTAGCTAATCTGCTTTATGTGGGGGCTACCCTGGGGCTGCATTCGCTTCGCTTTTCCGAAGACATTGTCCATACCGAAACGGATGCCAATAACAATGTGATGGATTTTAAGCAATTCACCTTCAAAGAGTACAACAATACCAATGGTTGGGGCTATACCGCCAGATTCGGTTTAATTCTTCGGCCGGTGCAGGTCCTGCGGATTGGGGCTTCCTTTCAGCTGCCGACCATATACCATCTGAGCGATCAGAAATCCACAAGAATGAGTTCTCAGTTTGATAGTGGTTCTGGGATTAACGACCAGAATGTCAATTCGCCCAGCGGGCTCTACGATTACAAGCTTAGGACCCCCTTTGAGTTTGGAGCCCAGGCATCCCTGCTGATCCTGAAACAGGCGAGTTTGTCGCTGGCCTATACCTATAAGGATTACAGTTCGTCGCGGCTCTCGGCATCCGACTATGCTTTCTTCGATGAGAATGGCCGCATCGGTTCGGGTTTTCGGGCTGCGCATAATCTCAGGGCCGGGGCCGAAGTACGTTTGAGCCCCCTTTACCTGCGAGCAGGGATGCAACACCTGATGAGCCCTTTCAGTGATAAGGCCAATAATGCAGAGATGTGGATTTTCTCGGGCGGATTGGGCGTGAGGGGCAAGCGGAATTACTTCGACCTCAGTTACAGCTATGGTTCTTCTTCAGAGGTCTATGGGATGTATGCCTACGAACCGGGCATTAATGAGGTTGCCAATATCAGCCTCACTAAGCACATCCTGATGTGTACCTTGGGCTTTCGATTCTAGCCTTCCTTTAGTCGGATAGATTGTTTCAGGATGGAGCTGGCTTCTGGTCCGGTATTGCAGATCAGGTCTATGATGCTCAGATTTTGCTGAAAACCGTGTCGGTCCGAGAAGACCTGGTGATAGTTCTGAGGAAGGAAGGCAGGGTCTGCCTGAGCCAGGTTTTTCTTGGGATGGATGAATTCCCGGGGATCGTTGCTTCCCTTGATTGGCGTGAAGGCCTCGGTCCCGGAATAAGAAATGCGTAGATTCATGGCATTCAGGCTTAGTTCAAGCAGCACGCAATTCAGATCTACCAGGAACCTGAAGTGCTTTTCGTACAGAGGGGCCAGTTCATCGACAATGTATTCAAAGTAAGGGGAGGAGGCATAGGCAGCTTCCAGGCTTTTCCAGTGGATTCTGTTCCAGGGTTGGTTATAGTCGATTCCCACATCTTTCATCAGGGTTTTGCTTCCATGCTTCCTGAGTACGGGAATGCTCAGATCAATGGCGCCGTTGGGGCCCAGAATACGGCATCGGTTCCTGTAGCTTTGCTTGCTGTAGTGATCGAAATGCTCAATCAGGATGTGATCCTCCCCGAGCAGGCGGGCATAGTAATTCAAGGGGCCAAGATACAGCGAAGGGTAAACGCTCATCGGTGTTTAGCGGTCCGACCGTACGATCTTAAACATCCTTTTCCAGCGGATCTTCCCGTATTCCTTATCAAGGCTCAGCCAAATCAGCCTGGGTTTTCCAATGATATGGTCTTCGGGGACAAAGCCCCAAAAGCGCGAATCGGCCGAGTTGTGCCGGTTGTCCCCCATCATAAAGAAATAGTCCATTTCGAAGGTGTAGCTGTCACGTTCTTTCCCGTCGATAAGAATCTTGTCGCCCACCTGCTCCAGTTTGTGCCCTTCATAGCCTGTGATGATTCTTTTGTACAGTGGAAGACTCTGTTCATTCAGATCTACGGTCATTCCTTCGGCCGGGACGGTGAGAGGCCCAAAGTACTCAAGGTTCCAGGGATAGCGTTCATCATGAGGGAAGATGTCCCGGTCGAACTGGCCTTTGGAGAACATAATGACGGGTTCCACGCTCACGATGCCGGGAAGGGCTTTGATCGATTCGGCTCTTTCCCTGTTCAGGGGAAAGGTATAGTTCGGGTTGTTTCGGATATCTGTCAGATCACGGCTTAGCCCGTAGTCCTCTAAAGATCGGGGGTTGATGGGGGTGCCATTTGTCCTGACCCGGTACCAGCGTTGAATTCCCTCGAAGGCTTTTTGCTCTTCGCCGTTCACAAACACCTGATTGGCAACAACCTCTATCGTCTCACCGGCAATGGCTACGCAACGCTTAATGTAATTATCGCGCCGGTCGACCGGACGGGTTTCCACGTCGAATTTTTCGGCGATCTGCTCCCTTACATAGTTCTCATAGACCGCATAGGGGCGGCTTCGATTGTTTCGGGCCTGGTCGGTTTGCATCAGGGCGTAGGACTCGTCCCTGATCAGGTCATAGTAATCGAAGTTTCCTTTGGCGTAGATTCTGTGATCGGCTTTTTCCAGTGCCACGGTATCGGAAGCCGGAAAGTTAAAGACCACAATATCGTCTCGTTTTACATCGCTGAATCCTTTCAGCCGTTTATAGGGTCGTTTGATCCATTCAAGATAGGACTTCCCGCCTAGTACTGTGTTGGGCAGGAAGGGGACAGCCAGCGGGGTATTGGGTGTGCGCGGACCATAAGCTGTTTTGCTCACATAGAGATGATCACCCACCAGCAGGCTTCCTTCCATCGAAGGGGTAGGAATCTTGTAATTCTGGAAAAGGAAGATGTTAATCAGGGAAACCGCTACGACTGCAAAGATGAGCGCATCGAGCCATTCAACCAGGAAGTTGTTCTTCTTTTTCCGGCTCTTCCAGAAGGTCCAGTTTACTTTTTTACTGACGTAAACATCGTAAACCACGGGAATGCCCAGCAGGAACCAGTAGTTCCTGAGCCAGATTACAAAAAGGAGGTAAATTGTAAGGGCTAGCCCAAATTTGAACCATCTGTTTTTCAGTATTTTAGATACGTTCATTTCCGATTATTTTACGGTTTCAAATATACGCTCTTTTCTGAAACCATCAAGCAGGCCGCGTTTCGGATCGACCGAGAACCAGACCATCCTGGCTTTGCCGAGTAGATGGTCTTCCGGTACAAATCCCCAGTAGCGGGAATCGGCCGAGTTATGATGGTTGTCGCCCATCACGAAGTAATAGTCCATTTTGAAGGTATAGCTGTTGGCCAGGCTGTCGTTTATCATGATTTTCTCACCATCGACCTCCAGCTTGTTGCCTTCGTAAACCTCAATGATTCTCTTATACAATGGAAGGTTTGCAACCGACAGGTGGATGCTCGCGCCTTTAGCGGGTACATAGAGGGGGCCAAAGTGGTCACCATTCCATCGAAAGCGGGGGTCATGGGGGAAGATTTCCTTGTTTTGAAAAGATAGCATGGGCTCTACATAGCGTTTAATGCTTCTTACGGCATCGTGGTCTTTCAGAAAGTCGATATGATGGCTGGCCAGGTACAGAACGTGCAGGTTGTTTAGCGGATTGTAACTGACCGTCGATTTAAGGATTTTTAAGGAATCCAGGAGTTCATCCGGAAGAGGAGCATCTTGGGTACTGACGTAGTATTTGAAGAGTTGTCCTGGCGCTTCTTTTCTGATCTCATTGTTTACCACGACCTTTCCTTCACTAATCAGCAGGGTGTCTCCGGGCAGTGCGATGCATCGTTTAACATAGTTTTCCCGCTTGTCGACCGGGTGGGTGAGGATGTCGAATTCTCCAAGAATGTAGTCGCGTCCATATTGCCTGATTAGTGAATAGTAGTTTTGTCCGGGGTACTGGATGACCATGCTGTCGCCCTCGGGAAAGTTAAATACAATGATGTCGCCACGCTTAACCCTGGAGTAGCCCTTCAGGCGTTTGTAAGGAAGCTTGAAACGCTCGGAATAGCTCTTGCGTCCTGAGGGGGTTTTATTATGAAAAAAGGGGAGGGACAAAGGGGTGGAGGGGAGCCTGGGACCATAGGCGAGCTTGCTTACAAAGATATAGTCCCCCGTCATCAGGCTTTCTTCCATCGAAGGGGTCGGAATTTTGTAGGCCTCAAGGAAAAGGACCTTTACCGAAATGGAAAGCAAAATGGCGAGAAGAACCACCGATGTCCATTCCATGGCCGACAGAAGCCGGGGAGGAAGGCCATAGCTTCGCAAGCTCCAGTCGACCCGTCTGGTGATGAACAGATCGAAAAGAATCAGGATCAGAGGGAGCAGCACCCAGAGTTCTGTCCAGATGGACAAAACAGCGATGCCTGCTCCACAGGCCAGAAAAGCCAGGTATCGGAGCCAGCGCCTTTTCATGCTCGTTTAGAAGTTAAAAAGGTCCTGCATTCCAAAGATGCCCTGCCTGGTCCGAATAAAGTCTGCAGCCATGAGTGCACCTAGCGCAAAGGCATCTCTAGTTTTTGCCTCGTGTCGAAGACTGATACTGTCCATCTCCGACTCATAAAGCACGGTATGAATACCTTTCACATCACTTTGTCGATGGGCTTCAATGGCCAGTTTCGCTTCGTCCTTGTCCTTGTCCAGGGTCCAGCCCCGGAGGCGTTCAAGCTGACTTACCATTTCATCGGCCAGGCTTATGGCCGTTCCACTGGGGGCATCCAGCTTTTCAACATGGTGGACTTCCTGTATGCTGGCTCTATACTGTGGAAAGCGGTCCATGATCCTGGCCAGCTCTCTGTTTACAGCAAACAGGATATTGACGCCAATGCTGAAATTGTTTGCATGAAAGAGGGCCCCCTTTTGCCTCCGACAAGCCAGCTCAATTTCTTCGAGTCGGTGTTTCCATCCGGTGGTTCCGCAGACGATGGGAATTCCGAGTTCAATGCACTTAAGCAGGTTGTCCGCTGCAGCTTCGGGGGTGCTAAATTCGATCGCTGCATCTACTTCACTGCAATGCTTTTCATTCAGCTCAGCGGTGTTTTGCCTGTCGATGATGAGGGGGAAACTGATTCCTTGTTTCCGGCCCAGGGCCTCAATGGTACGCCCCATTTTTCCATATCCTATCAATGCTATTTTCATTCCCATGAAGATAAAGGTTGAAAGATAGTCGGGCAAACAAAAAGGGCACATCTTTCGATATGCCCTATCATGATGATGCGGTTTACGGTTTTATTTCACCTTTTGAACCTTTTTTACGATGGCTTCAAAAGCTTTGGGATCGTTCATGGCCAGGTCGGCCAGCACCTTGCGGTTTATTTCGATGCCCGACTTATTTAGTTTGCCCATGAATTCGGAATAAGACATGTCGTATTCGCGAACAGCCGCGTTGATACGCTGAATCCAAAGTGCACGGAAGTTGGCTTTCTTTTTTCTGCGGTCGCGATAAGCGTACTGCAAGCCCTTCTCATAGGCATTCTTGGATACGGTCCAGACATTCTTTCGGCGACCAAAATAACCTTTGGTCTGCTTCATCACCTTTTTTCTACGCTGACGTGATGCTACAGCATTTACTGATCTTGGCATTTTTTTCTTGTTTTTGGATGCAGGCGGTCGGCGACGCTTAGTGCACTACATCCCGGTCATACATGATTTTACCTGTGGATAAGATAAGGGAACTCTACTTCATGCTAAGCAGGCGCTTGATGTTCTTCTCATCGGCCTGGTGCACCTCTCCAAAATAGGTCAGGTTCCGCTTGCGCTTCTTTGACTTTTTGGTCAGGATGTGGCTTTTGTAAGCGTGTTTCCTCTTAATCTTGCCCGTTCCGGTGAGGGTAAATCTTTTCTTAGCACCGGAATTTGTCTTCATTTTCGGCATTATTCCAATTGTTATTTGGGTTCAAAAATCACTTCTTCTTCACCTTGGGTGCCATGAACATGGTCATCCGTTTCCCTTCCAGTTTTGGGAGCTGCTCTACCTTACCCACCTCTTCAAGGTCCTGGGCAAGCTTGAGCAGAAGGATTTCACCCTTCTCCTTATAGAGAATGGACCGTCCTTTGAAAAACACGAAGGCCTTCAGCTTAGAGCCCTCTTCAAGGAACTTCAGGGCGTGCTTAAGCTTGAATTGATAATCGTGCTCATCAGTATTTGGCCCGAATCTTATTTCCTTCACCACAATCCTGGTGGCTTTGGACTTTAACTCTTTTTGCTTCTTCTTCTGCTGATAGAGAAATTTCTGGTAGTCGACAATCCTGCAAACAGGCGGGTCGGCCTTCGGCGAAATCTCCACCAGATCGAGTTCAAGTGAATCGGCAATCTTGAGCGCTTCGGTTAACGACATCACACCGGGATTCTCGATGTTGTCGCCCACAAGCCGGACAGAGCTTACTCGGATCTGTTCGTTTGTTCTGTAAAAGATCCTGTCCTTGTTGCGGTTATCGTCTCTTCTTCGACGATGATAGCCTGGTCCTGCTATGACAAGTTCCTCCTTACTTTAGTTAAAACTAGCTGTTTATTTCTTCTAATTCCTTGCTGACTTCGGCCTTCAGGAAATCGGCAAATGCCTTCAGTTCCATCACGCCTTTGTCTCCTTCACCCTGTCTGCGAACGGAAACAGTCTGACTCTCCGCTTCCTTTTCACCGACGATAAGCAGATAGGGAATGCGCTTTAACTCGTTATCCCTGATCTTCTTACCTATTTTTTCACTCCTCTCGTCAATCAGGGTGCGAATATCGTAATTTTTAAGGATATCTGAAACTTTTTCAGCATAATCCTGGTATTTTTCGCTAATCGGCAGAATAACAGCCTGATCGGGAGTCAGCCAGAGGGGGAATTTACCCGCTGTATGTTCAATCAGCACAGCTACAAAACGCTCCATCGAACCAAAGGGTGCACGGTGAATCATCACCGGTCGGTGTTTCTGGTTATCAGAACCCATGTATTCGAGCTCGAAGCGCTCGGGCAGGTTGTAGTCAACCTGTATGGTCCCCAGCTGCCATTTTCGGCCCAGTGCATCGCGCACCATGAAATCGAGTTTAGGCCCGTAGAAAGCAGCCTCGCCATATTCCACCACAGTGTTCATGTCCTTTTCCTTCACGGCTTCCAGGATGGCTGTTTCAGCCTTATTCCAGTTTTCATCGCTGCCAATGTATTTTTCCGGCTGCTTTGGGTCACGGAGCGAAACCTGGGTGATAAACTCTTTGAAATCGAGGGTTTTGAAGATGTACAGAATGATGTCGATCACCTTGATGAATTCCTCCTTCAATTGATCGGGCCGGCAAAAGATGTGGGCGTCATCCTGGGTAAAGCCCCGAACACGCGTAAGGCCATGCAGCTCTCCACTTTGTTCGTAGCGATAAACCGTTCCAAACTCAGCAAGGCGTACAGGAAGGTCCTTGTAGGAATGCGGCTTCGATTTATAGATCTCACAATGGTGGGGGCAATTCATGGGTTTGAGCAGAAATTCCTCACCCTCCTGTGGCGTATGGATGGGCTGGAAGCTGTCCTTGCCATATTTGGCGTAGTGGCCCGAGGTTTCCCAGAGTTCCTTTTGTCCGATATGCGGGGTAATTACCTGTTCATAGCCATATTCCCTTTGCACCTTCTTCAGAAAGTTTTCCAGACGCTCCCGGAGCTGCGCTCCCTTGGGCAGCCAAAGTGGCAGGCCCTGACCAACACGCTGCGAGAAGGTAAAGAGTTCCAGCTCCTTTCCGAGTTTGCGGTGATCACGAAGCTTGGCCTGCTCCAGCATCTCGAGGTGTTCTTCCAGCATTTTCTGTTTCGGGAAACTTATGCCATAGATGCGGGTCAGTTGTTTACGGCTTTCATCGCCCCGCCAGTAGGCTCCGGCTACGCTCAGAAGTTTGATGGCCTTAATGGGTGATGTATCGGTCAGGTGAGGGCCGCGGCACAGGTCGGTAAACTCACCCTGGCGATAGAAGGTGATCTGGCCGTCTTCGAGCTCGCCAATGAGTTCGGTCTTATACTCGTCACCTTTCTTATTGAAGTAATCCAGGGCATCGGCCTTGCTGACCTCGGTTCTGGTGTAGGTTCCTTTCCGGGAGGCCAGTTCTTTCATGCGCTTCTCAATCTTCGGCAGCTCGGCATCGGTGATGACCACCTCACTGCCCGGGTCAACGTCGTAATAGAAGCCGTTTTCGATGGCAGGCCCGATGCCAAATTTGGTTCCCGGATAGAGCGACTCAATGGCTTCGGCCATGAGGTGGGCCGAGGAGTGCCAGAAGGCATGTTTTCCGTCCGGGTCGTCCCATTTGTTCAGCTTAATGGTGGCATCGCTGTTGATGGGGCGGGTCAGGTCCCAGATCTCGTCGTTTACATTGACAGACAGCACTTCTCTGACAAGGCTGTTGCTTAGACTTTTGGCTATGCCGTATCCGGATATGCCTTCTTCAAACTGTCGGACCGAGCCATCCGGGAAAGTGATATTGATCATCTAAAATAGTTTGGTTATTCCTCCATGTAAAAAAACTCCGCAAAGATACGAAAACTCAGTTACTCTAGAGGTTTTCCAGAATAAAATCGGTCATCCGGGTATAGAGATGGTAGGAGGTATTTCCTCCCCTGATCCCATGGTTCTTATTTGGATAAATCTGCATCTCGAATTGTTTCCCGGCCTGAACAAGTGCCTCCACAAAGTCCATACTGTTCTGGTAGTGCACATTGTCGTCGGCACTTCCATGGATCAGGAGGAAGTGCCCTTGCAGCTGGTCCGCATAATTCAGGGGAGAGTTCTCGTCATAGCCTTTCGGGTTCTCCTGAGGACTCCGCATGAAGCGTTCAGTATATATTGTGTCGTAGTAGCGCCAGGTGGTCACAGGGGCTACTGCAATCCCCATGCGGAAGGTGCCCTGTCCCCTGGTCATGCAAAGGCTTGTTAAATAGCCTCCAAAGCTCCAGCCAAAGATACCCATGCGCTTGGCATCGATGTAGTCCTGCTGGCCGAGCCACCTGGCCGCTTCAATCTGGTCGATGGTTTCCAGTTTGCCAAGGTTCATGTATGTGACTTTACGAAAGTCTTCGCCACGGCCATTGGTGCCACGGTTATCGATACAGGCAACCACATAGCCTTTCTGAGCCAGCATCTGGAACCATGCTTCCCGGTAATTCCACGTATCCATCACGTTCTGCGATTCGGGCCCCCCATACACATAGATAAAGAGGGGGTAGTTTTGGGAGGAATCAAAATCTGCGGGTTTAATCATCCAGGCATTCAGTTTCTGACCACTTTCCGTGTCTATGGTAAGGAATTCGGTCGGACTATAGCCATAGGCGATCATGTTTTCTCTCAGCCGGGCATTGTCTTCCAGCACCCTGATCAGCTTGCCCTTTTGGTTGTGGAGGGTGATGTAGGGGGGGCTATTGGCAGCAGAATGCTGAAGAATGAAGTATTTGTATGAGCTGCTGAAACTGGCACTGTTGTTTCCGGCTCTGGTGCTAAGTTTCTTCTTTCCCTTGGCGTTCAGCCCGATCCTGTATACATGACGTTCTATGGAGGATTCTTCATAGGAGCTGTAGTAGACGGTTTTGGTTTTTTCATCAAAGCCCAGCAGCTTGGCTACATCATAGTCGCCACTCGTAATGGGGCTGATCTGTCCGTGTCTGAAGTTGTAGTGGTAGAGGTGGAAGTAGCCACTCTTCTCGCTGATCAGGATCAGGCTTTCGCCATCGGGCAGGTAGGTGAGGGTCTGATCCGATACCTCGGAGATATAGCGATCGTTGATTTCCTCATAAACCACTACAGCCTTGCCGGTCACAGCCTCGGCATGCAGGATGTGAAGGGTGTTCTGCAGCCGGTTCAGCCGCATAATGCTGAGAATGCCCGCTGTGCGTGTCCATTTAATTCTGGGGATATACTGGTCGCGTTCCGGGCCTGTATCCATGGTGGAAGTCCTTCCACTTTTCAGGTTATAGACATGGATACTGACCTGCGCATTTTCCTCACCGGCCTTAGGGTATTTAAAGCGATAGCTTTCCGGATAAAGGTCTCCATAGATGGGCATCCCGAACTCCCTTACCCGGCTTTCATCGAAACGGTAGAAGGCGATCATTTCTCCATCGGGTGACCAGTAGAAGCCCCTTGAAAAGCCGAATTCTTCTTCGTACACCCAATCGGGAGCACCATTGATGATGGTATTCTTTTGTCCGTCAAAAGTAATTTGCTCTTCCTTGTTTTTTTCGGGCCAACTGATATACAGGTTGTTGTCGCGTACAAAGGCAACCATGCTGCCATCAGGCGAAAAGGCTGCCAGTTGCTGGGGGCCATTCAGCGATACCCCGACAAGTTGTTTGTTATTTCTGTTGTACACATAGTATTTTGCCTTGTAGGAGTGCCTGTAGATGGGCATTCTATCGGTTTCGATCAGGATTTTTTGTTCGTCCCGGCTAAAGGCATAGCCACTAAAGGAAGCAAGCTGTTCGAAATCACCCGCATTGAAGAGCGTATCTATAAGGATTCCACTTTCGTAACTGTATTGCTCAATACACTGGCCTGCTTGCACGCTGTAGTGCAGGCCGTCATTCATGGAATTCAGGCCATGAATCCCCCTGGCACTCAGGTCTCCGCTTTCAAAGATGGTTTGCAGGCTGATCTGCTTTGTATTCCCGGTGCTGCTTCCGGCAATGGAAATGGAGAGCAGGGTTAAAAAAAATGCTTTGTTTAAAAACTTCATCGTCAACGGATTTGCTTATCTTGGCCAAAGGAAGGTATTTTAGATGTGTTTAGCAATGCCCGCTTTGGCATGCTATTTGAAATTTTTCGAATAAAACCCATTAAATCAATTGTCATGAAACGTCTGTTTATTATACTGCCATTGCTATCATTTATTGCAACAAGCTGTTACAAAGAACCAGTTGCGGAAGCCGTTTTTACTCCCGATCCGGCCTATGTTGGGCAAGATGTCGATTTCACCAACTATTCGGTGAATGCCAACAGGGTTCAATGGGATTTTGGTGATGGAACCATTTCCGATGCTTTCAATGTAACCCACTACTATGTAGACCCTGGTACCTATACAGGAAGTCTTAGTGCTTACGGGAAGAAGGGGGATGTTTCGGTTGCTCCTTTCCAGATCCAGGTCATTGGCTCGGAGATTAAGATCATTGTCAAGGACTACGAGGATGATGCGCTTATTGAAGGTGCCAGTGTAATTCTTTTTGAAAGCCTGGCCGACTGGGAAGCGGGAAATTATAAGGGAAAACCCGAAGCATTCACCGATGCATACGGGGAATGCACCTTCTCGAACCTGAGTTACCAAAAGTACTATGTCGATGTTCAGTACAGGGAGCAGAATGCAGATACCGGTTGGGTAAACTGGTTGCTGGCCGAGGAAGACATTAAATGGATCGAGACCCAGATGCTTCCCGGGAACTATGACCATACTTTCATTGCCTATGTCGATTTTGTAACCTTCGACGACAATAAGAAATCTGCCCGCTTTGGCATGCGTCCGGAGTTCCGTCCGCCACTCAACAGCCTGCGCAGTAAGCTGAAATCGGCTTCATCTGAGCGCGCACTGAAGGAGAATAAAATCAGCACGAAAAGAGGCGAGAAATAATTTTCTTCAAACCCGACTATAGATTCCGGATAATTTATATATTTGCAGCCCCGCAGCGATCATAGCTGTGGGGCTTTTGCCCAGGTGGCGGAATTGGTAGACGCGCTAGTTTCAGGGACTAGTGTACGCAAGTACGTGAAGGTTCGAGTCCTTTCCTGGGCACTTTGGTTTAGATACGCGAGAAGCAAAACCAAGTGTTTTTTCTCAACGCCCAGGTGGCGGAACTGGTAGACGCGCTAGGTTGAGGGCCTAGTGACCGCTTTAGGTCGTGCAAGTTCGATTCTTGTCCTGGGCACCAAAATCTCAAGAGGCTGTATCAAAAGGGTACGGTCTCTTTTTCGTTGTACCCGATGTCTCTGAGGATTGATTGATCT
>PDRI01000063.1 GCA_002748055.1 Bacteroidota bacterium | reverse complement strand
TATGAAACAAAGGATTTTGGTCCGTATGGTCGGAACGGTGAGATGATTGTCTGCTTTACCACCAACAACGATATTACCGGAGGAAACTCGGGTAGCCCTGTTATGAACGGAAAGGGTGAACTCATAGGGATCGCTTTTGACGGCAACTGGGAGGCCATGAGTGGGGATATAGCCTTTGAGACAGCCTTGCAGAAGTGTATCTGTGTTGATATTCGCTATGTTCTTTTCGTCATCGACAAATTTGCCGGTGCCGGTCATCTTGTCGAAGAAATGACCCTCGTGAACTAAAATGCCATCGGGCGAAATCATCATCTATACCGACGGTGCTGCCAGGGGAAATCCCGGCCCGGGCGGGCTTGGTGTTGTCATGAGCTATGGGCGGCACCGGAGGGAAATCGCTGAGGGTTTCCGGCTCACGACCAACAACCGGATGGAGTTGTTGGCCGTGATCCGGGGGCTTGAGGCCCTGAAAAGGAATGATCTCAGTGTCCGGATATATACCGATTCCCGGTATGTATCCGACGCTGTAAATAAAGGCTGGGTCTTTGCCTGGGAGAAGAAACACTTCGATAAAAAGAAGAACGCCGATTTGTGGACCCGCTTTCTTCAGCTATACAGAAAGTACAGGGTGGAGTTCATCTGGGTGAAGGGGCATGCCAACATCCCGGAAAACGAGCGCTGCGACCGTCTGGCGGTGGAGGCTTCACACAAGCCGGATCTGCCCGAAGACCGTGGTTATGAAACAACGGCCGGTGTTGTTTGAGTTTTTTTATAGATTAAGCGTGTGAAGCTGCAAGCCATGCAGAAAGAGTCAATCCTCTTGTACCAGGGCCCCCTGTCGGGGAACACCATCGGTCGGCTGTTGTCGGAGTTTAAGCATTCAGCTAGAAACAGCGATATTCCCTTTGGGTCCTACAAGAAAATGATCTCGATAATGATTGAGGCCCTGGAGAATATCTGCAAATACAGCGACCACCTGCCCCTTTGCAACGGGACCGATGAATACGAACCGGTTTTACATATACAGCGCTCCGGAAGATTCATTGAACTCATGACCCAAAACCCCGTTCGTACCGAACATGTTGCCGAACTGAGGGCCAGGATCGACAGGGTAAATGAAAAGAGCAAAGAGGAACTGAGGCATCTCTATAAAACGACTATCTGCGATGGCCAGTTTACGCCCAAAGGAGGAGCAGGGCTTGGGTTCATAGAGATGGCAAAGACCTCGAAGAACAAACTCGAGTATCAGTTTTCCGAGCTCAGCAACGACTACGCACTTTATACTTTCAGGGTATCCTTTCCCTGGTAAGGCCTTCTCCCAATCACCCTCTTCTTATTGTTTCAGCAACCGCTTCCAGGTCCTCGGGGGTATCAACCCCCCGGGATAGTGATTGGCATGTTTTGGTCTGAATGCGATAGCCGTTGTAGAGCCATCTGAGTTGTTCCAGTGACTCGGCCTGCTCAAGTTTGCAGGGGGGGAGCCGGACCAGTTCCTCCAGTACCCCGGCCCGAAAGGCATAGAGGCCAAGGTGTTGATCGTGGAGCTGATGTCGGGCCCATTCTTCTGGTGGTATATCCCTGAGAAAGGGAATGGGTGAGCGGGAAAAATACAGGGCACGCATCTGGTGGTCGGTGACAACCTTTACCCGGTTCGGATTGTGTATGCCCTCATCTTTGAGGGGATGGAGCAGGGTGGCGATTTTGCAGTCTTCATCCTCGAAGCAGGACATCAGATCGTTGAGCTGCGCGCCCTGCAACAAGGGTTCATCGCCCTGAATATTGATGACATGACTGAAACTTGCAGTGTGCTGCTTTCGGAGTATCCTGCATGCTTCTGCACAGCGCTCCGTACCCGAGCTGTGATCAGTGCCCGTCATAACGGCTTTTCCGCCAAATCCTTCCACGGCCTTGAAGATGCGCTCGTCGTCGGTTGCCACCACGACCTGGTCCAACACCTTAGCTGCGGCCTCATACACCCATTGAATCATGGGCTTGTCGAGCAAGATGGCCAGGGGCTTGCCCGGGAACCGGCTCGAGGCATAGCGGGCTGGGATGATCCCAATGAACTGCTTCATGTTTTATTTTCAAAAATAGAAAGAAAGGACTATTTCTTTCGGATTCCGGCGGAAATTGTAATTTTGTCATACTTTCAGGTTATTTTGTCAGCTACTCCATGGAGATTCAACAGATAAAACAACGCTTCGGTATCATTGGTAATTTTGGCGGTCTGGAACGGGCCATCGACATCGCCCGCCAGGTGGCGCCCACCGATCTCAGCGTTTTAATTACCGGTGAGAGCGGAACAGGAAAGGAATCCTTTCCACAAATCATTCACCAGCTTGGCGGCCGCAAGCATGGGCCCTATATTGCGGTAAACTGCGGAGCCATCCCCGACGGAACCATCGATTCGGAATTGTTTGGGCACGAAAAAGGGGCCTTTACAGGGGCTACCGATACCCGAAAGGGCTATTTCGAGGTCTCGAACGGGGGAACCATCTTTTTGGATGAGGTCGCGGAACTGCCCTTGAGTACCCAGGTTAGATTGCTTCGTGTGCTTGAAACAGGAGAGTACATCCGGGTGGGCTCTTCGAAGGTAATGAAGACCGATGTAAGAGTTGTGGCTGCAACCAATCTGAATATTCCCCAGGCCATTCAGAAAGGCAAATTCAGGGAGGACCTGTTCTACCGTTTGAATACCGTTCCCATTCCCATACCCTCGCTCAGGGAAAGGGGGAATGACATACTTCTGCTGTTCAGGAAATTTGCTTCCGACTTTTCGGAGCGTTACCGGATGCCTCCCATTCGCCTCGACGAGGATGCCCGGCAGCTAATGCTGACTTACGAATGGCCGGGCAATGTCAGGCAACTGAAGAATGTGACCGAGCAGCTGTCGATTATTGAGCAGGAACGGGAAATCAACTCCCGTACATTGATGCAGTATCTGCCCGATTACCAGCGAACCCGCCTTCCGGCCCTTGTTTCGCCCGATTTGAACGCAGAAGAGTCCTTTGCATCGGAGAGGGAGATTCTGTACAAGGTGCTTTTCGATATGAAGAACGATATGAACGACCTTAAAAAGCTGGTGGCCCAGATCATGGAACAGGGTACGGTTGGGGCCGATATCGAACAGGAGAATGAGCACATCATCAAAAAGCTTTATGCGACGGTGAATGAAAGCCCGCAGGAGGAGGTCGAAAAACTGATTTCCCATGGCCGTCCCCTTGAGTTTAGGCAGGAACGGCCCGAGGAGCGGATTACAGATACGGAGGAGATTGTGGAAGAATCCCTTTCGCTGGAGGAAAAGGAAATTGAATTGATTATCAAGGCGCTTGATAAGCATAGTGGAAAACGGAAATATGCCGCCCAGGACCTTGGCATTTCGGAACGAACTTTGTACAGAAAGATCAAGGAATACAACATCGATTGATTATGAAGCATTTCCTGATGATTCTGACAGCCTTGATTCTGCTGGCTCTGCCGACAGGCTGCAGGGTTAGTTATTCATTCAGCGGGGTCAATATTTCGCAGGAGGTACAGACCTATTCGGTGCAGTATTTTCCCAACCGGGCAGCCATTGTTCAGGCCCAGTTGAGCCAGGTCTTTACGGATGCGCTCATGGACAAGATTCAGGCGAATACCAGCCTGGATCTGGCGAATGAGGGTGGCGATGTGGATTTCTCGGGCGAGATTACCCGTTACGAAACCAGGCCAACGGCCATTACCGGTAGCGAGACTGCGGCAATGAACCGCCTTACCATTGCTGTCAAGGTGCGTTATGTCAACATCAAGCAACCCGAGCTCGATTATGAGACCAGTTTCTCCCGCTATGAAGACTATGATGCCACCCGGTCTTTGGCCGATGTAGAGAACGATTTGATTGAACTGATCGTGGAAAACCTGGTGGAGGATATTTTCAACAAGGCATTTATTTCGTGGTAAGTATATGGTAATGGAAGCTGCTGAATTTATCCGTTTGCTCGAAAGTGACAAGTACTCGCGGGAAGACCTTGTACAGGTGAATGCGCTTTGCCGTGAATACCCCATGTTCTCTCTGGCGCACATGCTCAGGGTTCGCATCCTTGAAGCCCATGGCATGGAGGAAGAGAAAGCAGAAGCCCTGCGGATTGCAGCCATTTATGCAGGAAGTCGCAAACGGCTCTACGATTTCGTTCATCACCTGCCCGATCCGGTCCCGCCCGGAGAGATTGAGTTTTCCCTTAATCCGGAACAGGATGAAGTAGATGTAGTTATTTCGCAGGAGGAAAGCGCTTTAGGAACGGAATCAGATCATGATTTACTGGACTTTGAAGCTGCAGCGGACGACGAATCAGCCGGGGAAGTTCCTGTAGCGGAAGAGGGCGGGGATGAGTCAGCCGGGGAAAATCTGGTTTCGGAAGAGCCAGGCCTGCCAGCTGAATCTGCTGTCGCTCCGGAAACTGCCGAAGTTTCTGAGTCGCCTGAAGTGCCTGATGCTGAAGCGTCTGATGCTTCGGAGACTGCCGAAGTTTCTGAGTCACCTGAGTCGCCTGATGCTGAAGCGCCTGATGCTCCGGAGACTGCCGAAGTAACCGAAGCCGTGGATGCCCCGGAGTCGGGCGAATCAAGTCCCACCGAGCAGGAGACTCGGCCCCATGGAGCGAATGCGGCAACAGAACTGGAAGCAAGGAGGGACCGACAACTTATTCAGGCCTTTATCCGGAGCGAGCCGGGGCCAATCAGAGCCGATAGCGAAACCAATTTAAAAGGAGATGTTTCCATGGGCTCGGGTCAGGAGCACGACGGCTTTATAACCGACACACTGGCAGAGATTTATGTGAAGCAGAAGCGCTTTGCCAAGGCCATCTATGCCTACGAGAAATTAAGTTTGAAATATCCGGAAAAAAGTGCTTACTTTGCAGCTCAAATTGAGAAAATACGGAATTTAAATCATTCATAAAGAGCATTTAATATGTTTATTGTCTTTACGGTACTCATTGTCGTTACCTGCATCTTTACCATACTGATCGTTCTCGTCCAGAATTCAAAGGGCGGCGGACTTGCATCGAATTTCTCCTCGTCCAATCAGTACATGGGTGTTCGCAAAACGGCCGATTTCCTCGAAAAAGCGACCTGGTCTCTTGGTGCTGCCCTGATCGTATTAAGTCTTCTGGCCGGAATTACCATTCCCAGGTCGGGCGATACCGTTGATTCAAGGTTGCAGGGACAATTCGATGAGACCATGATGGACCAACCCGCCGGCACCATCGACCTGCCCGAGTCCTTTGGAACCGAAGCCGAAAATGGCGGAGAAGAATAACAGGAAAGCAATTATTAACCGGAAAAGTGTCAGTATGTCATGCTACTGACACTTTTTTTTTGCTTTCGGGCTTTGGCACAGAATATGATAAAGAGAAAGCGATTTTGATCATGTTGAACTTATAAAAGAACTTACAAATGGCAGAACTTAAAGGACGCATCCTTGCAGGCAAAGTACTGGTCAAACCCTCCGAAGCCGAGGAGAAGACCGCTAGTGGAATTATCATTCCCGATACAGCAAAGGAAAAGCCCCAGCACGGAACCGTGGTAATGGTGGGCGACGCCAAGAAAGACGAACCCATGGAAGTCAAAACAGGCGACCAGGTTCTCTATGGCAAATTTGCCGGTCAGGAGATTACCATCGACGAAGAGGACTATCTTCTTATTTCACAAAGCGATGTTTTATTCATTGCTCAGTAAGTAACCAAAACAAAAAGAACATAAAAAATGGCAAAAGAGATCAAATTTGACATGGAAGCCCGCGATCTGCTTAAGAGCGGTATCGATCAGCTGGCCAATGCTGTCAAAGTAACCCTTGGACCCAAGGGAAGGAATGTGATTATTGAAAAGAAATTTGGCGCTCCCCAGGTAACCAAAGACGGTGTTACCGTTGCAAAGGAGGTTGATCTGGAGAATCCCTTTGAGAATGTAGGTGCCCAGATGGTGAAGGAAGTTGCTTCCAAAACCAACGATGATGCAGGCGATGGTACCACCACTGCCACTGTACTTGCCCAGGCCATTGTACATGCCGGTCTGAAAAACGTAACTGCCGGAGCCAACCCCATGGATCTGAAGAGGGGGATTGACAAGGCTGTTTCCGCTGTTGTAGAAAGCCTGCACGAGCAGAGCAAAGAGGTTGGCGATGACAACCAGAAGATTGAGCAGGTAGCTTCCATCTCTGCCAACAACGAGTCTGCTATTGGTGGGCTGATTGCCGAAGCTATGTCGAAGGTGAAGAAAGAAGGTGTGATTACCATTGAGGAATCGAAATCATCCGACACCTATGTTGATGTGGTGGAAGGTATGCAGTTCGACCGCGGCTACATCTCTCCTTACTTTGTGACCGACACCGAGAAGATGGAGGCTGTACTCGACAATCCCTATATTCTGATTCACGACAAGAAGATCTCGACCATGAAGGACCTTCTTCCCGTACTCGAATCCACAGCACAGAATGGTCGTCCGCTGATGATTATCGCTGAAGATGTTGATGGAGAAGCACTGGCCACCTTGGTAGTGAACAAGCTTCGCGGTTCGCTGAAGATCGCTGCAGTTAAGGCTCCTGGTTTCGGCGACCGTCGTAAGGAGATGCTCGAAGACATTGCCATTCTGACTGGTGGTACTGTTATTTCCGAGGAGAAAGGGCTTAAGCTCGAAGGTGCCGATCTGAGCATGCTGGGTCAGGCCGAGAAGATCTCCATCGACAAGGAGAACACCACCATTGTAAACGGTGCTGGAGAGAAGAGCATGATCGAAGCCCGTGTTGGCCAGATCAAGAAGCAAATCGAAAATACCTCTTCCGACTACGATCGTGAGAAGCTTCAGGAGCGTCTTGCCAAGTTGGCAGGTGGTGTTGCCGTGATCTATGTAGGAGCTGCTTCCGAGGTCGAGATGAAGGCCAAGAAGGACCTCTTCGACGATGCTTTGAGCGCAACCCGCGCTGCAGTTGAAGAAGGCATCATTCCTGGTGGTGGTGTCGCCTTCCTCCGTGCCCTTGATAAACTGGAAGGCCTCAGAGGAGAGAATGACGACGAAAATACCGGTATTGCCATCGTGAAACGCGCACTTGAAGAGCCCGTTCGCCAGATTGTCAGCAATGCAGGCCAGGAAGGTTCTGTTGTTGTGAAGGAAATCAGGGACGGTAAAGCCGACTATGGATACAATGCGCACGCTGAGAAGTATGAGAATCTCTTCGAAGCTGGTGTAATTGATCCGACCAAAGTGACCCGCATCGCCCTGGAAAATGCCGCATCTATTGCCGGTATGTTCCTTACCACCGAATGTGCACTGACCGACATTCCCGAGCCGGAGCCCCCAATGCCTGCAGGCGGTGGCGCACCCGGAATGGGTATGATGTAATACGGCCTGTTCGTTAAGGGCTGTTTAGCAGCTAAAACGAGTCACACAGAAATAGAGGGCTGGTTCTCAATAGAACCGGCCCTTTTTATGTTGTTCTGGCAGCCTGATTAGCGGTTTAGAACCTTGCAGATGGTGTGCACTTACAGCCCGGAGAAGCCCTTCTTTGCTGATTTCTGTTTTGCCTCAGGCAAGATGAAAGCAGGCTTCCCCAGGGCTTCTCCGGGCTTTTGCTGAGGCATCTATAAGCTTCGCTGAAATACCATCATCTTTGTTATCTTTGTGCTCTGAAATACAGGCAGCTCATACATGAAGCACATCAGAAATTTTTGCATCATTGCCCACATCGACCATGGTAAAAGCACCCTGGCCGATCGCTTGTTGATGCACACCGGCACCCTGAATGAAAGGGAATTTCAGGATCAGGTGCTGGACAATATGGAACTGGAAAGGGAACGGGGAATTACCATCAAGAGCCATGCAATCCAGATGGACTATGAATTCGGGGGAACAAAATACGTCCTGAATCTGATCGATACCCCGGGTCATGTCGACTTTTCCTATGAAGTGAGCCGTTCCATTGCTGCCTGTGAGGGAGCGCTGCTCGTGGTTGATGCCACCCAGGGCATACAGGCCCAGACCATATCCAATCTTTACCAGGCCATTGAGCAGGACCTGGAGATTATCCCTGTACTGAACAAAATGGACATGGACAGCGCCATGCCAGAGGATGTGAAGGACCAGATTGTGGACCTCATTGGCTGCAACCGGGACGAGATTATTGAGGCCAGCGGGAAAACCGGAATGGGGGTTGAGGCGATGCTGGAAGCCATTATCGAACGGATCCCGGCTCCTGAGGGGGATCCGGATGCCCCCTTGCAGGCACTGATTTTCGACTCTGTATTTAATTCTTTCAGAGGGATTTTTGCCTATTTCCGCATCCTGAACGGAACCATTCATAAGCGTGAAATGGTTAAGTTCGTGGCTACGGGAAAGGAGTATGATGCCGATGAGATTGGTGTACTGCGTCTGGGCACAGAACCCCGCGATACGCTTTCTGCCGGGGATGTGGGGTATATTATTTCCGGCATCAAGACCTCCAGAGAGGTCAAGGTAGGGGATACCATTACCCATGTCGATCGTCCCTGTGAGAAGGCCATTGCTGGTTTTGAGGACGTCAAGCCCATGGTATTTGCAGGGATTTATCCTGTCGATGCAGACGACTATGAAGACCTGAGATCTTCCATTGAGAAGCTTCAGCTGAATGATGCCTCCCTGACCTTCAGCCCTGAGTCTTCGGCTGCCTTGGGTTTTGGCTTCCGCTGTGGCTTCCTGGGATTGTTGCACATGGAGATTATTCAGGAGCGGCTCGACCGCGAATTCAATATGGATGTGATCACAACGGTACCCAATGTATCCTTTAAGGTGGTCACCACCAAAGAGGAGATGATCGAGGTGCACAATCCTTCCGGACTTCCACCGGCAACCGCCATCGATCATGTTGAGGAGCCCTATATCACGGCTCAGGTGATTTCTCAGGCCGACTATGTGGGTTCGATTATGACCCTCTGTCTCGATAAGCGTGGCGTGTTGAAGAATCAGGTTTATCTGACCAGTAACCGGGTTGAGCTCACTTTTGAAATGCCCCTGGCCGAGATCGTTTTCGATTTTTACGACAAGCTCAAGAGCATTTCCAGGGGCTATGCCTCATTCGACTATCATCCCCATGGCTACCAGAAAGCCGATCTGGTTAAGCTGGATATTCTCCTCAACGGGGAAATGGTTGACGCCCTGTCGACACTGATCCACCGTGACAATGCCTATGATTTTGGGCGCAGGATCTGTGTAAAACTCAAGGAACTGATCCCCAGGCAGCAATACGAGGTTGCCATTCAGGCGGCTATCGGTGCCAAGGTCATTGCCCGTGAAACCGTAAAGGCCGTTCGAAAGGATGTAACGGCTAAGTGTTACGGAGGCGATATTACCCGAAAGCGAAAACTGCTTGAGAAGCAGAAAAGGGGGAAGAAACGGATGCGACAGGTGGGCAATATTGAGGTGCCCCAGTCGGCCTTTCTGGCAGTGCTCAAACTCGATTAGGACTCGTCCACAACCAGCTTATACCCTTTCCCGTGTACATTGATGATCTGAAGGTTGGGGTCGGCTTTCAGGTATTTTCTGAGTTTTGTGATATAGACATCCATGCTTCGGGCATTGAAGTAGTTGTCATCCACCCAAATGGCTTTCAGGGCAAAGTTTCGTTCCAGAACCTCGTTGATATTGTTGCACAAAAGCTTCAGGAGTTCAGATTCCTTGGTGGTAAGCTTTTGCTCAATGCCGTCCCCGGTGAGCAGTTGCTTTTTCGAATCGAAGATGAGCTTCCCAATCTCCCACTGGCTTTTGTCACCGGCTTTGCCTCCTTTGGTCCTGCGTAAGATGGCCTCAATTCTGAAGAGGAGTTCCTCCATTGAGAAGGGTTTGGTCATATAGTCATCGGCCCCCAGTGAGAAGCCTTCAAGGACATCTTCCTTCATCGACTTAGCAGTAAGAAAGATGATGGGGATTTCGCTGTTTATGACCCGGATTTCCGAGGCCAGGGTAAAGCCATCTTTCACGGGCATCATGACATCGAGGAGACAAAGATCGTAATGAAATTGCTCGAAATAGCGAAAGGCCTTCTCGCCATTGGTAACCCAGTCGGTTTCAAATTGTTTGGCCTGGAGGTATTCCTGAAGCAGGGATCCCAGGTTCTCGTCGTCTTCTGCCAGCAGTACTCTGGTTTTAATCTCTGTCATCTGTTTGGCTCTTGTTCAAGTAAAGGTAAATGAATAAAAAACTGCGTGCCTTTCTGCAGCTCACTTTTAACCTGGATATCTCCCCCGTGTTCTTCCAAAATCAGCCTAACATAGCTGAGGCCAAGGCCAAAGCCTTTCACATTGTGAACATTTCCGGTGGGAACCCGGTAAAACTTATTAAAGATTCGTTTCTGGTTTTCTTTTCCGATTCCAATGCCGTTGTCACTTACCTCAATGACCAGCTTCCCATCCACATTACGGGTTTTTAGACCGATCTCGGGAAGTTCGCCCGAGTACTTAATGGCGTTCTCGAGTAAATTGGAAATAACATTGGTAATGTGCACATAGTCACCCTTTATGATGGCATTGTCGGCTTCGGGCAGAAACTCAAAATGTCCGCCTTTCCGGTCGATCTGAAGGAAGAAGTTTTGCGCAATGGTCTCCAGGATGTCGTTCAGATCGAGGGTTTCGAGCTTGAGCTTAAGTTCTCCCTGGTCGAAAACGGCCATCTGCAGGACCCGTTCAACCTGTAAACTCAGTTGCTTGCTCTCGGTTTCGATGATGCGGGAAATTTGCCCCAGGTTTTTCTGGGCATTCGGAATACTCCGGTCACTCAGCATCTGGGAGGCCAGGCTGATGGTCGAGATCGGGGTTTTTAGTTCGTGGGTCATGTTGCTCACGAAATCGTTTTTCATCTCCGAAAGACGCTTCTGTTTAAAAATGATGTAGATGGCCAGTGAGAATACCGTGATGACAAACAGGGTAATCAATGCCGAGGTCCATCCGATCAGTCCCATTGAGCGGAAAATATGTTGCCTGTCGTTGGGAAAATAGACGCTGATCATCGTCCTGGCCCTGAAAACATTGGCAGGAAAGATAGAGGTTCGGTGATAGCTGCAGTCTTCGAATTCGTTGAAGGAGGACGAGCGGAAGATCGGGGCATGGCCCTCTTCATAAACGGCATATTCGAAGGGCATGGAAATGCCATTCTGGGCCAGTTTACTTTTCAGCAGGTTTTCGATGTGAGCCTGGGAGATTTTTTCATTAATGCTTCTTTTCTCCTCCATCATGTTTCTTGCGATCCGGTCGACCAGCCTCGAATTTTCGGCAAGGCGGCGGTACAGATCGCGCCTGATTTGCTCGGGGTCCATGGCCGAGACCAGTATGGTATCCAGGGCATCCTGCCCGAGTACCAGCAGAATCGAGTCATCAATAAGACGGGTTCTGGGGTTCATTAGTGACTCGTGCGGAGGGGAATAGCGCATGGCGTGGTTTTTCTGGCTGCTGTCGGGAGGAGCCATTGTGCCATAGCTACTTCGGGCATCGATCTGGTAGTTCCAGACAGACTGGCTTCTTCTCCCGTGAAGAAGAGGGGGTTGGAGCTCCTCCAGTATGTGCATAACGGTCTCATTTTGGACCAGTTCCTCCGACATGTCGAACAGCACCCGCTGCATGACCAGATTCAGTTGTCGTTCCTCTGCATCGATGGTGTGCCTGATCCAGTAGGCCTGAACACCTACAAGAGACAGCATGGCCAGGCTTAGGAAAATGGTAATGATCCAGATCACCGTTTTACTCATGATTCAAAGATAAGTTCCCTCTTTGGTTCACTCAGAGGGGTTTAACAATCTTTAACATCCTTTAAATCAAACTAACGCAATTAGCCCTTAGCTTTGTAGACATAATCAGAGTAGCAGTAACAGGCAATATTTGGTTTAGTTTTGGGGTTAATTATCAGCTGTCCGTCCTCCCGACGGACAGCTTTTTTTTACCACAGCAGGAAACGCTCTCCCGATTTGAGTTCGTCCTTATCTATGCGCACACACATACGGATACATGAGAGGGTCTGAAGCTTGTTCATAAGCTCCCGGATTTCTTTTTCCGGACTATCGCCCTCCAGGTGCATGAAATAGTCCAGGTTCTTCATCTCGTCGAGAAAAAACCCGGGTTCACAGGCATTCTTAATGAGCCTGTAGCTGGAATGGGCTTTGTGATAGCTGAAGTACTCAATTTGCTGATCGACTTTCAGTTTCTTGTGGTACAACAAGAGATTGTCTTCCCGCCTGAAATCGGTCTTCAGAGCCCTGTTGATTTGCCAGCAAAGCCGGTAACCCGGTTCGTCCGATAGAATTCCCAAAAGGGTGTAGTCACTTTCGAGCGAGAACGAGAGTGTATGTTTTGCCGCACTCACTTCAGTTTGCTATCGATGTCCTTCAGCGCCTGTTTGGCAGCTTGCTGCTCGGCTTCCTTCTTCGAACTCCCATGGCCTGTTCCAAAAGGCTTATTGGCCAGTCTGATTACAGATACAAAGGAGGGGTTTCCCTCCCCCTTGTGTTCCTCTGTACTTTCAAAGATGACTTCGATTTTGTTTTTTTGAGCCCATTCGATAATGCGGCTCTTGTAATCCGAGTCCTTTCTGGTTAGTTTGGCAAGGTCGAGATGCGCTTCGATGACCTTGCGGACAAAGAATTTCCTGGTCTTTTTATAGCCCTTGTCCAGGTAGATGGCTCCCAGGAGTGCTTCAAGTGCATTTCCGTAGATGTGTTTGGAGGTCGGCCCATTCTTCCCCTGCATGGCAATGATCGCAGGGATCGCCATTTGTGAAGCAACCTGGTCGAGGGTCTTGCGTTTTACAATCCGGGCTCTGAGTTTGGTCATAAAGCCCTCATCGGCATTGGGGTAGAGGGTGAAAAGGTAATCGGCTACAATGGCATCCAAAATGGCGTCTCCAAGGTATTCGAGACGTTCGTTGTTAAGCTTCCGCTTTCGCTTGCTGTCCTGTATGGCCGATCTGGGAATAAACGCCAGTCGGTAAAGATCGGTTTTTCCGGGCAGAAAGCCCAGTAGATGAACGAGTTCGGCGTAGAATCTGCGGTTTTTCAACCTGCTATTCCTTAAATTTCCTGTAGATGGCGGAGGTATTGTGCCCGCCGAAACCGAAGGTGTTGCTTAAGCCCACATTAACGGTTCGTTCCTGTGCTTTATTCGGTGTAAGGTTCAGCTTGGGATCGATCTCCGGATCGAGGTCCTTGAGGTTGATGGTTGGCGGAACCAGATCGTTCACAACCGACATGATGACAGCGATGGACTCAATGGCTCCGGCAGCACCGAGCAGGTGACCGGTCATCGATTTTGTAGCACTGATGTTCAGCTCATAAGCATGTTCGCCAAAGACGCTCTTAATGGCTTTGGTCTCGGAGATGTCTCCCAGCGGAGTGGCTGTACCATGCACATTAATGTAGTCCACCTCTTCGGGTGAAATCTTTGCATCGCGAATGGCATTTTCCATCACCAGACGGGCGCCTTCACCTTCGGGATGCGGTGCGGTCAGGTGGTGTGCATCTGCCGACAGTCCTCCACCAATGAGTTCTGCATAAATTTTGGCACCACGCTTTTTGGCATGCTCAAGCTCTTCCAGTATAAGGGCCCCGGCCCCTTCACCCATCACGAAACCATCGCGGCTTACATCGAAGGGCCTTGAGGCTGTTTTATACTCTTCATTTTTGGTGGACATGGCCTGCATGGAGTTAAATCCACCAACACCAGCTTCGGTAATGGCTGCTTCGGAGCCACCAGTGATGAACAGGTCTGCCATATCGAGACGGATCAGGTTGAAGGCGTCAATGATGGCATTGGTGGAAGATGCACAGGCCGAAACTGTGGCATAATTCGGACCCCGGTAGCCGTATTTCATGGAGATTTGTCCGGCTGCAATGTCCGAGATCATTTTGGGAATGAAAAAGGGGCTGAACCTGGGGGTACGATTCCCCGCCAGGTAGCCCTCAATTTCTTTTGCAAAGGTATCGATTCCGCCAATGCCGGATGCCCAGATCACACCGGCTCTGTCCTTGTTGAGATCGGCGTTTTCAAGACCGGCATCAAGATAGGCCTCATGGGTACTAACCAGCGCATACTGAGCATAGGGGTCAAGTTTACGGGCCTCTTTCCGGTCAAGATGGTCCTGTACATTAAAGCCCTTCAGTTCGCAGGCAAACCTGGTCTTGAATTTCTCTGCATCGAAATGGGTGATCATGTCAGATCCACTCTCACCCTTAACCAGAGCATTCCAGTATTCCTGCAAATTGTTACCCAGAGGCGTCAGGGCCCCCAGGCCTGTAACAACAACCCTTCTCATGCCCATGTGTGTTTGACGAAATTCGAAATGTATGCTGCTTATTCAGCGTTTTCTTCAATATACTTTACTGCATCTCCAACGGTGGAAATGTTCTCAGCCTGATCGTCGGGAATACCCATGTTGAATTCCTTTTCAAATTCCATGATCAGCTCAACAGTGTCAAGAGAATCGGCGCCCAGATCGTTTGTGAAACTGGCTTCCGGAGTGACTTCATTCTCATCAACACCCAACTTGTCTACGATGATTGCTTTTACTCTTGATGCAATGTCAGACATGACTTTAATTTTTAATGAATAATAATGGTTATTTTTAACGCTGCAAAGAAATGCAAAATTCGACTATTTTCAAAAAAATGGACTTCATTTGCATTCTGAGAGGCCTGATAAATGCCTCTTTTTTACGTGAATCTACTGCAGAGTCTGGCTAAAAACCCAAAGAAAATGAAGCGTATAGCAGTATTTGCCTCCGGATCGGGAACGAATGCCGAGAACCTGATCAGGTATTTTCGAACGAGCAGGAAGGGAGCTGTTGAATTGGTCCTTTCGAACAAGGTCGATGCCGCTGTACACCAACGTGCAAAGAAGCTTGGGGTGGAGAGTCTGAGTTTCGACCGGGCCACCTTTTTTGAGTCTCAGAGGATTCTTCAGCTCTTGGAAGACAAACACATTGATTTTCTGGTTCTTGCCGGTTTTCTATGGTTGGTTCCCCCTTATTTGACCGAGGCTTACCGGGGAAGGATCCTAAACATTCACCCCGCACTTCTGCCGGCATACGGCGGTAAGGGGATGTATGGCCAGCGCGTACACCGGGCAGTAATCGATGCCGGCGAAACAGTGTCCGGTATTACCATTCATCATGTCAATGACAAATACGATGACGGGGACATTGTTTTTCAGGCCGAGTGCCCCGTACTGTCCGGGGATAGCCCGGAGACGCTGGCCGGTCGCATACATGAGCTCGAATATACCCATTTCCCGGTCGTGGTTGAAAGCCTTTTATAGCGGCCTGTTGGCTTAGTCAACCCGCATCATTTCCAACAGCTGCATCACCAGTGTGCGTTTGAGCCCGAAGGCCAGTTGGTTTTGCTCGGCTACAGGTTCAACAGGCGGGGCTTCAACTTTCAGTGGATTCACGGCATGGCCGTTTTTATAAAACCTGAAATCGAGGTGGGGCCCCGTGGCAAGCCCTGTACTTCCGACGTAGCCGATCACATCGCCCTGTTTAACATACACGCCTCCTTTCATTCCGCGGGCAAAGCCCTTTAGGTGCATATAGGTGGTCGAATAAACGCTGTTATGCTTGATTTTTATATAGTTTCCACCTCCCCTGGCTTGATAGCCCACCTTGGTAACCACACCATCTCCAACGCTGTGCACAGGAGTCCCGGTGGGGGCGGCATAGTCGACCCCGTGATGAGGCCTGCGTATTTTGAGAACAGGATGCAAGCGGGAGTTGGAGAAACCCGAACTGATTCTGGAATAGCGCAGGGGGGCCTTCAGGAAGGCTTTTCTGAGGCTGTTTCCTTCCTCATCAAAAAAGCTTCTGTTGCCATCCTGCCGGAAGGGGATGGCCCAGAATTCGGCCCCGTTGTGCCGGAACCAGGCACCCAATACCCGATTGATACCCAGGGAAAGGGTATCGATGTAGGCTTCCTCGTAGATTACCTTGAACTGGTCTCCTTTCTGTATGCCGAAGAAGTCGATGGACCAGGCAAAGATTTCGCTCAGCTCATTGGCCAGCAGAGGATTAATATTGTTGTCGCGCATACTGAGCCAGAGTGAGGAAGAGATGCTCCCGCTGGCTTTTTTGAGCCTTAATTCCTGGTTTTTTCTGCCGCTGCGGGCCTTTACCCCTTCTTGAAAGTCAATTACAACATAGTTAAGTGCATCCTTTTCATAGGCAAAATAGCTGAGCGTGGAATCGGGCGCAAGGAAGAGGGTGTAGTGGTTGCCCTGGCGAATCCGCCGCTCGTTAATCAGGCTGTCGGGCAGCGCCGCGATCTCCATTACTTCCTGCATGCCGATGCCGTAAGGGAGAAGGAGGTCGGCAAGGACCTGGTTCCTTCCCACCTGTTTGGTAATCAGCCTGAAGTCCTGTACAGGAATGCCATAGCGTTTCTGCACATGAAGCACAGGATCCGGGCTTTCAGGGTTTTCCTGAACAAGCGCTTGCCTTGCAGAATCGGGCTTACACTGCGGAAGCAGGGCAAGGGACAGCACCGAAACGACTGTAAAGATAAGCAGGGCCTGTAGCTTATTCCGATCTTTCATCAGGCAACTATGTTGATGATTTTTCCCCGGATATAGATGAAATCCCGAATGGCTTTATCGTCGATCCACTTCCTGGCCGTTTCATGGCTAAGGGCCTTTTCCATTGCCTCTGCTTTGGGCAGGTCCACCGGAAGTTCGATCTTGAAGCGGAGCTTGCCGTTGATCATAACCGGATATTCAAAGCTGTTTTCCTGCAGGAGGGATTCGTCATACGCAGGCCATTCAGCGAGTGCAACCGACTCTTTTTCTCCGGCCAGTTCCCATAGCTCTTCGGCCAGATGAGGCGCAAAGGGAGCAAGTATCCGGATGAAGGCCTTTGCCGATTCATGATTGATCCGGCCCTTCTTGCTGCAGAGATTGCTGAAGATCATCATCTGCGAAATGGCCGTGTTAAAATGCATGTCTTCGATGTCCTGTCCCACCTTTTTAATGGTGGCATGGAGGCTTTTCATCAGCTCGCTGTCCTCTGTTTCATGATGGTAATTCGAGCGATCGGCAAAAAAGCGATGCACCCGATTCAGGAAATTGTACACGCCTTTAACCCCATTCTCGGCCCAGGGTTTTACGGCATCGAGAGGCCCCATAAACATCTCGTAGAGGCGCAGGGAGTCGGCTCCATAGGCAGCGACCACATCATCGGGATTGACTACGTTTTTCAGCGACTTTGACATCTTTGCCACGATTTGTTTGAGTTCTTCTTTGGTGGAGCTGTGGAAGAACTTTCCATCCTTCTCTGTGACAAGGTCGGAAGGCACCTTTGCACCGGCCGCTGTTTCGTAGGCAAAAGCCAGAATCATGCCCTGGTTGAAGAGCCTGCTGTATGGTTCATCCGTAGATACAATGCCCAGGTCGAAAAGGACCTTGTGCCAGAAACGGCTGTATAGCAGGTGCAATACCGCATGTTCTGCCCCGCCCACATAGAGGTCAACCGGCATCCAGTATTGTTCTTTTTCTGCCGAAAAGGGAGCCTGGTCGTTCTTTGGATCGATATAACGCAGGTAGTACCAGCAGGAGCCGGCCCATTGAGGCATGGTATTGGTCTCCCGCCTTCCTTTTCGGCCATTTTTGTCCTCAACATGCAGCCATTTTCCGGCATTGGCCAGTGGAGATTCTCCGTGGCTTCCGGGCTCATATTTCTCAAGTTCGGGCAGTTGAAGTGCCAGTTCCTCATCCTCGAGGAGGGAGATCTCGCCATCCTCCCAGTGGATTACAGGAAAGGGCTCTCCCCAGTAGCGCTGGCGGCTGAACAGCCAGTCGCGGATTTTGTAATTGGTCGCTGCATTTCCAAGCCCCTTTTCTTCGAGCCATGCGGTGGTGCGTGCAATCCCCTCTTCTTTGCCCAGGCCATTGATATCCAGGCCTGTTTTTTCAGAAGAAGAGTTGATATAGCGGCCATCACCGGTCCAACAGGCCTTTCCGGCCCTGACTTCTTCCCGGAGTGTTTCGTCTTCCGTGAGGGGATCCAGGATGCAGGGAATGGGCAGGGAGAAGGTGGAGGCAAATTCAAAGTCCCGTGTGTCGTGCGCCGGCACGGCCATAATGGCGCCGGTTCCATAGCCGGTAAGGACATAGTCGGCCACCCAGATGGGAATGCGGTCGCCGTTTACCGGGTTGATGGCATAGCGGCCGGTGAATACGCCCGTTTTTTCCCTCGAGAGATCCGAGCGGTCGATGTCGGATTTGAGTCCGGCTTCGTTTACATAGCGTTCAACTTCCTCTTTCTGTCCGGGAGTAACCAGGTCGCCAAGCATTTCGTGTTCGGGCGCAAGGACCATGTAGGTCGCTCCGAACAGGGTATCGGGCCGGGTCGTATAAACCCGCAATTTCTCTTCGCTGTTTTCAATCCTGAAGTCGACCTCAGCTCCAGTCGAGCGACCGATCCAGTTGCGCTGCATGTCTTTTACCCCCTCGGGCCAGTCCACCGACTTGAGTCCGTCAAGCAGGCGTTCAGCATAGAGGGGGATGCGCAACATCCACTGCTTAAGATCCTTTTTTTCGACCATATTCCCACACTTTTCGTGGCTGCCGTCATTCAGGACCTCCTCATTAGCGCATACAATCCTGCAGTGGGGGCACCACCAGACCCGGGCATTGTCGTAATAGGCCAGACGTTTTGCGGCCTGGTATTCAGCAACAGCCTGCAGGCCTTTTTGTTTGATCTCTTCCGGGATGGGCAGCTCCTCAATGGGTCGGCCTTTTTGGCTGTTCTCATCGAACCAGGTATTGTACAAACGGATAAAGATCCACTGGGTCCATTTGAAATAGGCCGGATCGGTCGTATTCACTTCCCGGTCCCAGTCATAACCAAGCCCAAGCGATTGAATCTGCCTTCTGAAATTGTCGCAATTCCTGCTGGTGGTAATGGCAGGGTGGGTGCCGGTCTCAATCGCATATTGTTCGGCAGGCAATCCAAAGGCATCCCAGCCCATGGGATGAAGCACATTGAAGCCCTTCATGCGCTTGTATCGCGCAATGATGTCGGTGGCCGTATAGCCCTCGGGGTGACCCACATGCAGACCCGATCCGGAGGGGTAGGGGAACATGTCCAGGACATAGTATTTGGGCTTCCCAAAATCATCCTCGGTTTTGAAGGTTCGATGTGCTTCCCAGTAGGCTTGCCATTTTTTTTCGATCTCGCTAAACTTATACTCCATTGCGCTAGTTTCTGATAGTGTTTGCGAAAATAGCCTAAATTGAGGCAGCACCCAAAAAAACGGGGAGCAGAAATCCCCCGTTTGAACGAAATAAGGTCCCGTGTTCCGGGCCCTCTCCGGCCCTGTTCATTGCTTCTTCCCCTTGTTTTTTTCTCTATTGTCGCAAGGGGGCGAAAGGTCTTCGAAAAAGTGCTATCTTTGGCATCCGTCCTGGCTCCATAGTTTAACTGGATAGAACGTGGGATTCCGGTTCCCATGGTGGGGGTTCGAGTCCTCCTGGAGTCACATCAGCCTCCCGCTCAGGGGGGCTTTTTTATGCTTGTTGATATTTCCCCTGATTAGGCCTTCTTTTTTTAGCTATTTTGGGTAAAATCATTTTGAGGGACTTATGGCTGCCGAATTCCTATCCTCAGTGGGGACTTCCTACCAGGTCGATCGCTTAATTTCTGAGGCTGTCAATGAACTGGTTATGTTCACCCCCACACTTAAGCTGCACGAAAGCTACATCCTTCGCCTTCGACAGGCCGACGAAAGAAATGTACGAATTACCCTGGTCTATGGCCGGGAACGCAATCAAATCAAAGGCCAGCGCTGGTTTGGGGATTTCAGGAACCTTCGAATCCTTTACTACGACAAGCTGAATTCAACGGTCTTTCGCAACGAGAAGGAATTGATTGTAACCTCGCTGAGCCTCGGGGAGCTGAGTCCTCTTATCTATGAAGATCTGGGGGTATTATTGATGAAGGTCAGAAACCGCAAGGCCTTTGAAGATGGCATGTACGAGCAGGAGGTTATTTGTGAACAGGCCGATGAGGTCTTCGCTGGTTCCAATTTCCCGAAACCCGAGGTGGCGGTGAAGCCCGAGGAGATGATTGCCGAGATGCCCTATCTCAGCTATTTTGGGATCGAGGACAAGCAACTGTCGAATGGAAAGCTAAAGGTTCCGAGCGGAAAGCTCTACGCCCCCGAGATGGAGTACTATAACGATGGAACCATCAAGTTTCAGGGCTTTCTCAAGACAGGGCAGCGACACGGAGAGTATATCTTTTATGCCTACGAGGGTTTTGTGCGGGAGGTGGTCATCTATGAGAACGGGAGCTATGTGGACAAGATTTTCTGCGATTACGAGAATAGCGCCAAGCCCATATCAAAGTATTACCTGCTCTTCGGGATCGGAAATTCGGTGAGGAAACTGTATAAAAAGAACATTTCCGAGCTCTATTTCGACACCGAACTCGATGTGTTTATCGGCCAGGAAAAAACCAAGCTCTTTTACCACATCGAACGTTTTCTGGGTAAAAAGCAGATCTTCGATCAGCCCCTTAACTTCAAGGACATGGTCGATCAGGTTTACGCAGCCCTTTATGAGTAAAAAAAGAGGCTGCCTTTTGAAAAGACAGCCTCTTTCGTATGAGGGTTAAGACCTTTAACGCTGACGCCCCTGCTCGCGATATTCCCGCCTGGCCGAGTAGTTGATAATCAAGGCTTTTGCTCTTCTGAGTGCCTTTTTCACATCATCTACCTTTCCCATGCTGATGTTCTTGTCGATACGGAGCGACATGGTCATTTTGTTCTTCTCTGCTTCGGGCAACTTCTCCCGCTCGAACAGCACATAGTCCTGAATCGTTTCGTAGGGGATGCCTTCTTCATTCACCAACTTGTCGTTCAGCTGGATCAGAGGCTCTGTTCCATAGATCCTGGCCACATGCGACACAGGCCTGCCTATGTAAATGTAGCTTACCAGCGATTTCTTTTCCAGCTTCTTCACCTCAGTGGCTTCGGGCACCTTGACCGTCACCTGCACCTCGGTTTCCCGCATTGTTGTTGCCACCATGAAAAAGAATAAAAGCATGAAGACAATGTCGGGAAGCGAGGAAGTGTTGATCGCCTGTAGGCCCTTTTCCTTATTTGTTTTGAATTTGGACATCAGTTTCCTATGTTTTTAGGTTCAGATTCCGAGATATTCATCTTATAAATCTTCCGGATACCGTCGTAGATCTCTTCTTCGATGGGATTTCCGGTATTCAGCTCATCAAAATCCTTATCGAAGTAGGTTCTGCAAAACTCGTTTCTCAGCTCATTTACTGCAGCAACCAGCTCATTCTGCACCTGCAGGTATTTCCCATAGGTGGTGGTCCGGTCGTTCTGCAGCGAGATCACGCCCTTCGATACCTTTCCGACCCACAAGCCATCGGGAGGAAGCAGAGGCGAGCTTCCCGGAGGAAACTGAACCTCGGTTTCAATCATCTCCGGAAGACTCTCTTTGTTCAGGGGATTGGTGAAGAATTCGATGGTCTTGGCCTTAACTGCTAAACGGTCCATCTCCTTGCCACCGACCATGAGCCGGTCGCTTCGGTTGATGTTCACTACCAGGACATTGCGCTCGTTTACCTTGACTTCCGTTTCCTGGCCCGGTTCCGGTTCAGGGGGCAGCAGCCGGGTAATACCCGTATCAATATCCATGGTGGTGGTAACCAGGAAGAAAATCAACAGAAGAAAGGCAATGTCTGCCAGTGATCCTCCATTAACTTCCGGTGTTTTTCTTGCCATCGCTTGTTAATTTTGAGCTTTATTATTTAAATGCACGTGCAATTACACTGAACAGGATCGAGAAAATGGCGATTCCAAACAAGGTGTAGGTCACGAAGAGGACGGTGTCTACCATTTTCAGCGTTCCGGGATCGCTGTTTGCGGTGCCAGTGTATCCCACAATCTCAATGGGTGTTCCGGAGGACAGCACATAGGATACCACAATTAAAATTGCGGCAACTACCACTACTGCGCCAAGCTTGATAAAGCCCTTCGGATTTGAGAAGACTTTAAGCAAGGGGAACAAAAGCGAAGATACTGCTGTAAGGATGGCCAGAATATAGGCCCATACCAGCGCGATATCCGTATGGATATAGATGAGATAATCGGCCAGGGAAAGCTCTTCACGTATGTTTACCGTTGGAGTTTCGGCTACTTCGGGAGCAGCTAGGGCTGTGCTTCCGGCATCTTCGATAAGCGCTGCAGCCGTCGAATCCGAAGCGGTACTGTCTGCAGCAAGCGAATCCACGGTGGGGAGGGTGGCCAGCGGCAGATCTGCCGGAGCGGTGAGCTCGGCGACTGTGTCCTCAAGTTCATCGAACCTGTCCGAGTTTTCGGCCAGAAAGAAGAAGAGAACCACAACCAGCGAGATGCCCGTTATGACGAATAGAATGATTTTAGACAGTTTCGAAAAAGCCATAGCTTCTTATTTTTTAAGGTTGTGCTTTACCAGCAGGTCTACAAGTGAAATGGAAGCATCTTCCATTTTGTTTACGATGCTGTCAATCTGCGAAATCAGGTAGTTGTAGAATATCTGCAGAATGATGGCCACCATCAGACCGGTTACAGTGGTAATCAGGGCGATTTTGATACCTGCTGCCACAATAGTCGGAGAAATATCTCCTTCCTGCTGGATGGTATCGAAGGCCTCGATCATCCCGATTACGGTACCCATAAAGCCAAGCATAGGCGCAATGGCGATGAAGAGGGAGATCCAGGAGAGGTTTTTCTCGAGTAGCCCCATCTGTACACTACCGTAGGAAACAACCGACTTTTCTACAACGTCGATGCCCTGATCAACCCTGTCGAGCCCCTGGTAGAAGATACTGGCAACCGGGCCACGGGAGTTGCGGCACAGTTCCTTGGCAGCTTCAACACCACCGTTGTTGAGTGCATCTTCCACAGCATCCACGAGCTTGTCGGTGTTGGTTGAGGCCAGGTTCAGATAGATCACCCTTTCAAATGCCAGTGCAAGGCCGAAGATCAGGGTAAGCAGCACAGCACCCATAAAACCAGCTCCACCTTCGATGAATTTGGTCTTAAGTGTGGTGTGGAGAACGGCCAGTCCGCCACCTTCTTCAGCAGGGACGACTTCCTCAGCCGGGGCCGGGGCCTGAACGGCCTCTTCCACAACCTGTGTGGTATCTTCTTCAGTGGCAGGCGCTTCCTGATCCTGCGCGAAGACCGATGCTCCCATAAAAAGCATCCCGATTACGGCTATCAAAGCGAATAGTTTTTTCATGGTGTTGTTTGTTTGTTTTACTTTTTATAATTAAACGTAATTTCCAAATTAAGATTCTGGTATCAAAACGATACTAATATACAAACTTTAGCGGAGAGAGGAATACCCGGAACGAGGTTCCTCGTGAGCTCGCCCTTCGGGCTCGGTTACTCGGAACAGGGTTCCTCGTGAGCTCGCCCTTTGAGCTCGGTTCGAACCCTCTTTCCTGCCTGAAACAGAAAAGTCCGCTATTCCGGAGAATAATTGCGGAGAGAGAGGGATTACTCGGAACAGGGTTCCTCGT
>PDRI01000010.1 GCA_002748055.1 Bacteroidota bacterium | reverse complement strand
CTGACACCCTGAGTGTTCCGCCCCATTACCCGGAGCCCCTCCACGGCCAGACGAATGGCAATACCTGCCTCGGTAATGATCATCAGATCTTCCTGATCGGTCACAGCCTTAATGGCAATCAGTTGACCGGTTTTTTCTGTGATATTTATGGTTTTTACACCCTTTCCCCCGCGATTGGTTATCCGGTAATCATCGAGGACCGAACGCTTCCCATAACCGTGCTCAGATACCACCAGAATGTCACGTTCACCTTCCTTTGCAGTAACGATGCCAACAACCTCATCCTTTTCGCTTCCGAGGGTGATTCCCTTTACCCCGGAGGCTGTTCGGCCTACTGCCCGGACGGTGTTTTCATGGAAGCGGATGGCTTTGCCGGAACGAACGGCCAGCATAAGCTCCATATCGCCGTCTGTAAGCCTGGCATCCAGCAACATATCCCCTTCTCTGATCACGATGGCATTGATGCCGTTCTGACGTGGGCGGGAATAAGCCTCAAGCTTAGTTTTCTTAATGATGCCCTTCTTTGTAGCCAGAATCAGGTAGTTGTTCCGGATGTAGTCCTCGTCTTTCAGACTCTTGACATTTACAAAGGTTTTAACGGTATCATCCTTCTCTATGTTGATCAGGTTTTGAATGGCACGCCCCTTGCTGGCCCTGGTCCCTTCAGGAATCTGATAAACCTTAAGCCAGTAGCACTTCCCGTTCTCGGTAAAGAAAAGGATGGTGTTGTGCATGGTTGCCACAAACATATTGACCATGAAGTCTTCGTCCCGGGTGGTGCTTCCTTTGGCACCCACACCTCCCCTATGCTGGGTTCTGAACTCCTGAAGCGGAGTGCGCTTGATATAGCCCAGCTTCGAAATGGTAATAACCATGTCATCATCGGCATAGAAGTCTTCCGGATCGAATTCTCCCTCGTCGGGCACGATTTCGGTACGGCGTTCATCCCCATATTTCTCCCGGACCTCGAGTAACTCTTCCTTGATGATCTGCATGCGCAGGGCTTCATCGGAAAGAACCCGCTTGTAGTACTCAATCTTCTCCATCAATTCCTGGTACTCGGCACGCAACTTTTCCCTTTCGAGCCCGACCAGGCGCTGCAAACGCATATCCAGAATGGCACGCGACTGCACCTCGGTAAAACCAAACCTTTCCATCAGGCCATCGCGGGCCTCTTCGGGCGTCTTCGATCCCCGGATCAGCGCAATCACCTCGTCAATATGATCCAGTGCCTTCAGCAAGCCCTCCAGGATGTGCGCACGCTTTTCGGCCTGCTCCAGCTCATAGCGGGTACGACGCACAACTACATCATGCCGATGGTCGACAAAGTAGCCAATGAGCTGTTTCAGATTCAGGGTGCGGGGACGTCCCTTCACCAATGCAATATTGTTCACATTGAAAGAAGTCTGCAGCTGCGTATATTTCAGGAGGTTGTTTAAAACCACATGGGCACTGGCATCCTTTTTCAGAATGATGACAATGCGCATACCCTGGCGGTCCGATTCATCATTGATGTAGGAGATGCCTTCCAGCTTCTTTTCATTGATCAGGTCGGCCGTCTTGCGAATCAATTCAGCCTTATTCACCATATAAGGAATCTCGGTAATAACGATCTTCTCCCGCCCTGTATCGGTCACTTCGATCTCACTCCTGGCCCTGACAACAATCCGGCCTCGTCCTGTTTCATAAGCCTCCTTAACGCCATTGTAACCATAAATGATTCCACCTGTCGGAAAATCAGGAGCCTTCAGGATCTCGGTCAGCTCGCTGATTTCGATTTCTTTGTTGTCGATATAGGCCACAATGGCCCTGACCGCGTCACTCAGGTTGTGCGGGGGCATATTGGTCGCCATACCTACAGCAATACCGGAGGTTCCATTAACCAGAAGGGTCGGGATGCGGGTAGGCAGAACGGAAGGTTCTTCTATGGTATCGTCGAAATTGAGTTGAAAATCAACCGTATTCTTATCCAAATCGGCCATGGTTTCCTCTGCAATCCGCTGCAGCCTGGCCTCGGTGTAACGCATGGCTGCAGGGCTGTCACCATCGACAGAGCCAAAGTTACCCTGACCCTGAACCAATGGATAACGCAGGGACCATTCCTGGGCCATGCGAACCATGGCATCATATACGGAAGAATCTCCATGGGGGTGATACTTACCCAGCACCTCCCCTACGATTCTGGCCGATTTTTTATACGGTTTTCCAGACAAAACACCCAGTTCCTGCATGCCAAAAAGCACCCTTCTGTGAACGGGTTTCATGCCGTCCCTTACATCGGGAAGGGCCCTGGAAACAATGACCGACATCGAATAGTCGATGTAAGCCGATTTCATCTCCTCCTCAATGTTTATTCTAAGTATTTTTTCTCCTTCACTCATCAATTTGTAACTAATTGGTTCTCAATGTTTTAAATACTTTATTTCTGCTCTTTTCAGCAACATACGAAAATACGGATTTCCCCCCTAAATACCACGTAAAAGAGGTCCTTTTATCAACATTGGGCTGTTTATAAGACCTGATTGCCCTATTGCTTATCTCAAGCCATATTAGTTACTTTGTTTCAACTAAAATGAAGGGAAGCAGTCCTATGGATGCACAATTTTCACAACGAATAAGAGACGTATTAGGCTATAGCAAGGAAGAGGCGGTAAGGCTGGGAAATTCGCACATTGGCATAGAGCATCTTTTCCTGGGAATACTGAGGGATGGAGAAGGTCTGGCCATTGATGTACTGGTGGTCCTGGGTGTAGAACTATATGACCTGAGAATGGCGATTGAGAAGAGCATTCGAAACGAACAACCTGCCACTGTGGCAGATCCCGAAAGCCTGCCCCTTCTGAAAAGTGCTGAGCGTATCCTTAAACTGACCCATCTGGAGGCCAGGGCTATGAAGGAGAAAACCATTGACACCAACCACCTCCTTCTGGCTATTCTGAAGGACGACAATAATTATGCGACCCGCTATCTGGTCGAAAACGGAATTTCTTACAATAAGGTAAAACAGGAAATCAGCAATTCCCTTCCCGAGAGCAAAGCCGACTTCCCGGGCGAAGACGATGACGAACCGAAAGGCCCCTTTGGTGGAGGTGGTTCCATGGGGGGAGGCAGCAGCAAAGGGAGTGCTGGTTCGAGCCCTAAATCGAGTTCTGACACGCCTGTACTTGACAATTTCGGCATTGACCTTACCAAGGCTGCGGAAGAAGACCGGCTCGACCCCATTGTGGGAAGAGAGACGGAAATCGAAAGACTTGCACAGATTCTCAGCCGTAGAAAAAAGAACAATCCCATTTTAATCGGAGAACCCGGCGTTGGCAAGTCGGCTATTGCGGAAGGACTTGCACTACGCATCATACAGCGTAAAGTTAGCCGTGTCCTCTTCGACAAGCGCGTTGTCACCCTCGATCTGGCCTCCATTGTTGCAGGAACCAAGTACAGGGGGCAATTTGAGGAGCGCATGAAGGCCATCCTGAACGAACTGGTTAAGAATCCATCCATCATCTTGTTCATCGATGAAATCCATACCATTGTGGGTGCCGGGGGGGCAACCGGTTCCCTGGATGCAGCCAATATGCTGAAGCCTGCACTGGCCCGGGGCGAGATCCAGTGCATAGGTGCCACCACGCTGGATGAATACCGCCAGCACATTGAGAAAGATGGTGCCCTTGAGCGCCGTTTTCAAAAGGTCATGGTCGAACCCACTTCCTTTGATGAAACCATCGATATTCTGAAGAATATCAAGGAACGCTACGAAGAACATCACAACGTAAGCTACACCGAGGCTGCCATCGAAGCCTGTGTAAAGCTCACACAGCGCTACATCAGTGACAGGCACCTGCCCGACAAGGCCATTGATGCCCTCGACGAGGCCGGTTCCCGGGTCCACATCTCCAACATCGTTGTGCCGGATACCATTGTGTCGCTGGAGAAGGACATTGAATATACGAAACAGGAAAAAATCCAGGCTGTTAAGGACCAGAACTTTGAAAAGGCGGCCAACTACCGCGACAAGGAAAAGGAACTGCTCGATCGTCTCGATTCCGAGAAAAAGAAATGGGAGAAAGAGCTATCCCTTAACCGGGAAACCGTGGACGAAGAGAAGGTGGCGGAGGTTGTGGCCATGATGACCGGTGTTCCGGTGCAGCGCATTGCCCAGACCGAAGGTGCACGCCTCCTTAAGATGGCCGATGAACTGCGGGGCAGTGTGATCGGCCAGGACGAAGCCATCAGCAAAGTGGTGAAATCCATCCAGCGTAACCGCGCCGGCCTGAAGGACCCGAACAAACCCATTGGAACCTTTGTCTTCCTTGGCCCAACCGGTGTTGGTAAAACCCAGATGGCCAAGGTGCTTGCCGAATACCTCTTTGAATCGGTCGACAACCTGATTCGCATAGATATGAGTGAATACATGGAGAAATTCTCTGTCTCCCGTCTGGTTGGAGCCCCTCCGGGCTATGTGGGCTATGAAGAGGGTGGTCAGCTTACTGAAAAGGTCAGGCGCAAGCCTTATGCAGTCGTATTGCTCGACGAGATTGAAAAGGCACATCCCGATGTATTCAACATCCTTTTGCAGGTCCTCGACGAAGGACAACTGACCGACAGTCTGGGGCGTCGGGTCGATTTTCGCAACACCATTGTGATTATGACCTCCAACATCGGAACCCGCGAACTGAAGGATTTTGGCCAGGGCGTCGGCTTTGCCACAAAAGCCCGTCAGAATGCTGCCAACGACCACGCGAAGAGTGTGATCCAAAAGGCCCTGAAGCGTGCTTTTGCTCCGGAATTTCTGAACCGGATCGACGATGTTGTTCTCTTCAACACCCTTTCCCGAGACGATATTCACAAGATTATCGACATCGAACTCAGGGGCCTCTACCAGCGCGTGCAAACCCTTGGATTTGAAATCAAACTCTCGGAAGAGGCCAAGGATTATGTCCTGGACAAAGGCTACGACATCCAGTACGGTGCGCGTCCCCTGAAGCGTGCCATCCAGAAATACCTCGAAGACCCTATGGCAGAAACCATCATTAAGTCCTCACTGGTTGAAGGCGATGCCATGAT
>PDRI01000072.1 GCA_002748055.1 Bacteroidota bacterium | reverse complement strand
TTTGTCGCTGGACCGATAAAGAGGGGCATTGCACTGCCGGCAAATGTAAATCCCGGTCTCTTTATGACTTACATATTTGCCCGTGAAGGGACGCTCGGTCCCTTTATTCAGCATAACAAAGCTCTCAAATTCGTTTAGTGGATTGTAATCCCTGGCTTTCATGGCGATGGTTTTTATGGTTTTCTTTTCATTAAATACCAGAGCCTCAAAGATATAGACTTCGGCTTCTTTCCAGCCTTCCCTTCCAATGCCGGCTTTTTCACGGGCACAGTACGCAAGGAAGTCTTCCCTGGACCAGGCTGCATTTTCAGCCTCATAGGGGAGGCAACTACCCGATTTCCCATCCTTACGCATATAGATCCCGTGCCTGCCGGGCTCGATTTCTTCCGGGTTTGAGATCCGTCTGAGTGGAGATAAAATACTGATTTCTATCCTGATGTAAGGAAGTTCGCTGGCTTCAACAGGAGCGAAGCGCTTGTCATTTAAGGCCGATGCAAGGCTGAGTTCGGCAATGAGCCTGTGCAGGGGCAGATCGGGGAAAAACTGCCCGAAGCTGCCCCTGAGCTTTTTTCCCATGTAGAGGCTGACAATGGCACCGGCCTTGCTGTTTAGCACGGGATAGCGCTTCTCCTGGTCCGGAACCCTGTTGTCGTCAACTCCGAAGTGCTTTGAAAGAGAAGTGCGGGCGATTCGGAGAAGTTCCTCTTTTTCTTCCACACTAAGCTGTAAATCAAAAGCATGTTGCAATTCCCCCAGAATGCTCCAATAGCCTACCACCTGGTTCTTATTCCCCATTTCGCTGTCGCCCGAATTCCTGTAAGAAACCGGCAGCAATTTAAGTGCGTCCTGCCTTTCGGCCATGTAGAGCATGGTGAGCACTGCACTCCAACCGTGACAGGGGGTTGAAAGCTTTTTGCAGCCTGCCTCGGCGTTCTTTTGAAGGCTACGGTAAAAGAGGGCCGCATTTTTCTTTATCAGCGCATCTCCGGTGATGCCATCAATACGCCTGGCATTTTCGTAGTCAGGATATTGCGAGAAATTCGTCGATATGATGAAGAGGTTTCCGGGGCTAAAATATGGAAGTAAAGCTCTGGCCAGATCTCTTGAAGTAGCTACAGATGAGGATCCTATTAAAACAGGAATAATGGGAGGAAGGTGCTTAAAATGGTACTGAAGGTAGGGAAGCTGAACCTCTATGCTGTGTGTTTTTTCGTGGGCCCCGGGCCTGTAGCTGATAAAGCTGTTTGCAGCAATTAGCTCGTTTGCAATATCCCGGTTTACCGCTATCTTTCCCAAGGGGCTCAGGTAGTTTTCGGTGTTTTGGACAGAGACTCCGTCGAAGCCGGCATGGCGCGGTGCAGCCAGAATGAAAATGTTGTCGTATGTAGCATTGGCCGGAATGCTGGCATAGCCAGAGGCGGCCACCCGCCCCGAATAAACAGGGCCTGCATCTGGTACGATCAGGGTTTGTACCCGGCCCCTTGTTTCTGCAGGTTCTGCATGCTTAAAAAGATTGGCCAGTTCTACTTTATTTTCAAGACAATAGCCTTCGGTATGCGCAGCCGGGCTTTCCTGGCTCCTGAGCGTTCCGGGGGCTAAGAGCATTGTGGCTGCAAGGAGCAGGTAGACGGGGCTTGGTTTCATGGCTTATCCGAATTTGAAATAGTCTCTGTATTCTCCATAAAAAGCCTCGAGTCGCATCATTTTCTCAAACATAAAGGTCTGAGCCCTTTTCCAGCTTTCCTGCCGGTAAATGTCCACATCGCAGATTTCCAGATAGATTCGGCTGACCGATTTTCCATTTTCCCGGATGTATTCGAGTTCCCATTTCATCGCTTCACCCATGGCTTCTTCCAGAATCTTCTTTACGGCCTCAAGTTTTTCATAGAGCTCGAGTCGTTTATCCATATTTCTAGTTTCCAGGTCGATGCCGACCTGGGCTAGCTCCCTGTCTACATGGAAGCGCAGGTTGAGAGCCTTTATACCGGTGCGGGTCAGCATCCACTCGGGACTCAGTCCCTTTTTTCTGCGCCTGTCTGCAGAATAACGCTTAAAGGAATCCCAAAAGGCCTCTCTTTTTGCTTTTGCTTCTTCCTTGCTGTACATAGTGTTCAGTGTTCGATATGCAGCTGCAAAGCAGCACGGGAATCTCTCCCTGTTGCTTAAGGATTTGCCCTGGCTTTTAAAACGACTTCACTGTCACAGCCCGGACAGCGGAAAATCTCACATCCGGTGCAGGCAAAGCAATTGCTGCAATGCCGATAGTCGCGGTCGTGATCAAATACCAATCCGCATTCCGGACATTTCAGGGTCTTCTCTTTTTTCCCAATCACCTGCTGTTGGTATATTTTACGATGAGTTCGTCATGAAGCCGGGTGTACATCAAAAGCACCTCCTGCATGGCAGCCTGGCTATAGGTGGTAAGGTAGTCCAGTGCCTTTTCGGGATCTAGCTCGTAGAGAGCAAGTGCTTCGGTATCAATTAGGTCGCGTTCCTTGAACAGCCTGGCTTCGTAGGGATCACGAACGGCCCAGACATCCTTAATGGCTTCCTGCCATTTTAGATAGAGAAGGTTGTCGACGAAATCGATGGCCCAGCAGGCAGAGCCCGGATTGTAAGAGGTCGGATCGAAATTCTTGTAGCAATTGGCAATCTCCCGGGTACCTGCGTAAATGGGTACGTAGGGGCTGGTATAGGCGTTATCAAGGAAGACCCAGTAGATTCCGCCGATGGGATCGGGAAGCCATCCCCTGAGCTGGGCAATCATGCCATAGTAACCCTGTGGACGGGCCACATTCCGGCGGTTATTAATGTCGAGGAGTTCCCGCATATCCTTGCTGGGAAAGGGGGTAGCCAAAGGACTCTTTTTCATGCCGCCCTTGCCGTCGGGCACATACCAGTCGAAGTCCTCGGTTTTGTCGTAGATCGTGCCTTCGAAGGTGGAGCGCTGAAAGGCCATAACATCCTGGACGGCTATTTGCCTTTCCGGAGCCACGGAGGTAGGGTAGATGGAAAGGGGTTCAACATACTGGATGTATTGGTTATACCCCATCATGTGTCCGTCTTCCAGACGGCGTTTTGGCCAGTCGGCATAGGAAGGTGCATAGCTGCTGTAGAAAAGCCACAGGCGGTTGGTCGCCCATTCCCGGGGCATGGGGGCATAAACCTCCTGCCAGACAAAGGGTTTGTTGCCCTCAGGATTGTACCATCCTTTATCAATGGCAAAGCTCATGTAGTTGGGAGAGACCATGAAATTGTCCTTGTCTTTCGAATCTACCTCCTTGATGATGGACCAATTGGCCACAACAAGGGCATGGTCATCGGGAATCCGCTGGGCCACCCAGATGGCACCGGGTTCTCCACTTTCCGGATCCCAGCCATTGCCCACGCTGAAGACCTCAAACACCCATATTTCTTCGGTATCTCCAATGACCAGGGTTTCAGATTCGCCTCCACAGGAGGGTAAGAATCCGTATTTACTCATCAGATGGCCGATAAAGGCTGTTGCTTCCCGGGCCGTCTTATAACGCTGAAGAGCAAAGGCCTGAGCCTGCTCAATGGTCATGATCTGCTTGCAGACCGCCATGTCGACCATGAGCTCTTCCCGTTGGCTGGTGGTGCTTTCACCTATGGCCAATTGGTGGACATTCATGTGCGGATAGGCCGAGTGAAAATAGCTATAGGTTTCTTTCACCTGGGGGATGTAGCCCAGGACCTCGCCATAGTCGTTCAGCGGTCTGTGAACGTCCTGTATGCCCCAGTAAACCGGTGCCATGCTGCCTTCCGGGAAGTTCTTGCCCGGAACAACCCTGATTCTGCAATCGGCACCACAATCGGTGTGGGAGATGATGACCGAGCCATCGGCCGAGGCCTTTTTACCTACAGCGATAATGGTGCAGGCTTTGCTCCGGGGAAGGGGGCCAAAGAGGAGAAAAAGCGCCATTATCAGCGCCAAATTATGCAGATGCTTCATCATGAGCCTGGCGTTTTTTTAAATGCTGGGAATAGTCAATGCAATTCAGTTCATATAGGGCTGGGCCGATACATAGTTGTAATCGTCCTTAATGTTCTTGAAAGGATTGTCGAGTCGCTCGTCTTCAACAAAGTAGTAATGGAGTGAATCGGCGCGAGCGATTTCAAAAATGGATTTGAAATCGATGATGCCCTTTCCGACCGTTGCAGGTTCCAGGTCGGCGTTGGCATCCTTAACATGGAACAAAAAGATGCGGCCGGGGAACTGTTTTAAGAGCCTGAGGGGATCATAGCCGGCCCTGGTAACCCAGAAAAGATCGGCTTCGAAGAATACCAAATCCTTATCGGTGGAAGCGATCAGAAACTCCATGGGCAGGATGCCATCAATCGCTTTAAATTCGAAGGTGTGGTTGTGATAGCCAAACCTCATTCCGGCCTTTTTACAAAGCTCTCCAAGCTTGTTGTAGTTTTCAGCAACGGCTTTCCAGTCATCAAGTGTTTTTCGAAGATTGCCCGGTGTGGATGGGACTATCAGGTACTCGGCGCCTGTGCTGGCAGCTGCATCGATCATGGCTCCGGCATCTTCTGCTTTAGCATAGGAACAATGGGTCGATTTCAGTTCCATACCCAGGTCGGTGATGACATTGTTGTACTCCTTTGCAGTGTATTTTCCGAGGAAAAGACCGTCTGTTCCAAGCCCATAGCCTTCCAGGTAGGTGTAACCCACTTCGGAGATATACTTCATGGTGCCTTCAAAGTCCTCCAGCAATTGTTTTCGGACCGAATAGACCTGGAGGCCCGGCTTCATTGCTGTGGCACTATACATTCCTGGAGAGGCTTTTAGAGAAGGAAGTACAAGCGCACCGGCCGTAAGGAGTGCACTGTTTCGAATAAAATCACGGCGGTTGGTTTTCATATCGTTAAAGTTTATGATGCTAAGAATCTATCGATTAGTCGCAAGTTAGCATAGTTTTAGCTTTCTTGAAGGGTGCGGTGTTTTTTTCTGAGCTCCGAATTAACTTATTTCGCATATCTGATTATTCAATCAGCCGGGCATGATGAACAACAGTGAGGATGTGAGCATATTTTGGTTCCGCCGCGATTTGCGCCTCAATGACAATCGAGGTTTG
>PDRI01000009.1 GCA_002748055.1 Bacteroidota bacterium | reverse complement strand
GATGTCCTCAGCCGCATTGCGGGCTATATGCGCCTTTCCGATTCGGATTTTCAGAGTATCCGGGCCATGTTTGTGAGCCAGAGCGATGCAGCCTACAAGATCCTGGAGATTGAGCCATCGGCAAGTGATGATGAAGTCAAAAAAGCCTACAGGGGTATGGCCATGAAGTACCATCCCGACAAGGTGAGCCATCTGGGTGAGGATTTTAAAAAAGTAGCCCAGGAGAAATTCAGGAAGGTGCAGGAGGCCTACGAGCAGGTAAAGAAGGAGCGGGGAATTAGCTAGAAGTGCTATATTTGCACCCATTCTGAAAAAAATCTTGAAGATATGAGGACGATCAAGCTGAAGGACATTCTGTCGATAGCGGGCAAGGGGGGACTGTTTCGATTTCTGGCTCAGGCCCGCAACGGGATCGTGGTTGAATCACTGGAGGACCGCAAGAGGCATGTGGCACCTGCCACAGCCAGGCTGAGCTCTCTCGAGGACATTGCCATATTCACCACTGAGGCAGAGCTGCCACTTTCGGATGTTTTCATGGCCATCTACGAAAAGGAGGACGGGAAAGCCTGCCTTTCTCACAAGTCTTCCCCGGAGGAGCTGAAAGCCTATTTTGGAACACTTGTGCCCGACTATGACACCGAGCGTGTATATGTCTCGGATATTAAGAAAGTGCTGCAGTGGTATAACCAGCTCCAGGCCCAGGATATGCTCGAGCCTGTTGAAAAAGAGGAGGAGGCTGATGATAAGGCCGATGCTGACCAGGAGCAGGCAGCGGAAGCTTCCGGGGCATAGGCGCTGGAACGGTCTTTAATCCAGGCCCTTGGCTTCTTCCCAGATGCGATCCATTTCCTCCAGGGACATGTCCTTTAATGAGCGGTGCTGTTCAGCGGCTTTTTTCTCAAGGTACTTAAAACGCTTAATAAACTTTCGGTTTGTCCGTTCAAGGGCCGTTTCCGGTTCGATGTTGTAGAGCCTGGCCGCATTTACGATGGAGAAGAGGAGATCGCCCATTTCTTCTTCGATCCGTTCCTGATCGGATCCATTCACGACTTCGTGTCTGACTTCACGCATTTCCTCGTCGATCTTGTCCCAGACCTGCTCCCGGCGATCCCAGTCGAAGCCAACAGCCCTTACCTTGTCCTGAATCCGGTGGGATTTGATCATTGCCGGGAGTGAAACCGGAACCCCGGCCAGGACCGAGCGATTGCCTTCCTTCATCTTCAGTTCCTCCCAGTTTTGAATCACCTCGCCGGAATCCTTTACCTCTCTTTCGGCAAATACGTGTGGATGTCTGAACACCAGTTTGTTATTGACCCCATCCAGAACGTCCTTGATGTCAAAGGCCCCTTTCTCGCTTCCAATTTTGGCATAGAATACAATGTGGAGTATGAGGTCGCCCAACTCTTTTCGGATCTCTTCCAGATCCTGGTCCATAATCGCGTCGGCCAGCTCATAGGTTTCCTCTATGGTTAGGTTTCTGAGGCTGTCGAGGGTCTGCTCCCTGTCCCAGGGGCATTTTGTCCTGAGTTCATCCATGATCTCGAGCAGGCGCTTGAAAGCCTCCAGTTTTTCCTTTGTACTATGCATTTTCCGGGTCTTTAAATTCCACCCTGATGCTGGAACGGGTGGTGAGATTGTGCAGCCCGCCGGCATTGCCTTCGCACATTGCGATTTCCAGCAGTCCTGCAGCATTGAACAGGGCCAGTAAATCGCCTGGCGGACAATCGTGGTAATGCCGGCTCAGTTTTCTGATGATGTTCTGTTTACTCTGTACCAGGATCTCAAATGGCCGTCCCTTTCCCACATGCTCAAACAAGGCCTTTGAGATGTTTGAAATGGCATTTTCGTACGAATCCAGGTAGATGATTCGGCCGCTAATGCTTCCACTGGTGATGACAGGGCGCAAGGGCGTCCTGCTTTCGATGTTTTCTGCCTGCTTCCCCAGGGATGACAGCTTTTGTCCCCTGGCCAGGGCACAGGCGGCAGGTGCCAGGGTCTCCAGCGCAGGGAAGCTGCCGCCGTCGTGATCTAAGACAACAACTTCTTCGGTCTCGCCTTCAGCCATCAGGCTCAACATCCCATTGTCTGCACAAAGAAAGTAGTGTCCATCCCTATAGGCTGCGAGCTGCCGGCCGTTGAAGCTGCCGGTAGTCACAGCGCAGAGGTGGATGCTCCCGGCAGGACAGTACTTGTAACTGTTTCGGATGAGGAAGGCCGCCTGGTTGATATTGAAGCTGTCCACCCTGTGTGAGATGTCGATCATTCGAAAATCAGGGAAGCCCGAGAGCAGGCTGCCTTTAAGCGCTGCCACATAGTAATCATCAGCTTTCCAATCGGAGGTGAGCGTGACTGTGTGCATGGTTTGGCAGTCGGGATTTTCTTATTGGAATGTCGGAAAAAACAGCTTATTTTGCGTTAGCAAAAGTAGCGATTATAATTCAATCTATGGCTGAAAAGCTGATCTATTTGGACCTTGTGAATCCGGTTGATTTCTTTGGAGTAAACAATGTTCGTTTCGACAGATTCATCCTTTTTTTTCACGATCTGAAGATTGTTCCAAGGGGGAATGAGATTCGGGTAAGTGGTCACCAGGCCCGGATCGAAGAGTTGGTGGAGAAGGTGGACTTATACAAGACCCAGGTTCAGCAATCGTCCCAGCTGAGTCTGGCCGATATTGATGAGCTGCTTGGCCGGCCGGTCGGAGAGCAGACCGAAGGGGAGAAGATTCTTCTGCATGGCGAGAAGGGGCGAAAGATCAGGGCTCTGACCGTGAATCAGCGCAGGCTGGTCGATGAAGGCAGGGCAAATGATCTTCTGCTTGCCGTAGGACCTGCCGGAACCGGAAAAACCTATACGGCCATTGCCATGGCAGTCCGGGCACTGAAGGAGCGCGAGGTGAGCAGAATTGTACTCACCAGGCCTGCAGTTGAAGCCGGAGAGAAACTGGGCTTCCTGCCCGGCGACCTGAAGGAGAAACTGGATCCCTACCTCCAGCCCCTTTACGATGCGCTGCGGGATATGATTCCGGCCAAAAAACTGGCCCAGTTCATGGAGGATGGAACCATTCAGATTGCTCCCCTGGCTTATATGAGGGGGAGAACCCTTGATCATGCCTTTGTGATTTTGGACGAAGCCCAGAATGCGACTTCCAGTCAGTTTAAAATGTTCCTCACCCGCATGGGCCCTCATGCCAAATTCATTGTTACCGGCGATGACACCCAGGTTGATCTGGCAGCCCGGCAGGATTCCGGTCTGCTTCAGGCTATGCACATCCTGAAAGGCATCAGGGGGATCAGCATCATTGGTTTTGATGAACGGGATATTATCCGGCATCGCCTTGTACGCTCAATTGTACAGGCCTATGGACGGATGGAAAAGGAGCCGATAAGCAAGGAAAAGAAATCCAAAACAAGATAAGCATGGCGAATGCACTAACAGGAACCAGCTTTCAGCTGGAAGGACAAAAGAGTTTGTACACCGGAAAGGTGAGAGATGTATACAACATCAATGACGAATATCTGGCCATGGTGGTCTCGGACCGGATCTCGGCCTTCGATGTCGTGCTTCCCAAAGGCATCCCTTACAAGGGACAGGTCCTGAATCAGATTGCTGCAAAGTTTCTGGATGCGACGGAAGACATTGTTCCAAACTGGAAGATTGCCACGCCCGACCCCAATGTGACTGTAGGCCGTTTTGCCGAACCTTTCAAGGTGGAGATGGTGATCAGGGGCTATCTGACCGGACATGCCTGGAGGGAGTACAAGGCAGGAAAACGAAGTATTTGTGGCGTTCCCTTGCCCGAAGGCATGAATGAGCACGATCGCTTCCCCGAGCCTCTGCTAACCCCGACCACCAAAGCCATGGTGGGACATGATGAGGATATCTCCAGAGAGGAAATCTTGTCGAGCAGGCTGGTCGGGGAGGAGGACTATATCCGTCTTGAGGACTATACCCGCAAGCTCTTTGCCCGAGGTACCGCGATGGCTGCTGAGATGGGGCTTATTCTGGTCGATACGAAGTATGAATTCGGAAAGGTCGACGGGGAGATCGTTCTGATCGATGAAATTCACACACCCGATTCCTCGAGGTATTTCTACGCCGATGGCTATGAAGAACGCCAGAGAAAGGGAGAGCAGCAGAAACAACTCTCCAAGGAATTTGTCAGACAGTGGCTCATATCAGCGGGTTTTCAGGGTCAGGAGGGCCAGGAGCTTCCCGAAATGCCTGATGACTTTATAGCGGAGGTGTCGGATCGCTATATCGAATTGTACGAACGCATCACCGGTGATCGTTTTGAAAAGGCCGATACCACCAATATCTCAGCGCGCATTCTAAACAATATCAATGGTTTTCTATCGAAAAAATAGCCTGATTGTCCTTGCAGCGGCTCTGTTGTGCCTGCTGCTTCCTGCTCATTCCCAGGAAGGCGGGTCGCCGGCAGTTCGGGTCGAACGATCAACCAACAAAGTCATTCTGGACGGGACCGTTTATTTCATTCATGTGGTGGAGCCCGGGCAGACCCTGTATTCGATCTCCAGAGCCTACAATGTGAGTGAAAAGCAAATTGCTGTTGAGAATCCCGGGGCCATCTCCGGCATCCAGATTGGCCAGGCTCTGAAAATTCCTGTCGCTGCAGTCGGCCAAGCCGCGATCGATACGTCAGAACCGGCTCCCTCAGCCTCCGGGAAGTTTCACCTTGTGCGGGAAGGAGAGACGATTTACAGAATCTCCAGGCAGCTGGGAGTTTCGGAAGACGATATTTTGCTGGCCAATCCGGGCCTGGATCCGGAGAACCTTCAACTTGGTCAGCGGATCCTTATTCCCGGGCCTAAAGCGGGTGCAGGAGTGGAAAAACCGGCTGAGGATGAAGCCCGGGAGCCTGCATACAACGATGAAGGGTTTGCCCATCACCGGGTAAAACGGAAGGAGACCCTTTTCTCGATATCCCGCTTCTATGGGGTTAGTATACAGGATATAAAGGCCGCCAATGCTGAGTTGGGTTGGGGAGGCCCCAAAACCGGTCAGGTCTTGCGCATTCCACTTCCACAATTGGTTGAGCAGCCCGAATCCCATATCGAAATTCCGGAAAGCACGGGGGATGAAGCCCTCTCTGAGGAGCCCCCCCGTGATTACGGCTACCAGGAGCTGGCCTTTTTGCACAGGGATTCGGAGCGTAACTACAGGGTGGGGGTGATGATCCCGTTTGATTACAGTGAAGCTCCTCCCCCCGACACCCTTCTCAGGGATGTTAAGACGGAAGCCAGGCGCCAGCGTATTATCGAGCGCTACCGACTCGAACAGGCAGAACCTGAATCGGTGCGCTTTCTCGAGTTTTTTCAGGGCAGTCTGCTGGCCATTGATTCGATGCGACGCAGCGGCATGAAGCTCGATGTTTATTTTTACGATACCCAGAAAAGCATGGCCAGAACAAGGGCCTTGCTTGAGCAGCCGGAGATGCTCAAGATGGATCTGATTATTGGCCCCTTTTACACCTTCAATCTGGAGATCGTTTCGGCCTTTTCCCGTAAGCACAAAATCCCGATGGTTACGCCCTTTTACAACGAGCGTACCTTTATCGAAGAAAACCCCTACCTTTTTCAGGTTACGCCCTCCGTTGAGGCCGAGTATCGCGACCTGGCAAGGTTGGTAGCCAGCAAATACAACTGCAATATCGTTTATGTAAGGGAACCCGATTCGCTTGATACGGAAAAACACGCCCTTTTGCAGGCCCTCATCTTCGAGGGCTTCGAAAAATTCAGTCCCTCCGAACCGGTGACCTTCAAGGAGCTTGTTCTCGATGTGAATCATACGGGTGAGATTGTGCATTCTCTTACTGCCGGGAAGAAGAACATTGTGCTTGTGCCTACACGAAATGAAGCCCTGGCCAGCAGGGTGGCCAGTTCTCTTTACTTTCAATTGAAGAACTTCGATATTGAGCTGATTGCCTCTCCATTCTGGCCGGGCTTTTCCAGCATCGATTATCGCTATTATCACGAGCTGGGGCTGGTTTACTACACCCCCTTTATGAAGTCGTACAGCTCCCCGGCGGTGCAGGATTTCCTTGGGAAGTACCGCTCCTGGTTCCATACCGAACCCCAGGCCACGACCCGTAAGGGGATAAACTACGGGATTGCGGGCCACGACATCACTTTCTATTTCTTAAAAGCACTGGATGTTTATGGGCCTCGCTTCATTCTCGAGTTAGACGATTTCTCCCCGGGCCTGGTCCTGACCCCCTATCAATTTGAGCGGGTCTCAGAAGCAGGAGGCTTTGAGAATACAGCCTTTCGCTTTTATCAGTTTACCCCCTCCCTTGAGCTTCGTTCCCTGGCCCTCCCTGACTATCCGGTCGAACACTATTTCTTTAAGCCGATGGACAATCGTCGCGGTCGGAGCTATTTGAATTTCAGACAGAAAAGACCGTTTCATTGATGAGGGTATTTTTCATGCTGCCAGGCCTGCTTGGCCTCGTCCTTGCAGCAAGTTCATGTAAAAAGAGTGACAGGATTGATGAAGATCCGATAGTTGTGGTGGTGTCCATGGATGGCTTCCGTTGGGACTATTGCAAGCATGCCGCTACCCCCCACTTCGACAAACTGGCGGAAACAGGGGTGCGTGCAAGCAGGATGATTCCCTCCTTTCCAACCAAGACCTTCCCGAATCACTACAGTCTGGTTACCGGGTTGTTTCCCGATAAGCACGGCATCATCAACAATACCTTTTTTGCTTCCGATCTGGGTGATTTGTATCGGATAAGAAATCGTGAAATGGTCAAAAACGGAGCCTGTTACTTTGGAGAGCCCATCTGGGTCAGTGCGGAAAAGCAGGGGATTCTTACAGCCCCCTATTTCTGGGTGGGAAGTGAGGCTGTGATCGGGGGGATTAGGCCGAGCTACCAGTATTTCTACGACGGGAATGTGCCCTACAGCGACCGCATAGAAACCATCCTTAAACTGCTGGCCCTGCCTGCAGAGAAAAGGCCCGGCCTGCTCATGTTGTATTTCGATGAACCCGACGCGGTCGGACATCGCTATGGGCCCGATGCCCGGGAAACCCGGCTTGTGATCGAAGAGATGGATGCCCTTCTTGGAGAATTGATGGAGGGGCTTGATGCCCTGCCCTGTGCAGCGCAAATCAATCTGATCGTGCTCTCCGACCACGGGATGGCAAGCATTTCTCCGGAGCGCTATGTCAACATCTATGATCATGTCGATACTGTGCTTATCGATGACCTCTATGGCGGGAATCCTGTATATCTGATTGATGCGGCAGAAGGTATGGCCGATTCCGTGGCCGGCCTGCTGAATGCTGTGCACGGGCTTGGTGCCTGGGCGGAGGCCGATATCCCCGCTCATCTGCACTATGGAAGCCATCCCCGTTTTCCCGATGTACTTGTGCTTGCCGACAGCCTCTGGAGTGTGGGAACCCATTCCGATGCATCGGCCTATCGGGGTGGCGCACATGGCTATGACCCGCGCTTTACCCGGATGCATACCATCTTTTTTGCAAAAGGCCCTGCATTTCGTTCCGACGGTTTTGTCCATCCCCCTTTCTCCAATGTGGAGGTTTATGGCATGCTTTGTCATATCCTGGGAATCGAAGCCGCAGCCAATGACGGGGACCTCGACCGGGTAATGGATTTGTTTGCTCCTGAAGAATAGCGGCTAAAAAAAACGACTGTCCCCCTGGGAGAGACAGCCGTTTTATGCCTTGGGTGCGCCCTATTCTGTGGCCCGCTCGAGCCGTTTTAGTATCGAGAAGATGAAGCCGGCAGAGAGCAGGCAGGTGACCACAAAGATGGCCCAGAGCTGCCAAAGCTGAACCCGCTCCCAGAAGAAGCTGCCCACAAAGAGGAGCTTGTTTCCTACGGCGGTGGCCAGCAGCCATCCACCCTGCATCACACCCTGGAAGCGCACAGGGGCTACCTTCGATACAAAGGAGAGGCCCATGGGGCTCAGGAAGAGCTCGGCAAAGGTGAGAATGAGGTAGGAGGACATCAGCCAGTAGGGCATAATCCTGGAGCTGTCCGGAACAGGTTTTACATCCACCACCTTGCCTGCATCATTGAGAACCTGCAGGTCGACCGGGCTAACCAGTTTCAATGAGCCCACGACCATGATCACAAAGCCAAGCGCGGCGATAATCATTCCAATGCCGATTTTCTTTGGCGTGGAGGGCTCCTTTCCACGGGCATTCAGCCAGGCAAAGGCTCCCATAACCACGAAGGTGAGGGACACAATGAAGAGGGGGTTAAAGGACTGGAATACCTCGGGGGCAATGGGGTTGCTGGCCTCACCCATGCTGTAGAACCAATAGCCGAATCCGCCACCGGCTATGGTCATGACCGCACCGCTGATCTTTGTATTCCTGGGTGACTTCGGGTTCACCAGCAGTACGATGCCCGCAATGAAAACGATTATTGAAAGAATGTTTTTAAGCGTGAAGAACATATAGGTGAAGGGATCCACCGTTTTCACCGTATAGTCTCTGGCGAAGAAGGTCATGGTAAGCCCGTTCTGGTGGAAGCCCATCCAGAAGAAGATCACCACAAAGAAAACCAGCAGCAGGGCAACGACCCTTTGCTTTTCCTCTTTGGTGGCAATCATGGCTATCCAGCTTACGAAACCAACGAAGAGGCCGATGGCCGAACCGGTGGCAAAGTCTTTGACAAAATTGACCAGGACAGCGGTGACGGCACCTGCTACCAGGGCTACCGGAATGGCCAGGGGCTTTTCGCGCAGGGTGATGTTCTGTTCACCGGCAATTTTTTCACGTTTGGGCAGGTATTTGTGGAAAATCAGGTAGGCCAGCAGCGATATGACCATGGCCCCCGCAGCGATTCCAAAGGCCATGTTGTAGCCCTTGGAGAAGACCCCGATATAGGAATCGGCAAAAGCACCGAGGTCACTTACAGGACCGTTTAGACTTACGGCATCGGCCAGTTGCTGAAGCACGGAGGTGTCCTGCAGCGTACCGTCCTTGTATTGGTGACAGAGTGCCGGCAGGGAGCCATCGTGCAGATAGCCGTTCGTTTTCAGCCACCAGTTCCGGATGCCCATTGCAGCAAAGGGGGCGAAGAAAGCCCCGACATTGATTCCCATGTAGAAGATCAGAAAGGCATTGTCCCTTACCTTGTCGTACTTGGGGTCGTCGTACATCTGTCCGACCACCGCCTGGAGATTCCCCTTGAAGAAGCCGTTTCCAATGGCTATCGTAAACAGGGCGGCAACCGTCATGGGAAGCGTGAGCCCGGGAACAGCCATGAGCGCATAGCCTGCAAACATGATGACCTGGCCCATGGAGATCACGGCCGTGTATTTTTTTGTGGCATCGGCCACAATGCCGCCCACCAGTCCAAGGGCATAGATGAAGAAGTAAAACCAGCTGTAAATGTCACCGGCCCGTTCTGCACCCAGACCAAACTTGGCCTGCAGAAACAACACGAGAATGGACATCATGGTGTAAAAACCGAAACGTTCACCCATGTTGGCAAAGAAGGCGACATAAAGTCCTTTGGGATGTCCTTTTAACATGGAAATAGTTTTAGATGAGTATTGAATTGCTAGTGCCCACAAATATAGAAATAGTTTTTTCTTAATTTTGGTCAGAACAGCATCTTATGAAAATCTTCAGGGCCTCGGATCTCAGGTCGATCGACCAGTACACCATCGATCATGAACCCATCAAATCCATTGATCTGATGGAACGTGCTGCCGCTCAACTCACAGGCTGGTATGTCAGGCACTTTAAAACCGATCGCAGGGTATTGGTCTTTGCCGGTCCCGGAAACAACGGGGGAGATGCCCTGGCCCTGGCGCGAATGCTGGCCGACAGGCAATACAGGGTGAGATGCTACCTGCTCAAATTCGGCAAATTATCGGAGGACTGTGCCATCAACCGCCTGCGTCTGATGAACCAGTCCCTGGTCGAATTTGCAGCACTTTCAGAAGGGGACGAGCTCCCCGAAATTGAGGACGGGGATGTCGTTGTCGATGGCATTTTTGGTTCCGGGCTGAGCCGCACAGTGCGTGGCTTTCCGGCCGCCGTTATCAGGCACATTAATGAGAACGCTGCCCGGGTTGTCTCCATTGACATTCCCTCCGGGCTTTTTGGTGAGGACAACCGGGGAAACGATCCGGAGGCCATTATCAGGGCTGCGTATACCCTGAGTTTTCAGCAGCCCTTCCTGTCTTTCTTTTTTGCCTGTAATGCCGGTTTTGTCGGGCGATGGACCATTCGGGATATCGGCCTGCACCGGGAGGCGATCGCACAAACTCCCAGCGAATACCATCGCGTTACAAAGGCTATGGTAGAGGACCTGATTCCGGTGCGCAAAGCATTTTCCCACAAGGGGGACTATGGGCATGCCCTGCTAATTGCGGGCAGCCTTGGAATGATGGGAGCAGCCCTGCTTTCGGGCCGTTCGGCCCTTCGGGGTGGTTGCGGGCTTCTTAGCCTGCACATTCCGCAACGGGGAAATGATGTGGTCCAGACAGCCCTGCCCGAGGCCATGGTGAGTCTGGACAGCGCCGATGATTGCTTTACAGCACTGCCTCAACTGGAGGCATACTCGGCCATAGGTGTGGGCCCCGGTCTCGGGCGGGATCCATTGAGCAGGGTGGCCCTTCTTCAGCTCTTGAACTGTGCCCCTGTGCCCCTGGTCCTGGATGCTGATGCCCTGAACCTTCTGTCGGGGGATCCACATTTTATGGAGCAGATTCCGCCCGGAAGCATTCTTACGCCGCATCCCGGTGAATTTGACCGCCTGGCAGGGCCCTCTGAGGATGACTATGCGCGTCATTTGAAGCAGCGCGAACTGGCCTCCCGGCTGGGGCTGTACATTGTCTTAAAAGGGGCCTATACAGGAGTGGCTACACCTGAAGGTGCCTACTATTTCAATTCGACAGGGAATCCGGGTATGGCCACAGGGGGAAGTGGCGACGTCTTAACCGGTCTGATTACCGCCCTGTTGGCCAGGGGGCTCAGGGCCGGTGATGCAGCCCTGGCCGGGGTCTTTCTGCATGGTTTTGCCGGGGACCTGGCCGCAGCTGCAAAGGGCAGGGAAGGAATGATTGCCGGAGACATTGCAGACCAAATCCCCGCAGCCTTCCGTTCATTATTGGGGGAATAGTCCGGCCTTGTCAGGCCCCCCGCTTCTGTTGAAAGCTTTATTTTATTGACCGCTTTGCTTATGTTAATTTCGAAGCAAGAAATTACAGTCTTATGAAGAAGATACTTATCCCTGTTTTTACCAGCCTGTTCTTATGGGCCTGCGCTTCTACCGACGAACTGCAGCTTCGTCTCACGCCTGTGGGCGATGAACCGGAAAATACCCGGGGGAGCTATAGCTATGCCTTACCCCGAACTGTGCTGATGGTGGAGATCAGCATGCATGAATTGCAGAAGATTCCCGGTCCTTACCGCGATTATGCAAAGAAATACCTCGACATTGATGAGGTCATCCGGGAACGAAGCACCGAATGGAAGATCGAGGATGTGGCTGTCACAGCTCATAGTGAGATGGATCCCCGGGAGGCCTACAGCCTGAATCTCCTTTCCGGGTCCTTCAGCCGGGATATGCTCCAACCATTCATTGAGCAGGGGCTGATTCTGTCGGGGGCCGAAACCATTGGCGTTCTGGCCCCGGGAAAGGCCTTGGGTGCGGTCGGTCGGCCCGACTATCTCCGCTATACCGATCTGGGTATTTACGGAAATTTCAACGAGCGCAAGGAGACCATGTACAAAACCATTGTTACGGATACCTCATTTGTTCAGGTTCCTGTGAGCCGCACAGTGGTGGAGGAGAAAAGCACGGCTGTAAAAGCGCGCGAAGCGGCCGAATTCATCCTCGATCTGCGCTCGCGGCGCTTCGATTTACTGACAGGCGAATACGATATTTTTCCCGAGGGAGAGGCCATGCAGGCAGCCATAGACCGGGTCGATGAGCTGGAGGCGTCCTATCTCAGCCTGTTTACGGGAAAGGTCATTGCACGGCCCGATCGCATGGTCTTTTTTGTGGTACCCGGGGATGGTTCGGAGATGAGCAGCCATCTGCTGGGGCATTTTTCGGGCAGCTCAGGATTTGTGGCAGCAGAAGGGGAGGATACCCGGGCTTTGCGCCTAAGCCTTATTCCCCAGCAAAGTTTTGGAGCACTGATAAATACCTCGGGAAGGGCAAAGAACCCGGGAGGATATGCCTACAAAAACACCCTGTGTTACAGGGTGCCTGATGTGGTTGGACTGAAGCTGATGCTGGGATCGGAAGCCCTTATGTCCGGGCGTATTTCTGTTTACCAGGCGGGCGAACTGGTTTATGTCCCGGTCAGGTAGCACCCGCAACAGCCAGGCTGCCCCGGCGGTGAAAGACCGCCGGGGAGAATGGCTTATTTTGCAGGAATAGCTTCCAGTACGGCGACCAGAAAATCCCAGAACTTTTTCACTGTGGCAATCTCCACCTTCTCGTCGGGAGAGTGGGGAAAGCGAATGGTGGGTCCGAAGGAAATCATATCCAGGTTTGGATACACTCCGCCCAGGAGGCCACACTCAAGTCCGGCATGGATGGCTTTGATCTCGGGAATCTTCCCAAATCGCTTATGGTACACTTCCCTGCAGGTTTTCAGAATGGGAGAGTTCATATTGGGCTTCCAGCCCGGATAAGCCCCACTGAGTTTAACATCGGCATCGATGAGATGGAATACAGCGGCAATCTTCCAGGCGGTGGCTTCTCTGGCCGAATCGACCGATGAGCGGGTAAGGCACATGGCTTCAAAACGCCCATTTCCGATGCGCACGATGGCCAGGTTATTGGATGTTTCCACCAGGCCATCCATTGAGCAGCTCATGCGTTGCACCCCATTTGGGCAGGCAAAGGCAGCCCGAATGAAAGCATATTGCTCATTTTTCGGGACCAGTTTTTCCGGCATATCTGTTTTCGTTGCACGGAACAAAAGATCGGGTTCGGTCTCGGCAAATTCCTTTTTGTACATCCTGGCATAGTCGGAAACGAGGGTCGAGAATTTTTCCTCAAGTTCGTTTTTAACAAGGACAAGGGCATGCGCCTCTCTGGGGATGGCGTTCCGCAGGTCGCCACCGCCTGCAGAAGCCAGACGGATTTGCAGATCCGATTCGGCCTGCATCAGAAAGCGGTAAAGCAATTTATTGGCATTGGCCCTTCCAAGCACGATATCCATGCCCGAGTGGCCTCCCCTGAGCCCTGTGACTTCAAGCCTGAAGGCCTTATAGCCGGTGGGGACGGCTTCCTCGGTGTAGGACTTTGTAGCTGTTACATCAATTCCTCCGGCGCAACCCACATAGACTTCCCCTTCATCTTCCGAGTCGAGATTGATCAGGATCTCTCCCTCAAGCAGGCCGGGTTTGAGGCCGAATGCTCCGGTCATTCCGGTTTCCTCGTCAATGGTGAAGAGGGCTTCAACCGGGCCGTGTTTCAGTTCCTTCGATTCGAGCACGGCCATGGCAGCAGCCACTCCGATGCCATTGTCACTACCCAGGGTGGTGCCATTGGCAGTAACCCAGTCGCCGTCGATCAGGGTTTCAATGGGATCCTTTTCGAAATCGAAAACCCGGTCGTTGTTCTTTTGAGGTACCATGTCGAGGTGGGCCTGAAGCACCACCCCTTTGCGATTCTCGTACCCCGCGCTTGCAGGCTTTTTGATAATGACATTGCCAACCTCATCGACGATGGTTTCAAGGCCGAGCTTCTCGCCGAATTCCTTCATGTACTTAATAATGGCTGCCTCTTTCTTTGAAGGCCTCGGAATCTGTGTCAGGGTATGAAAATGTCCCCAGAGCTCCCTGGGTTCAAGCATCTTTATATCGTTCATATGCTAAGTGTTAATTGGTTATTCACTCTTCTGTATATTGGGATCTTCCAGGCCATAACCTTTCTTGTTGCTTTCGGCCCTCAGCAGGAAGGCAAAAACGAGGGCCAATACCCCAAAGCTGGTAAAAATCATCATGGGCAGGGTGTAGTTATAGGTGGCCACTTCGACCCCTTCTTTCATTACATGGCCGGTAATGCAATACTTTTGCAATACCCAGCCGATTAGTGCGGGAACGCCCATCAGGCCCCAGTTCTGTACCCAGAAGATGAGGGAGTAGGAAGAGCCCAGGTAGCGTTCGGGAATGATTTTGGGCACGGAGGGCCACATGGCTGAAGGTACCAGTGAGAAGCCTATCCCGAGTATGATCATCAGGAAGATGGCAACGATCCAGTGGTTGAGGAAGGGAAGGGAGAACATGCTGTGTACAAAGATCAGCAGGAAGGCGCCGATGATCATGATGGTGGCACCCTTTCCTTTCCGGTCGTAAATGCTGCCGAATACCGGTGTCAGTAAGATGGTTCCAAAGGGAAGCATGGCGGGAATCAGCCCGGCCAGCTTTTCCGATACCTCAAACTTCTGTATCATCAGATCGGTGGCAAACTTCAGGTAGGGGAAGACCGAAGAATAGAACAGCACACAGAGGATGGCAATGTACCACCAGCCGCGGTTGGTGACGATTTTGGCGATGTCGCTTACCTTGAAGCTTTCCTCCTCTTCTCCCTCGTTCATCCCTTCTTCAGAGGCTTCCAGTTTCCTGTCCATGAAGGTGTAAATGATGAAGGAAATCAGCCCTATGCAGAGGAGGATGAGGCCCAGGAGAACGGGTTTGCTCACGTGCCCCATCGATTTGGCCAGGGGAAGAGAAACCCCAATGGCCAGTCCGGTACCCATCCGGGCAGTGGCCATTTCAAGGCCCATAGCCAGCGCCAGTTCCTTGCCTTTGAACCATTTGACAATGATTTTTGAAACCGTGATGCCGGCCACCTCAACGCCCACGCCAAAAATGGCAAAACCCAGGGCAGCCATGAAGACCTGGGCCTTCGTTTCCCACCACAGGATGTTCCAGACCACTCCATCGAGGGTCGAGGTCGATACCGCCCAGTATTTTAGTCCTGCTCCAAGTACCATGATGATGGCGGCCATGAGCCCGGAGAACCGAACACCCATTTTGTCCAGGATGATGCCACCAATGATCAGCATCAGCAGGAAGACGTTGAACCAGCCATAGGCACTGGTGAAGAATCCGTATTCGGCACTGTTCCAACTCAATTGCTGCTCGAGAAGGCCTTTAAGCGGAGCCATAACATCGGTAATGTAGTATCCGCAAAGCATGGTGAATGACACAATGGCCAGGGCAGCCCATCGTGCGGCTTTTGAGTCTCTTAAGCTCTTTCTGATCGCTTCCATCAAATCGGTTTTTAAGTTAGGGCTTCTAAAATTAGAAAAAAATAGATGCCACAGAGGCTATATTTACTATTTTCACAGCATGATGAAAAAGCGATTAGTTCCGGTTTTATTGGCTCTGCTTGGCTTGAGCACCAGTCTGTTTTCCCAGGAGAAGATCAAATGGTACAGTCTGAGTGAAGCGCTGACCCTGGCAAGGACCGAACCACGTGTGCTGGTCATTGATGTTTACACCGATTGGTGTGGTTGGTGCAAGCGAATGGATGCCACGACCTTTTCTGATCCCGGCATTGTTGAGATGATGAACAAGCATTTCTATCCGGTGAAGCTGAATGCAGAAGCGAAGGAAGAGCTTGTAATAGGTGATCGCAGCTACAGGTTTGTTGACAGCGGGAGTCGTGGTTACCACGAACTGGCTGCCATTGTGACCAAAGGCAGGCTGTCCTATCCAACGATTTCTTACATGGATGCGCAGGGCAGGGTCCTGCAAACTGCCCCAGGCTACAGGGGGGCAGAGCAATTCAGGGTCTATCTCGAATACTACAGCGAAGGAAGCTATCGGCACAGCTCTTTCGAGGACTATGTAGCCGGGAAAAAGGCTGCAAGCCCTAAGAACTAAGCCTTTGGTCTTCGTAGCCGGCAGCCATCATTCTCAGTTCGACGGCCAGTTTTTCCCGAAGATTCAACGGGCCCAGGATTTCGGCGTCTTTTCCCAGGCTCAGTACCTTCGATTTGAATTCATAGGTGGGGTGAAGCCGGAAACTGAAAACAACGAAGTCCTCTCCCTCCTCTGCGATGTTCTGTGAGGGATGCCAGGGCATGGTGATCAGGTATTGGGCCTGGGTTTTCTGAACCCGCATTTTGATGAGTTCGGGGGCCCCTTCAGGTGCAATAATCCCCATCGCATACCTAAAATAGCCGGCTGCATCGAAATCAGGGGCACGGTATTCAAGCTCCGGGCTTTCCTGCAGATCGCGGATGCGATCGAGGGCATAGGTTCGGAGCTGTTCCCTGAAGGCGTTCCATGCCACCAGATACCAACGGAACTGGTATTCTTTCAGAATGTAAGGATGGAGCTCATTGAAATAGGGCTTGTCCTCGTAAAAGGGCAGGTAGTAGAGCCGAAGCACCTTTTGTTCTTCAATGGCCCGGGCTATGGGCTCCAGGTATTCTATTCCCCTGGGTTCGGGAACGGTGTCGAACTGAATAAAGTCCCGGTCGCCATAGTGCTTGTGCAGCTCTGCAATGGCCGAATGGATTTCCAGATGTCGTTTGGTGTATGCCATGGGTATTCCAGTTATTCTGTAAAGCTAATCATTAGTGCTTATGAAGAAAGCAGCGATTTCTTTTCTTTCGTTGTTTTTCCACACGGGTTGTTGAATGAGGGGATACTCTAAAGCATATTTCAGCTTTTCTCAGAAATGTGTTACTTTGAGTTTCAAAGCAAAATGCATGTCTCAGGATAAATACTGCAGGCTTTTAATCAGAAACAAGGCAGACAGTGCACTCAATCTGGTTTTGCAGGGAACAAATGTGAAGGTTGTGAGGGCAATGCGTATTCGTTGTTGTAAACGCCTGAGACTGGAAAGAGGGACATACGTGATGGAAGCCTGGTTGAACAAGGGGCGGATTCATGTAGAGGCGCAGAACATCCCCCATCTGAGTGTCGAGAAGATTTCCAGCAGGGATGATGTTTCCCTGCGCGGACGAAAGATTGTAGCCGATTTTGTGAACAAGAGGGCCCGGCTTCAGATCGAAAAGAAATAAGTTATTTCTCCGGGCTGTAATTCAGGTTGGCAGCCAGCCGTTTTTCGGCTTCCTTCCGGCTTAAGCCCTTCCTCCGCGCATAGTCTTTAAGCTGGTCGGCACCGATCTTTCCAACGAGAAAGTACTTTGTATTGGGTCGGGCGAAAATCAGTCCGCTCACACTCGCTGCCGGTCGCATGGACCAATTGTCGGTGAGCTCAATGCCCCGTTTTTCTGCCCTCAGTAAATCGAAAAGCACTTCTTTTTCTGAATGATCGGGGCAGGCCGGATAGCCGTGGGCGGGTCTGATGCCCTGGTATTCCTCGGCAAAAAGGGCCGGGAGGTCCAGGTTCTCATCCGGGGCATAGCCCCAATAGGTGGTCCGGATTTTTTCGTGCAGCAGTTCGGTAAACGCTTCGGCCAGCCTGTCGGCCAGTGCTTTCAGCATGATGGCACTATAGTCGTCATTGGCTTGTTCGAATTCTTTGACCTTTTTTTCAATGCCCTTGCCGGCAGTTACGGCAAAGGCTCCGATGTAATCGGGCATGCCGGAGGAGGCTGGTGCAATGAAATCCGACAGACAGAGATTCGGACTGTCTTTCCCGCGATCGGTCTGGTTGCGGAGATTACAGAATGTGGCTATTGGCTTTTCTCTTTGCTCGTCGGCATAAACCAGGATATCGTCACCCGAGGACTGTGCCGGGTAGAGGCCGAACACAGCTTCGGCACTGATCCATTTCCCGGCAATGATCTGGTCCAGCATTCTGCGGGCATCATCGTAGAGCTTTTCGGCCTCTTTTCCATAATGGTCATCCTTCAGGATGTCGGGAAATTTTCCTTTCAGCTCCCAGATCAGAAAGAAGAAGGTCCAGTTGATATAGGGGACAATTTCCTCAATCGGGTAGTCGTGGAGTACGTGGTGGCCGGGTTTTGCAGGAGGAACAGCAGCTTCGCTCGCCCAGTCTGTCACGAGCTTCCTCTTGCGTGCCTCTTCAATGGGCAGGTGGGAGAGGGTTTTTCTCGAACTGTCGTATTTCTCACGCAATTCCCTGTAATCGTTCCGGGTGGCTTCTATGAAGGCATCCCTGCTTTTGTCGGATAGCAGCTGACTAACGACCCCCACGCTTCGGGAGGCGTCCTTCACATGGATTACGGGCCCGGAATAGGCCGGGTTAATACGCACAGCGGTATGGATCCTCGAGGTGGTTGCCCCGCCAATCAGGAGGGGGACGCTTAGTTTCTGACGTTCCATTTCTCCGGCTACATGGATCATCTCCTCCAGCGAGGGGGTTATGAGTCCGGAGAGGCCCAGGATGTCGGCCTTGTGGGCCACTGCTTCCTCCAGTATTTTTTCCGTCGGGACCATTACGCCCAGGTCGATCACCTCATAATTGTTGCAGGCCAGTACCACAGCAACGATGTTTTTACCGATGTCGTGTACATCGCCCTTAACCGTAGCCAAAACCACCGTACCTGCCGAATGGGCGCCTTCACCTTCGGCCTTCTCATTTTCGATAAAGGGCAGTAGCACAGCAACGGCCTGTTTCATTACCCGTGCACTTTTTACCACCTGCGGAAGGAACATCTTCCCTTCCCCGAACAGGTCCCCAACCACGTTCATGCCATCCATCAGCGGACCCTCGATGACTCTCAGGCCGGCCCTGGCTTTCCGGTGGGCCTCCAGCGTATCTTCTTCGATATGTCTTGTGATGCCTTTGATCAGCGCATGTTTAAGTCTTTCCTCCACGGGCTTTTCGCGCCATTCATCCCGCCTTTGATCCTTTTTCCCCGTGTCGTTGAGCTCTGCTGCAAAATCGAGCAGCCGTTCCGTGGCATCGGGTCGCTTATTGAGCACCAGGTCTTCGGTGAGCCTAAGCAGTCCGGGATCAATCTCATCATAGACCTGGAGCATGCCCGGGTTTACGATGCCCATGTCGAGTCCTGCTGCAATCGCATGATACAAGAAAACCGAATGAATGGCCTCCCTTACAATGTTGTTGCCGCGAAAAGCAAAAGAGAGGTTGCTGATTCCCCCGCTTACCCTGCTGTTTGGCAAATGGGTTTTTATCCAACGGGTCGCTTCGATGAAGTCCACGGCGTAATTGTTGTGGGCCTCAATGCCCGTGCCAATGGATAGCACATTTGGATCGAAGACAATGTCCTCGGGCGGGAAGTTTAGTTTTGAGGTGAGAAGATGGTAGGCACGCTCACAGATTTCGATGCGGCGTTGGTAGGAGTCGGCCTGCCCCTTTTCATCGAAGGCCATCACAATGACTGCTGCACCGTAGCCATGGATGGTGCGGGCCTGTTCCAGGAAGTGGGCTTCGCCTTCCTTCAGGCTGATCGAATTAACCACAGATTTGCCCTGTATGCATTTCAGGGCGGCCTCAATGACGTTGAACTTCGATGAATCGACCATGATGGGAACCCTGCTGATTTCGGGTTCGGACAGCAGCAGGTTCAGGAGGGTGACCATCTCTTTCTCTGCATCGAGCATGGCATCATCCAGATTCACATCCAGAATCTGGGCTCCATCCTCTACCTGTAGGCGGGCAATCTCCAGCGCCTCCTCGTATTTTTTCTCTCGGATAAGGCGCGCAAACTTTCGGCTTCCCGCCACATTGCAGCGCTCCCCGATATTGATAAAGTTTGCCCCCTTATAGGCATTGAGGGCTTCAAGTCCGCTCAGCCTCAGTCCATGCCTGCCTTTGGATGGTGTTCTGATTGGCAGGCCTTCTATGGCTTTGGCCATAGCCCTGATGTGATCGGGGCCGGTTCCGCAGCATCCTCCTACAATGTTGACAAAACCCGATTCGGCAAAGTCCCTGATTTTTTCGGCCATGATCTCCGGGCTCTCATCATATTCACCGAATTGGTTGGGAAGACCGGCGTTTGGATGTACCGACACATAGCGGGCCGATTTGGACGAGAGTTCTTCCAGATAGGGGCGGATCTCACTGGCCCCCAAGGAACAATTGAGGCCGATTGAGAGCAAGTCCACATGGCTGAGCGAGTGCATGAAGGCCTCCAGGGTCTGGCCTGAAAGGGTGCGGCCGCTTGCATCGGTAATTGAGCCGGAAACCATAATGGGTTTTTTAAGGCCCGCTTCGGCCAGGACCTCATTGACAGCCATTAGTGCAGCTTTGGCATTCAGGGTGTCGAAAACGGTTTCGATCAGAAAGAGATCCGCACCCCCTCCCAGCAGGCCCTTGACCTGGGTGCGGTAAGCCTCCTTCAAATCGTCGAAACCCAGGGCGCGGAATCCCGGGTCGTTTACATCCGGTGAGAGGGAGGTTGTTTTATTTGTTGGCCCGATTGAGCCCGCAACAAAGCGGGGCCTGGAAGGGTCCTTTGCCGTGCAAGCATTCGCTGCTTCTTTGGCTATCCGGGCAGCTTCCATGTTGATTTCTCCGGCCAGGTCTTCCAAACCATAGTCGGCCTGAGAAATCGAAGTGGCATTGAAGGTATTGGTTTCGATGATGTCTGCTCCGGCTTCCAGATAGGCATCATGGATGGCTCTGACAATGTCTGGTCTGGTGAGGCAGAGCAGATCATTGTTGCCCTTCAGATCGAAAGGATGATTGGCAAAGCGGGTTCCCCGATAGTCTTTCTCCTCAAGTTTATAGGACTGGATCATGGTTCCCGTTGCACCATCGAGGAGCAGGATCCGGTCTTTCAGTAAGGAAGAGATACTGGGCATCGGCTGAATTTTCGCGCAAATATACAGTTTTCTACGCGCTCTGCACCCATGCCGCTTCAGCAGGCCTACCCGATTTTGTGAGCTTTTGCCCCGCATGCGCTGTTTCTTCCCAAAAAGCCTTTATGCTATCGCTCAGGGCCTCCTCTTCGAGGAGAAAGCCATCGTGGCCGTAAAAGGAATCAATTTCCCGGTAGCTTCCCTGGCTAATGTGTGCCAGGAGCTTCACCTCTTCAGGTGGAAACAGACGGTCGCTGCTTATGCCAATCGCCAGAATGCGGGCCTTGATCCGGCCAAGGGCTTCTCCCAGAGAGCCCCGGTCCCGGACCACATTATGGGTGTCCATCAAGCGGGTTAGTGCATGATAGCTGTAGGCATCGAAGCGTCTGACGAGCTTCTCACCCTGGTAATTCTGATAGGAAGCGGCCGGCAGATCCGATATCTGCGAGTCGTTACGCTCCCGTTGTGTTTCATTGTAGGCCTGGTCGGTACGGTAACTCAACAATGCAATTGAACGGGCCGCTTTCAATCCATCACTGCCGCCATAGGGTCTGTCTTCAAGATAACTGGGATCGGCCTCTATGGCCAGTCGCTGTGATTGATTGAAGGCCGTGGCCCAGGGGGTGATTTTGAGGGAAGCTGCAATAAAAACCAGATGGTCGATAAGCTCCGGAAACATAATGCTGTATTCCAGGGCCTGAAAAGCCCCGATTGAGCCACCAATAATGGTAGAGATCTTCCTGATGCCGAGCTCTTTTCGTAAGACTTCATGCGCTCTGACGGTATCTCTGATGCTGATGGCGGGAAAGGAACGGTACCAGGGCAGTCCTGTTGAGGGATTGGTGCTGAGCGGGCCCGTTGTACCGTAGCAGGACCCGATGATATTGGCACATACGATGAAATGCCTGTTGGGGTCGAAGAGCTTATGCTCGCCCAGCAGTCCGGGCCACCATTCATGAATGCTGGCGTTGGCCGTAAGGGCATGGCATACCCAGATCACATTGTCGGCATTCTCATTCAGCTTCCCATAGCTTTGATAGGCGATGTTGAGCCCGGGAAGGAAGCCGCCCATCTCGAGCCGGAAGTCGGCTTTGTGCTGATAGACCTGTGTTTTCATAGTGCCTCAATGGCCTGTTTAAAGTCGGCGATGATATCTCCAATGTGTTCAAGCCCCACCGATACCCTGAGTTGTCCGGGTTCAACACCCGCTGCTTTCTGGGCTTCGGCCGAGAGTTGCTGATGGGTGGTTGCTGCCGGCTGTATGATGAGGGTACGCGCGTCTCCCACATTGGCAAGGTGGCTCACCAGTTTGAGCTGGTCGACCAGCCGGGTGGCAGCGTCCTTGCCATCTTTCAGGGTGAAGGTGAGAACGCCTCCTCCTCCTTTGGGCAGATAGCTTTGTTGCAGATGGTGGTGGGGGTGGTCTTCGAGTCCGGGGTAACTGACCTTTTCGACCTGGGGCTGTTCTTTCAGCCACAGGGCCAGGGCCAGGGTGTTTTCGACATGCCTGTCCATGCGAAGAGAGAGGGTCTCCAGCCCCTGCAACAGGAGGAAGGCGTTGAAAGGGCTCTGGCTTGGCCCCAGATCCCGCAGGCCTTCTACCCGGGCTTTGGTGATGAAGGCAATGTTCCCGAATGGGCTTTTGCTGCCGAACTGCTCCCAGAAGCGGAGGCCATGATAGCCCTCACTGGCTTCGGTAAATTGCGGAAACTTCCCATTGCCCCAATCGAAATTTCCGGCATCGACGATGACACCTCCCAGGGAATTTCCGTGTCCTCCTATCCATTTGGTAGCCGATTCGACCACGATGTTGGCACCATGGTCGATTGGCCGGCAGAGGTAACCTGCAGCCCCAAAGGTATTGTCGACGATGAGGGGAATGCCGTGGCTCTCAGCCAGGCGGCCAAAGGCATCCAGATCGGGAATATGAAAACCGGGGTTTCCAATGGTCTCGACATAAAGGGCCCGGGTGTTTTCGTCGATGTGCCGCCTGAAGTCTTCGATATTCAGGCTGGCGCTGAAGCGCACCTCCCAGCCCAGCTTTTTGAATGAAGTGGAAAACTGGGTATGCGACCCGCCATATAGAAAGGGTGAAGAAACAAAGTTTTGGCGGGCTTGCAGGATGGTGCTGAAGGTGAGGAACTGGGCTGCGTGTCCCGATGCTACCGCAAGAGCAGCAATGCCTCCCTCAAGAGCGGCCAGGCGTTTCTCAAACACCTCGTTGGTCGGGTTCATAATGCGGGAGTATATATTTCCAAAGCTCTGCAGCGCAAAGAGCCCGGCTCCATGAGCCGAATCCTCGAAGGTATAGGATGTGGTTTGGTAAATGGGCACGGCCCTTGAGCGGGTTTCAGCATCGGGCTGGTGACCGGCATGGATCTGAATGGTATCGAAATGCATGATAGAAGAATGACTAATACAAAATATGGATCCCCCCGAAAAGGTAAGTGGCAAACCTGAACCTTTGTTGGAAACTCCTATGCAGTGTAAATGGGGAAGGATGAAAAGACCTGCACGCTTACCGAAGCTTCCGGCCGGGCATGGACATAGGCATCATTGGCATGATGTTTTGCTTTCGTATATATCCGATGGTCTTTTTCATTGCAGATGCTGTGCACCAGGGCACAAATATAGGGCCCGCCCGGGGAATATCCAAAACTGCTCGAAGCAAAAAGGCATGCCTGCTCAGCAGGCATGCCTTTAATACATTGATTATATGCTGTTTATACCTTAGTGCTATTTTTTGAAGTTGTAGGTGAGCCCGAGGCCAAAGAGTTCCTTGAATTGCAGTCGCGGCTCTGAGCTGTCCAGCTCGCCATCGTTATTCGAATCGTAAGCGAATTCAATGTCACGGTCGTAGATCATCTGGGTTACAAGGGAGGCCGATAGGTACTCATTTATTTTGAAGGAAAGCAAAAGATCCCAGTTTACATCAATGTACTGCGGATTTTCCAGGTAGTTTGAGAAGAGGTCGATCTTGGTATCGAGCAGCACATTTTTCAGGATCTCTTTCTTTAAGCCCAGCTTGAGGTAGCCACCCAGTTCGGCCCTTGCATTTTTGCCCGGTTCAACGCCGAAGGCGCCTGCCGTAGCGAGCTCTTCGTCCTTCACGAAAGTAAATTTACCTGTGACAGGCGAAAGGAAGAGGGAGAAGACTTCAGAGGGTTTGTAGTCCATACCCGCCGAGATGTTCAGGTAACCGGGGGCCATGAAATTCGAGATTTTGTTCCGGTCGGCATCTCCGGGTTTGTCGTAACCCGGTGCAAACTGGGTTCTGAAGCTGAGAAGTCCTGTGTAGCTCCATTTTCCGCCTGCTTTAAACCCCAGTTTAGAAGAGAAATCGATTTTGTCATCACTCTTCCGGGTGGGGTCTTCCCCCTGGCGAATGAGGCCATAACCCAGATTCAGGTCGTTGTTCCAGTTCAGTGTGCCATTGTCATAATTGGCCGACAACTGCAGCAGGACATTGCCCGACAGGCTGTTGTCTCCACCAGCTGCCCAGTTGCTTAGGGAAAGCTGAGAAAGATTCAGGGCGCTCAGCCCACTGTATTTCCAAAGGGTATCTGCATCCTGAGCCTTTGCAGGAATCAGTAAGCCAGCCAGTAAAAGGGCCGGCATAAGTTTTAACATTCGCATCGTTTTCATAGGTTTTGAGGTTTAATTAAGTCATCTAAATTTTCAGGGGCGATCCATTTCTTCTGTGCCATGCCTTTCACAGCAGTTTTTAAATCGCTCCATTGTCAGATAGGTATTGGCCATAAAGGCCTGTTTCATAAAGGGAGCCATCAGGGCCATCAATCCCCTGAACCGGAAACTGTGAGTAGCCTGCCAGAGGGTTTGTTCGCCCGGAGCATCTTCAAATGCATTGACCACTTTGTTGACCAGGCCAGGCGACCGGTATTCAGCAATAAAGCGTTCAGGCAATTCATTACAGATGACCTCTTCCTTTACCCGAAGGTCGCCCTTTCTCCCGGCATAGTGCAATTCGGACCTGGAACCGGTTTGCCCGAAGGCTCCTTCGGTCATGACATGAGACTTCAGCCCTTCCTGCCATTTCGGAAAAAAGGAGGCATCGGTAAAAAGCTTCACGACCCTTTGCGGGGCAAGCTTGATTCGGACTTCGGCACGGTACTTCATATTAGTTGCATAACAAAAACGGGGCAAGTTTGTTTTGCATTGTACAAAGATGTAAAATTTGTTACGCTCGCCAAGGCTAGGCTTTGAGCAGTTTCCTAATCTGCTCCATGTTTCGTTGGTTAGTCACCGTTTTCGCCTCGGGGGTATAGAGAAAATCGAAGAGGTCCTTGTGAATTTCTTCGACCTTGGGACGTACGACCTTAAAGGTTGGATTCATCATTTTGTTTTCCAGGGTGAAACCATCGGCCAGTATGCCAATGCTTGCCGGCACCCAGCGCTGGGGAAACATATCTCCGTACTTTCCACTGCGTCGGTATTCTCTGACCTCTCTGTCGATTAGGTCGATACATGATTCGACAGCCTCTTCGGAGGCAGGATCCAGGCCCTTTTCCTTCAAATGCCTGAGCAGGGCCGTCCGGTCGGGATGAATCAATGCTACGGTATAGGGGTTCTGGTTGTTGTGCAGCAGGCATTGAGAGATGTACACGCTCTGGTCGGTGAAGCTCTCTTCAATCCCTTCCGGACTGTATTTTTCACCGTCATCTGCTATAAGCAGG
>PDRI01000008.1 GCA_002748055.1 Bacteroidota bacterium | reverse complement strand
GAATCTTTGCGGCAACCTGGCCAAGCAATTGCTTGTCGATGCTGCTCAGGGTAATAATCGGGTTGGCCCGACGCTCGGTTTTGGCCTCAACCTTTACCTCCGGGGGTAACTGGATGTGGATGTCGTGGGAGAATCCAAGGCTCAGCTCGAGCCGATTGCCCCTAACCTCGGCACGATAACCAACGCCAACGAGTTCCTGCTGGATGGTATAGCCTTCCGATACCCCTACTACCATATTGTTCAGCAGGGAGCGGTAGAGCCCGTGCTTGGCTTTATGGTCCTTGGCCTCAGAAGCCCGCTCGAGGGTCAACTGCCCGTCTTCCACTTTCAGACTGATGCAGGCATCGACTTTTTGCTTCAATTCACCCTTGGGTCCTTTTACGGTCACCACGTTGTCCTTGTCTGCTTCGATGCTGACTCCTGCAGGTAGGTCGATGGGTAATATTCCTATCCTTGACATATGCTATACTTCTTAATTCGATTAATATACGTAACAAAGGACCTCTCCTCCAATACCGGCAGTCCGGGCCTCCTTATCTGTCATCACACCCTGTGAGGTGGAAAGAATGGCAATACCCAGTCCGTTCAATACCCTTGGAAGATGGCTGCTGTCGACATACTTACGCAAACCGGGCTTACTGACGCGCTCAAGCGACTTGATCGCCGACATCTTGGTCTCGGGGTTGTACTTCAACGCAATCTTGATGCTGCCCTGGGGGCCTTCCTCTTCAAATTTGTAGTTCAGAATATACCCTTTCTCAAAGAGGATACGTGTCATGTCCTTCTTAATGTTGGATGCAGGGATTTCAACTACCTTGTGATTGGCCATGACCGCATTTCTGATGCGTGTCAAATAATCTGCAATCGGATCTGTCATTTCTGTTTCTCTTTTTCGGTTTGACTTTACCCGCCGTGGCGGATGAGTTTCAATAGCTGCTTCTCTACCAGGAAGCCTTTTTAACACCCGGGATCAGGCCTTCTGATGCCATTTCCCTGAAGGTGATTCTGCTGATCCCAAACTGACGCATATATCCCTTGGGGCGGCCGGTCAGTTTGCAACGGTTGTGCAGCCTGATGGGATTTGAATTCCTGGGCAGCCTGCTCAGTCCGACATAGTCTCCCTCGGCTTTCAGTTTCGCCCTTTTCTCGGCGTACTTTTCAACCATCTTCTGGCGCTTTACCTCGCGCGCTTTCATTGATTCTTTGGCCATGCTTCTATTTTTTTTCGTTTTTAAACGGAATGCCAAAGGCTTTCAGCAATGCTGCACCTTCTTCATCAGTGGCTGCCGAGGTCACAAAGCTTATTTCAAGCCCCATGATCTTATTGATCTTATCGATATCAATCTCGGGAAAAATAATCTGCTCGGTGACGCCCATGGTGTAGTTCCCGCGGCCATCGAATTTCGAAGCGACACCTTTGAAGTCGCGGATGCGGGGAAGTGCCACATTAATGAGGCGCTCCAGAAACTCATACATCCGTTCCCTGCGCAGGGTTACTTTTACCCCGATGGGCATGCCGCGACGCAGCTTAAAGTTTGAAATATCCTTGGTGGAAACCGTCTGTACAGCCTTCTGACCGGCAATCTGCGTGAGTTCTTCCTGGGCCACATCGATCAGTTTCTTATCGGCGATGGCCTGTCCCACGCCCTGATTCAGAACAATCTTCTGCAGGCGGGGTATCTGCATCATGGAAGAGTAGCCAAACTGCTCCTTGAGGGCAGGCATGATTTCTTCCTGATACTTCTTCTTTAGCGTAGGTGTGTATTGCTTGTCCATCTTACTTAATCTCCTCCCCAGATTTTTTTGCGTATCTCACTAATTTATTGTTGTCGTTCAGCTTCCGGCCAATCCGGGTAGCCTCACCACTGGAAGGATCCACCAGGTTCAGGTTGGAAATGTGTACAGGAGCCTCCTGCCTGGTAATGCCTCCCTGGGGATTGGCGGCATTGGGCTTGGTGTGCTTGGAAACCATGTTCACACCTTCTACAATCGCCCGGCTCTTTTCACGGTCCACGCTCAGGACCCTGCCTTTCTGTCCCTTGTACTCGCCCGAATTGACGATTACCTGGTCGCCTTTCTTAATATGTAACTTCTTCTGCATGGCAATGACGTTTGTTTAGTTTACAATACCTCGGGAGCGAGTGAAACAATTTTCATGTACTGATCCCTCAGTTCCCTGGCAACGGGCCCGAAGATACGTGTTCCCCTCATTTCGTCTGTATTGTTCAGCAGCACCACTGCATTGTCATCAAAACGAATATAGGAACCATCACCACGGCGGATTTCTTTCTTGGTCCGAACCACAACGGCCTTCGATACTGTGCCTTTTTTAACCTCACCGGAGGGGATGGCACTCTTTACTGTGACAACAACCTTGTCACCAATGGATGCATAGCGCTTCTTCGTACCACCCAGGACACGGATCACGAGGACCTCCTTGGCGCCACTGTTATCGGCTACGGCTAATCTACTCTCTTGCTGTACCATGATTACTTAGCTCTTTCGATAATTTCTACTAACCTCCAACGCTTGTTCTTGCTCAGGGGCCTGGTTTCGCAGATCCGTACAGTATCCCCGATATTGCAGGTGTTTTCCTCGTCGTGGGCCATGAAGCTGGAGGTTTTGTTCACGAATTTACCGTAAATGGGGTGTTTAATCTTCTGTTTCACGGCAATGACAACGGACTTGTCCATCTTGTTGCTCACAACAACACCAATGCGTTCGCGTCTTGTATTTCTAGTCGTTTCCATAATTTCCTATTGCTTTTCAGACTGCTCTTGAATTTGCCTGGCCCTCATTTCGGTTTTCAACCGTGCAATGTTCCGGCGTGTTTCGACGATCTTATTGGGATTGTCGAGCGGTGAAACAGCATGGTTCATGCGCATACGCGTGAGCATGCTCTCCTCGCTTTCGAGGCGCTCCTCCAACTCCTTAATTGTCAATTCTCTGATTTCAGAACTCTTCATTTCTGTACTATCTGATGGATTTCTATTCTGCTCTATAGTCCCTGCGTACCACAAATTTGGTGGTGATGGGGAATTTCTGGGAACCCAGGCGCAGCGCTTCCTTGGCAACGTCGAAAGGAACGCCCTCGATTTCGAAGATCATGCGACCAGGGGTAATGGGATATACAAAGCCTTCCGGAGCTCCTTTACCCTTACCCATCCTGACCTCTGCAGGCTTCTTGGTAATGGGTTTGGCCGGGAAAACACGGATCCAGAGCTGGCCTTCCCTCTTCATGTGACGGGTAATGGCCTGACGGGCAGCCTCAATCTGACGGCCGGTAATCCATGCACTCTCCATGGCTTTGATCCCGAAAGTCCCGAATGCAAGCTGATTTCCACGCTGGGCGTTTCCTTTCATCCGCCCCTTCTGCATTCTCCTGTATTTGGTTTTCTTCGGTTGTAACATTGTCCTAAATTTTCCTGATTATTTTCTGTGCTTCCTTCCGGCGCTTATCCCCTTCTGTCTTTCCTGGGTCCTCTTCCGCCGCCCTTGGGCTTCACATTGCCCGATCCGATGTTTGGCGAAAGGTCGCGCTTTCCGTAAATCTCCCCGTTACAGATCCAAACCTTGATCCCTACTACACCTACTTTGGTGTGGGCTTCGGCCAGGGCATAGTCGATGTCGGCACGCAGGGTATGGAGCGGAATCCGGCCGTCCTTGTAGGTCTCGGTACGTGCCATCTCAGCACCACCCAGACGTCCGGATATCAGTACTTTGATTCCCTCTGCACCCATGCGCATCGTGGAGGCGATCCCCATTTTGATGGCGCGACGGTAGGAAATCTTTCCCTCGACCTGCCGGGCAATATTATTGGCTACGATGGTGGCATCAAGCTCGGGACGCTTAACTTCAAAGATGTTGATCTGAACCTCTTTCCTGGTGATGTTCTTCAACTCTTCCTTCAGCTTGTCGACTTCCTGGCCGCCTTTCCCGATGATGATACCGGGACGGGCCGTGTTCACGGTCACCGTAATAAGCTTAAGCGTACGCTCAATGATGATCTTGGAAATACTGGCCTTGGCCAGACGGGCATTCAGGTACTCCCTGATTTTATTGTCTTCGACGAGTTTGGCGGAGTAGTCCTTGCCACCATACCAGTTCGAGTCCCATCCTTTGATGATGCCCAGGCGATTACCAATCGGATTTACTTTCTGTCCCATCTATGCTTTGTTTTGTTCTTGTTCTACTTCTTCCACAGCTTCGCGGCTGTCGATTACTATGGTTACATGATTGGAACGCTTCCTGATCCGGTGTGCCCTTCCCTGGGGAGCAGGCTGGATCCGCTTCAGCGTTCTGCTCTGGTCAACCCTGGCTTCGCGAACGTAAAGATTGCTTTCCTCAATGCGCTCACCCTCGTTCTTGGCCTGCCAGTTTGCGACGGCCGACATAAGCAGTTTCTCAACTTTGGAAGAAGCTTCTTTCGGACTGTATTTCAACATATCCAGTGCCTTATTCACTTCAACACCGATGATCATATCTGTGACCAGTCTCATTTTGCGGGGAGAAGTCGGACAGTTGCGCAGTACTGCGTAGTATTTATGCTGTCGCTCCTCTTTCAACTGATTCGCTCTGTTTCTTTTTCTTGCACCCATTTTACTCTAGGTTTTTACGATTATCTCTGCTTTCCACCATGACCCCTGAACTGGCGGGTAGGTGCAAATTCACCCAGCTTATGCCCAACCATGTTCTCGGTGATATATACCGGAATGAACTTATTGCCATTGTGTACGGCAATGGTATGGCCCACAAAATCGGGAGAGATCATCGATCTTCTCGACCAGGTTTTGATCACCGACTTCTTTCCGGAATCGTTCATTTCCAGAACACGCTTCTCAAGCTTGAAATCGATAAAAGGTCCTTTTTTCAGTGAACGGCTCATGCTATGTTATTTTTTTGATTTCCTTCTCTCAACAATATACTTATCCGAATACTTCCGCTTGGCACGGGTTTTATACCCTTTCGCCGGCATTCCGTTCCTGGAACGCGGATGCCCACCCGAGGCACGGCCTTCGCCACCACCCATGGGGTGATCGACCGGGTTCATGGCAACCCCACGGGTACGGGGCCTGCGACCCTGCCAGCGGGAACGCCCTGCTTTACCGGATTTCTCGAGCCCGTGGTCAGAATTGGATACATTTCCAATGGTTGCACGGCAACTAACCAGCACCATCCTGGATTCTCCACTGGGCAACTTGATGATGGCATACTTTCCATCCCTGGCACTCAGGGTAGCCGAAGAACCGGCACTGCGTGCAATGGCACCCCCTTTACCGGGCTTAATCTCAATGTTATGAATACTGGTCCCCAGCGGAATGCTGGCAAGGGGAAGGCAATTCCCAAGCTCGGGTGCTACCTGCTCACCCGAAATAACTGTCTGGCCAACAGCCAGTTTATCCGGTGCAATGATGTAACGCTTCTCACCATCGGAATAGACTAAAAGTGCAATTCGGGCCGAGCGGTTGGGATCATATTCAATGGATTTGACCCTGGCTTCGATGTTATCCTTATTGCGCTTGAAATCAATCACGCGATAGCGCTTCTTGTGACCTCCACCCAGGTACCTCATGGTCATTTTACCGGTATTGTTGCGGCCACCAGACTTCTTGATGGGCCTGAGCAGGGATTTCTCAGGGCTCACGCCGGGGGTCAGATCATCAAAAGCAGAGATCTCCTTGAAACGCTGGCCCGGGGTCGTGGGTTTATACTTCTTTATTGCCATCTTTTTTTAAATGTTGCTGTAAAAATCAATTACCTCTCCTTCGGCCAGTGTAACCACCGCCTTCTTATAGGAAGCCGTTTTTCCAACGGAAACGCCCGAACGGGTGTAGCGCTGCTTGCGCTTTCCACCGTAACGCATGGTGTTCACCTGAGCAACCTTTACATTGTAAAGCTCCTCTACTGCCTCTTTGATCTGCAGTTTATTGGCACTCTTGGCGACTACAAATCCATAGCGGTTGAAATCCTCGCCCTGGGCTGTCATCTTCTCGGTTACGATGGGCTTAATCAAAATATTCATGAGCTCTTCGATTCAAATTCGTTAGGCATTCTTTTGCAAAACATCCAGGGAACTCTCAAGAAACAAGAGTGCCGAAGCATTCATTATCTCATATGTGTTTAACTCAGAGAGTGTTATAACCTTGGAATTCTGTAAATTACGCGACGACAAATATAAGTTTTTATTCCTTTCGTTTAAGACGAAAAGCGACTTTTTACCGTCCAGCTTCAGATTTTTCCGGATCCTGGCGAACTCACTGGTTTTCGGGGCTTCCATGCTGAAGTCTTCGACGACCATCAGTTGCTTGTTCTGCGCCTTGTAGGCAAGGGCCGAACGGCGGGCCAGATCCTTTACCTTGCGGTTCAGTTTACCACCGTAAGTACGGGGACGGGGACCAAATACACGGCCACCACCACGGAAAATCGGGTTCTTGATATCCCCAAAACGTGCAGTACCTGTACCCTTCTGACGCTTCACTTTCTTCCGGCTGCCACGAACCTCACCACGCTCCTTGGCTTTGTGGGTACCCTGGCGCTTGTTGGCCATAATTTGTTTCACATCCAGGTAAATGGCATGGTCGTTGGGCTCAATCCCAAAGATCTCCCTACTCAGTTTCACCTTCTTCCCGGTGTTCTCCCCTGATATGTTGATTACTTCTAATTCCATCACTTCTCAATAATTAAATATGAACCATTGGATCCGGGAACAGAACCTTTCAGAATCAGCAAATTGTTTTCAGGAACAATCTTCATTACCCTGAGGTTCAGGATCTTCACCTTCTTGTTTCCGGCCTGTCCAGCCATACGCATGCCCTTAAATACCCTGGAAGGATACGAAGAAGCACCGAGTGAACCGGGCGCGCGGTTACGGTTGTGCTGTCCGTGAGTGGCATCGTTTACACCGCCAAAGCCATGACGCTTAACCACACCCTGGAAACCTTTCCCCTTCGATACACCGGATACATCCAGCCAGGTGTCATCGTTGAAGTAATCCACTGTGATCACATCTCCGGCTTTCCAGTCCTTAACAAAGCCTTTCAATTCAATCACCTTCTTCTTGGGTGTTGTATTGGCTTTGGCAAAATGACCCTGCTCTGCCTTGGGAGTATTTTTCTCTTTCTTGTCGTCAAAGGCCAGTTGAACTGCAGCATATCCATCTGTTTCAACGGTTTTCACCTGTGTGACCGTACAAGGGCCAGCCTGTATCACTGTACAGGGGATGTTCTTTCCGTCTTCGTCGAAAATGGAAGTCATTCCAATTTTCTTACCAATTAATCCTGGCATCTTATTGTGTTTTTACCTGAGTTATACTTTGATTTCTACTTCAACTCCACTGGGCAGCTCAAGCTTCATGAGCGCGTCGATGGTCTTGGGGGTGGAGCTGTAAATATCCAGCAGGCGCTTGAAAGAGCTTAGCTGAAACTGTTCCCTCGACTTCTTGTTTACAAAAGGGGAACGAAGCACAGTATACACCCGCTTATGTGTGGGAAGGGGAACGGGACCGCTCACCACTGCACCTGTGGACTTCACTGTCTTGACGATCTTCTCGGCCGATTTGTCGACCAGATTGTGATCGTAGGACTTTAATTTAATTCTAATCTTCTGACTCATTATCCTTTCGATTATCAAATGACGATTATAGTCTTACTTTCCTACAACTTGTTCCAGCACCTCACTCGCCAGGTTATCGGGCATGCTCTGGTAGTGGCTGAATTCCATCGAGGAACTGGCCCTTCCCGAGGTAATGGTTCTTAATACGGTTACATAGCCTGTCTGCTCAGCCAGGGGCACCTTGGCCTTGATCACACGGGCACCGGCCTTGCTGTCCATTCCTTCCACCTGTCCGCGACGCTTGTTCAGGTCGGAGATCACATCACCCATGTATTCCTCGGGTGTAACCACCTCAACGGCCATGATGGGCTCGAGCAGAACCGGTGAAGCCTTACTTCCGGCATGCTTGAAGGCCTGACGGGCTGCAATTTCAAAGGAGAGCTGGTCGGAGTCCACGGCATGGAAGGAACCGTCTGTGAGGGTCACCTTCAGCCCCTCAACCGGGAAGCCTGCCAGCGGACCGTTGAACATGGCATTCTTGAAGCCCTTCTCTACCGAGGGGATGTATTCTTTCGGGATGTTCCCGCCACGAATCTCGTTCACAAACTGCAGCCCCCTGGCATCGGGATCGGCAGGACCAATACGTACTTCAATGTCGGCAAACTTACCACGGCCGCCGGTCTGCTTCTTAAAGACCTCGCGATGCTCAACTTCTTTGGTCAGGGCCTCTTTGTAGTTCACCTGGGGAGCACCCACATTGCACTCTACTTTAAACTCCCGCTTCAGGCGGTCGAGGAGGATCTCGAGGTGCAGTTCGCCCATGCCGTTGATCAGGGTCTGACCGGTATCGTGGTTGGTCCTGACCTGGAAGGTCGGATCCTCTTCAGCCAGTTTGCCCAGCGCAACACCCAGCTTATCAATGTCGGCCTGGGTCCTGGGCTCGATGGCTACACCGATAACCGGCTCGGGAAACTCAATGGCCTCAAGCACCATGGGTTTGCCAACGGAGGTGATGGTATCGCCGGTATGCAATTCCTTCAGACCTACCACGGCACAAATATCGCCGGCACCAATGCTGTCCTTTGGATTCTGCTTGTTCGCATGCATCTGATAGATGCGGCTGATCCGCTCCTTTTTGCCGGTACGGTTATTCAGTACCATGACCCCCTCTTCGAGCTTGCCCGAATACACACGTACATAGGCCAGGCGGCCCACATAGGGGTCGGTGGCAATCTTAAAGACGAGTCCGGTAAGTGGTTCACTGTCCCTGGGCTCCCTGACCATCTCTTTGTCGGTTCTGGGATCGACACCCTTGACCGCTCCGATGTCTAAAGGACTGGGAAGCAAATCGGAGATGGCATCCAACAGGCGCTGGATCCCCTTATTCTTGAAAGCCGACCCGCAAAGGACGGGAACAATCTGCATATTAATCGTGGCCCTGCGCGCATAGGCCATAAATTCATCAACCGAAATGGAGTCCCTGTCTTCGAGGAAGCGCTCCAGGAGGTCATCATCGGAAACACAGACAGCCTCGACCAGCTTCTCTCTCCATTCCTCCACCGTGTCGACCAGCTCCTCGGGAATCTCACAATACTCGTACTTCATCCCCAGCTGCTCATCTTCCTTCCAAATGATGGCCCGACGCTCAATCAGGTCAACGATGCCCTTGAAGTCGTCTTCGGCACCAAAAGGAATCTGCATGGGCACCGGGTTTGCACCGAGCTTATCGGTCATCTCCTGTACCACACTAAAAAAATCGGCCCCGACCCGGTCCATCTTGTTGATGAAGGCCAGCCTGGGGACCTTGTACTTATCTGCCTGCCGCCAGACCGTTTCCGACTGGGGCTCCACACCACCCACTGCGCAGAATACAGCAACCGCTCCGTCCAGAACACGAAGGGAACGCTCCACTTCCACCGTAAAGTCAACATGACCCGGGGTATCAATTATATTAATCTTGAACTCCTGGTCGTTGTGTTTCCAGAAAGTAGTGGTTGCAGCTGATGTAATGGTGATTCCGCGCTCCTGCTCCTGGACCATCCAGTCCATCGTGGCGGCTCCGTCATGGACCTCACCGATGCGATGGGTGATCCCCGTGTAGAACAGTACGCGTTCTGTGGTAGTCGTTTTCCCGGCATCGATGTGTGCCATGATCCCAATATTCCTTGTATGTTTTAAATCCGGGCTCATAAGTGTCACACACTTACCTGGCAATTGAATTGCCTATGTCAAAAAATAATTAGAACCTAAAATGGGCAAAGGCTTTGTTGGCCTCGGCCATGCGGTGCGTATCTTCTTTCTTCTTGAAGGCACCACCTTCGTTATTGTATGCGGCAATCGCTTCCGATGCCAGCTTTTCGCTCATTGATTTGCCGGCACGCTTGCGGGCAAAAAGAATCATGTTCTTCATCGCAACTGAGAGCTTCCGGTCGGGCCTGATCTCCATTGGAACCTGGAAAGTGGCACCACCCACCCTGCGGCTCTTTACCTCCACCTGAGGGGTAATGTTGTCGATGGCCTGTTTGAAAACCTCCAGCGGAGTCTTTTCTTCATCCTTGGTACGCTTCTCAATGAGGTCCATGGCCTCATAGAAAATGTCATACGCCTTGCTCTTCTTTCCGCTGTACATCAGGTTGTTCACAAACTGAGTGACATAGGCATCGTTGTACCTTGGGTCGGGCAGCAGAATTCTCTTCTTCGGTTTACTCTTCCTCATGTTGAATAGTCTATTGTGCTATCGAGTACTGTACCCTTGCTGGCTTTGCCGTTCCGGGCACTCAACCCTCCTTGCTACTTTTTACTTATTTTTTCTTCGGACGCTTTGTTCCGTACTTGCTTCTGCGCTGGGTCCGGCCTTCAACACCCGAGGTATCGAGCGCACCACGAATCAGGTGATAACGCACACCGGGGAGGTCTTTAACACGACCACCACGAATCAGTACGATGGAGTGCTCCTGCAGGTTGTGTCCTTCACCCGGAATGTAAGCATTCACTTCCTTCTGGTTGGTGAGTCGCACCCTGGCCACCTTACGCATCGCCGAGTTCGGCTTCTTGGGGGTGGTGGTATAAACACGCATGCAAACACCGCGCCTTTGCGGGCAGGCATCCAGTGCAGGAGCCTTGCTCTTGTCGTTCAATTTCTTTCGGCCTTTACGTACCAGTTGCTGAATTGTCGGCATAGGTCTGAATTACTAATGTTTAAAACGTCTGTTATAATTCGGGTCGCAAAGGTAGAAATTAATTTGAATATTCAACATTATTTTATCAATAAAAGTCCGACAGGCCCGAAAACAGCGATTTGAAGCGCTTTTTTATCAGTTGCTTGGATGAAAAAAATAACTACTTTTGCATCACTTCGTTCCGCGCTGTGAAGGACGATAAAGAAGTTATTAACAAGCAGGCAAATACCTATTACTTATTTAGCGATGAAAACATACGCAACAAAGCAAATCAAGAATGTGGCCCTCCTGGGAAATGCAGGATCGGGCAAAACCACCCTTGCCGAAACCATGTTGTTTCTGGGTGGGGTGATCGACCGCCGGGGAGATGTTGATTCCAAGAATACCGTATCCGATTTCAATCAGATCGAACAGGACAACCAGACCTCCATGTACTCCAGCGTGATGTACACCGAATATAACAACAAGAAGATCAATATCCTTGACGTGCCGGGTGCCGATGATTTTGTAGGTGGCACCATCTCCAGCCTTCATGTAGCCGACACCGGTGTACTGGTGATCAACGGGCAGAATGGCGTAGAGGTCGGAACAGAGATCCACAACCGCTGGCTGGCAAAATTGAACAAGCCTGCCGTAATCCTGATCAACAAGTGCGATCACGATCAGGCCAATTTCGACAAGAGCTATGAAAGCATTCGCGAGAGCATTGGAAATGATGCCGTGCTTGCTCAGTACCCCGTCAATGCAGGTCCCGGTTTCGATTCCATCGTGGACCTCATCCTTTTCAAGCTTCTGAAGTACCCGAAAGAGGGTGGCAAGCCCGAGGTTCTTGACATCCCCGATTCAGAAATGGAGCGCGCCGACGAGCTGCGTAATGAGCTGATCGAGAAGGCAGCAGAGAACGATGAAGCCCTCATGGAGCTTTTCTTCGAAAACGACGGGCTTACCGAAGAGGAAATGCGTAGTGGAATCACCGCAGGCGTAATAGCCCGCGGCATGTTCCCCATCTTCTGTGCTTCTGCAAAAAGCAACATCGGAGTCGATCGTTTTATGGAGTTCCTGACCAATGTTGCGCCCTCCGCAGACGAATCCGGCAAGGTGAAAACGGTAGATGGCGAAGAGGTCAGCTGCGACGAAAAGGCCTCAACCTCCATTTTTGTCTTCAAGACCTCGGTTGAATCGCACATAGGCGAGATCAACTTCTTCAAGGTGATGTCGGGTACCCTGAAGGAAGGCGATGACCTTACCAACAACTCGACCCGCAATAAGGAACGCCTCTCCCAGATTTTTGCCCCGATGGGCAAAAACCGCGAAAAGGTAAGCTCACTGGCTGCAGGCGACATTGGCTGTACCGTTAAGCTTAAGAATACCAAAACCAACAATACACTGTCCTCGCCCGATGTCAGTTATGTATTCGGCGAGATTCCTTTCCCGGAGCCCAAGTTCAGGACCGCCATCAGGCCCCTGACCGAAGGTGACGAGGAGAAACTGGGCGAGGCCCTTACCCGCATTAACCAGGAAGACCCGACCGTACAAATTGAGTACAGCAAAGAGCTGAAGCAGATCATCCTTTCCGGCCAGGGCGAATACCACCTGAACATTGTCAAATGGCACCTCGACAACCACTTCAAGGTCGAGACCGAATTTATCCCGCCACGTATTCCTTACAGGGAGACCATTACCAAGGCTGCCCAAAGCGACTACCGTCACAAAAAGCAGAGTGGCGGATCGGGCCAGTTCGGCGAGGTTCACATGATTATTGAGCCCTACACCGAAGGTTCCGAACCCAGGCCGGTTTTCAAACTGGGTGGCAAGGAATACAAGATGGCCAATCGTGGCGTAGATACCCACGAGCTCAGCTGGGGCGGAAAACTCGAGTTTGTGAACTGTATTGTCGGGGGCTCCATCGATGCCCGCTTCCTTCCCGCAATCCTGAAAGGGATCATGGAAAAACTGGAAGAAGGGCCGCTCACAGGATCCTACGCCCGTGACATCCGCGTTTATGTTTACGACGGCAAGATGCACCCGGTCGACTCCAATGAAATCTCCTTCATGCTCGCCGGGCGGAATGCCTTCAGTCAGGCCTTTAAAGTGGCCGGTCCCAAGATTATGGAACCCGTTTACATGGTAGAGGTCCTCGTACCTTCTGACTACATGGGCGATGTGATGAGTGACCTGCAGGGCAGACGCGCCATCGTCCAGGGCATGGCCAGTGAGAAGGGCTTTGAGAAGATCACAGCAAAGGTTCCCCTTGCCGAAATGAATAAGTATTCGACTGCGCTGAGTTCCATCACCAGTGGACGGGCCATGTACAGCATGCGTTTCGATGAATATGCGCAGGTACCGGGTGAGATTCAGGACGAGCTGCTGAAGGCTTACGAAGCCGAACAGGAAGAAGACTAGAAACCGTACCCTGTAAAAAGACCGGCTGGCAAGATATGCCAGCCGGTCTTTTTTTGTTCCTGAACCGAAGTATACCCGCTGAAAACGCGGGCATGCCTTTGTTCCAGACTAGTGTTGCTTGTGCTTCTTGCCGCCCTGCTTTTTCTTCCGGTTCTTGGCAAGGATATCCCTGGTCTCGGGAAGCTTGAGGTCGGGACTGGCCTCGAGCCTGCCTTCCGAAAGGGTTTTCAGATCAAGAAAAATCTCCTCATCACTAACGGCCTCCCTGTTCCAGGTCAGGTAGGACTTCTTCATGTGGTAGGCAATCATCCTCACCAGGTCTTCCTTCTCTTCGCCCGGCTCCAGTTCAATGGCCTTCTCCATCATCAGCATAACGGCATGGCCATAGTGCTTCCTGGGAATACTGTGCTGGCGATAGGGAACCTTGTCGGGCTTGCTGTTCAGGCTTTCGGGCTCGGGCAGTTCGTAGGGTGAATCAATATCCAGCTCAAAGTTGGAAATGATGGCCAGATGATCCCAGAGCTTGTGCTTGAAATCATTGACATCTCTGAGGTGGGGATTCAGGTTGCCCATGATCCCGATGAGGGTACGGGCCGCCTTATTGCGCTCGTCCCTGTCTTCGATGGTCTTGATGTGGTTCACCATCTTCTGTATATTTCTGCCATACTCGGGCAGGACCAGCTTCTTGCGGCTGGTATTGTAATCGTAATCCATTTCTTCCATAGTTTTCACAAAAGTAGGGCTTTTCGGTCAGGCACACAAATGGGCTTCAACCCAACACTCTGAGCTTTGCAAACTTCAGGAGCAGCTGTTTCTTTCCAATAGGAAATTCCACCGTGGCCTTGGTATTCGAGCCCTGCCCTTCGAGCAGTTTAACCGTCCCGATGCCGAAGCGGGGATGCTCCACCTTCATCCCTGCCTCGATCAGGGAAGGATCGGATGCGCTAAAATCCCCTGAGGCCGGCCGATCGCCTGAAGCTGCAGTGGCCCGGTTCATTTTTACCAGACGCCGGCCTCCCGACTCATTGGAAGCCCGCTGTCCGGAATTTTGCATGGCCCGCCTGTAGGCCTCAGGTACGAATCGCTCGCTGTCGGTGGATGAAGGAGGGCGCTCACCCGGACCAAAACCAGAAGGCAGATCCAGGTATTTCCCGTCGATCTCCCCGATAAAACGGCTGGGGCTGCAGGACTGTTGTATGCCCCATTTATAACGCTGGGCGGCATAGGAAATCAACAGTGTTTTTTCGGCCCGGGTAATGGCGACGTAAAACAGCCGCCGCTCCTCCTCCAGGTCCCTGGGGTTATCAATGCTCATTTGCGAGGGAAAAAGCTCCTCTTCCACACCCCCCAGAACCAGATGCTTAAATTCCAACCCCTTGGCCGAATGAATGGTCATCAAGGCAATCTTATTCCTGTCTTCGTCCCTTTCCTGGTCGGCATCGGTCATCAGGGCCACATCCTGCAGGTAGTCGGCCAGCGACATCCCCCCCCCTTCTTCGTCATTCTCGGTAAAGTCCCTGATCCCGTTCAGCAACTCCTCGACATTCTCATAACGGCTTACGTTCTCGGGACTCTGGTCCGAACGCAGGTCCCTAATGATCCCCGACTCGCTGGCAATCACATAGGCCAGATCGAAGGCCTCCATTTCACCCAGCTTCTGCTGAAAGCCCCTGATCATGTCGGTAAATCCCTGCAGCTTATTCAGGGTCCCGGCCCTGAAGCCCAGGTTGACCTGACTGAGATGGGTAAGAACGTCCCAGATCCGTGCATCCAGCTTTTCGGCATAGGCAATCAACTTTTCCAGGGTGGTCTTCCCGATGCCCCGCAGGGGATAGTTAATGATCCGTTTCAGGGCTTCATCATCACCCGGATTTACCGTAAGCCTGAAATAGGCCAGCAGGTCCTTAATTTCCTTTCGCTGATAGAAAGAAAGCGAACCAAAAACCTTGTAGGGCATGTTCAGGCGGCGCATGCTCTCCTCGAAGATTCTGGACTGGGCATTGGTACGGTAGAGGACGGCAAAATCGCTGTACTCGAGCTGCTCCCGAAAGCGGAGATCGGCAATGTGTCTGGCCACATTGTAGCCTTCTTCCCGGTCGTCGATCGAGCGCTGCACCAGGATCTTCTCGCCCGGCTCATTCTCAGAAAACACATCCTTTTGGATCTGGTCGCGATTCTTCCTGATCACAGAATTGGCGGCATCTACAATGGTCCGGGTCGAACGGTAGTTCTGCTCCAGCTTGAAGAGCCTGTAATCGGGGTAATCGTTCTTAAAGTTGAGGATGTTCTCAATACGTGCGCCCCGGAAAGAATAGATGCTCTGCGCGTCGTCGCCCACCACACAGATATTCCGGTGTTCTTCGGCCAGCTTCTTAAGAATCAGGTATTGGGAGTAGTTGGTATCCTGGTACTCGTCGACCAATATATAGTCAAAAACCTCACGATACTTGTCCAGCACAGCCGGGTGGTCTCTGAACAACAAATTCGTCTGCAGCAGGAGATCGTCAAAATCCATGGCCCCGTAATGCTTGCAACGCTTCACGTAACGGTCGTAAATCTCGCCCAGCTGAGGGCGCCTCGACATCTGGTCCCTGACCCGGTATTCCCCGCTTTCCATGTACACATCGGGGGTCACCAGGTTGTTTTTTGCCGCCGAGATCCGGCCAAATACCTCGGTGGGTTTATAGATTTTCTCATCGAGTTTAAACTCCCTCACAATGGTCTTTATCAGACTCCTGGAATCGAGGGTATCGTAGATTGTAAAGCTCGAAGGATAGCCCAGGACCTCAGCCTCACGGCGCAGAATACGGGCAAACAGGGAGTGGAAAGTGCCCATCCACAGCTGCCTGGCCAAATCGGGCGAAACAAGGCCCGCGATCCGCTCCTTCATATTCCTGGCAGCCTTGTTTGTAAAGGTGAGCGCCAGAATATGTGAAGGTGAAACCCCCATCGACAGCAAAAAGGCAATACGATAGGTCAGGACACGTGTTTTCCCCGATCCGGCCCCGGCAATGACCAGCGCCGGGCCTTTGTAGTTGAGTACAGCCTCCTGCTGTGCTTTGTTCAGCTCTTGTTGAATGATGTCCTGCATGAAACGCGAAATGGCCGACTAAGATAACAACAGTTGATGGAATTAAGGCCCCGTTGGTCGGTGCACGGGGAACAAATAATTGCACAGTTTTCTTAAAAAGTGCAATTTTGTGGGCCCCTTGTGCGTATAATAATTTGACCCTAATTCGCTTAAAGCCCGGGACGAAGTCAAACGACAGCCTTCTATGCAGATTAAAAAGTTATTCACAATAGCCCTCCCGCTTCTTTGCAGCGCGCTGGCGCTTAAGGCCCAGATCAGTTCCTCATCGGCCGACCACCGCGATTCGCTTTCCTACAGCGACAGTCCAGGGCGGCATCCCCTTTTCGTCTTCCACCAGCAGAACGGGCTGCGCAAGCCGGGCAGCCTGCAGGCTACCCTCCCCGGCGATGAGCTTTACACCTTTGAATGGAGCCGCTATGAACCCGGGCTGCCCGGGTTTGCCCCGGCCTTCATCAGCCACAGCAACCAGGCCTCTTCCACTGTAAGTGAACTCGAGGAAGGGGGCTACCGGGTAAGAATCAGCAATTCCGATGACACCGACACCCTCCTTTATGCCTGGGTCATGCTGGACGAACTGGGCGTCGATGTAGAAAAGACCACGGAAGGGCTGGTTCCTGCCTACAAGTACACCTGCGATTTCCTGGTGATCTCGGGATCGGTGAAACCCGACACCCTTTTCTACTTCGACCCCTTTAGCAACAGGCCCGAGCAGCTCGCGCTGGGCTTCCGCTTTAAATGGAGCTCCGACAATGATAAACTCGATATCCCAAACGACACCACCATCCTCGACCCGAACATCACCTATCAGCCCCCCTTCGAAGACAGCTGGTACATCCTCAGGGCCACCGATGATGCGGGCATGAGCGCTGTGGACTCGGTACGCTATGAAAGCATCCAGACCAAAGCCGAATTCCACATGGAATACCTCGACAAGGTGACCGGAGCCTATGATGCGAAACTCACCGGCGACTGGAGTGCCGATAAGGGCAGCCTGGACGCCCCGCTGACCGTGCGCTTTCGGAACACATCCCTGAACGGAGCCCGCTTCGAATGGACACTTCTCGATACCCTTGGGGGAACGAAAGTGGAGGAACTAACAACCGACACCTCGGAATTCGTCGAGTTCAGCTACAGAACAGCCGACAAGTATTACAATCCCTATCTGGTGTCGGAAAGTGAGGCGGGCTGCACAGACACCTTCCGTCTGGAGGATGAACTCTATGTGGAGCCTTCTCAACTCGAGGTTCCCAATGTCTTTTCACCCAACAACGACGGCACAAACGACCGATGGGTCTTCAAGCATCAGTCGCTTAGCTCCTGCCATGTGACCATCGTCGATCGCAGTGGCAAGGTGGTTTACAAAAAGAAGATCGAAGACATCTACAGCTGGGATGGATGGGATGGAAATGTGCACGAAAGCAACCGCCGCGCCCCCGAAGGCCAGTACATGTACATCATCGAGGCCACGGGCTACGATGGCATGAGCTACAAAGAGCCCACCATTTTTGAAAACTGGAAGCTGAAACGGGGGAAGCGTTCGGGCAATTCCGGCTCGGGCAGCAGCGGTGACGACGAAGGGGAGGGCGAAAACAATGGCACCCGCTATACCGGCTGGCTCTACCTCTTCCGGGGCAAAGGAGAATACTAATACCCGACAAAATGTCAATATCCGCATTCTGGCGCAGTTTTTGACCTCTCAAGAGCGGAATTTTGAACACTGTAATTGGGTATTGCTATGACAAAAAAATCAGATACTTCTGATAAACAGAAAGATAAAAAAGAAGTAAAGGAAGAAGTGATCCGGGAAGAACGCCCGGAGGACTTGCAGGAAGAGGCTGCTGAAACGGCAGAGGAGGCTGAAGATCCAAAGGAGAATGTGCCAAAGGAGGCAGAAAAGGTGGGTGAGCTGACTGAAAAACTGGCAGATTTACAGGATAAATACCTAAGGCTGTCGGCCGAATATGACAACTTCCGAAAAAGAACCCTGAAGGAGAAAATCGATCTGCAGCAAACGGCAAATGCCAAGCTGCTGATGGCCCTGCTTCCCGTGGCCGATGATTTCGACAGAGCCCTCCAATGGGTCGATGAAGCCACCGATGTAAAGTCCCTTAAAGAAGGCATGCAGCTGATTGCCGGAAAATTCTCCGGCTTTCTGAACCAACAGGGCGTCAAGGAGATTGAGGTCACCCACAAACCCTTCGACACCGATGTACATGAAGCCGTCACCAAGATTCCGGCTCCCCAGAAAAAGCTCAGGGGCAAAGTAGTGGAAGTGGTGCAAAAGGGCTACTACCTCAACGACAAAGTGCTCCGTTTCGCCAAAGTCGTAATCGGAGAATAAGGATCAGCAGGCATACTGCAGTAAACAGGATATATGGCAAAGAAAGACTTTTACGAAATACTGGGCGTGGCCCGCAATGCCTCTGCTGAAGAGATCAAGAAGGCCTACCGGAAGCTGGCAATCAAGTACCACCCCGACAAGAATCCGGGTGATAAGGAAGCCGAAGAAAAATTCAAGGAAGCGGCCGAGGCTTATGAAATCCTCTCGAACGAGGAAAAACGGAGCAAGTACGACCGTTTCGGCCACTCCGCCTTTGAAAATGGGGGTGGTGGCTACAGTGGTGGCATGACCATGGACGACATCTTCTCACAGTTTGGTGACATCTTCAGTGGCTTTGGCGGCTTCGGTGGCTTTGGCGGGTCGGGCGGTGGAGGAAGCAAGGTGCCCCGGGGCTCGAATCTGCGTGTAAAGGTCAAACTCAACCTGAAGGACATCGCCAACGGAGTTGAGAAAAAACTCAAGGTGAAAAAATACGTCTCCTGTGAAGCCTGCAGTGGCTCGGGTGCCAAAAACGGCACCTCCAAAACCACCTGTACCACCTGTCACGGCAGCGGCCAGGTAACCCGTGTCACCAACACTTTTCTGGGGCAGATGCAAACCTCTACGGTCTGTCCGACCTGTCATGGCGAGGGCAGCATCATCAGCCAAAAATGTGAGGTCTGCTATGGGGAAGGCATCGTTAAAAAGGAAGAGATCATCAAGATCAATATTCCGGCCGGCGTAGCCGAAGGCATGCAGGTCAAAATGAGCGGGAAAGGAAACGCGGCACGCCGGGGCGGGGTGAACGGCGACCTGCTCGTGATGATCCATGAGGAGAAACACCCCCAGCTGAGCCGCGACGGGAACGACCTGATCTACAACCTGCACCTCAGCATCCCCCAGGCCACCCTCGGGTCGACCGTGGAAATCCCAACCGTCGATGGCAAGGCCAAGATCAAGATAGAACAGGGTACACAACCGGGCCGCATCCTGCGTTTGCGCGGCAAGGGCGTACCCGATGTGAATGGCTATGGCCGGGGCGATCTGCTCGTCCAGATCAATGTCTGGATTCCTAAATCGTTGGAGAAAGAAGAACGGAAGATGTTCGAAAAGATGAGTTCATCGGACAGCTTTACCCCCCGGCCCGAGAAGTCGGAAAATGGTTTCTTCCACCGCATGAAAAATTTCTTTGAATGAGTTTGCTGACTGTGCAGGATGTGGTGAAGGACTTCAGTGGTCACAGGGCCCTGAACCATGTCTCGCTCGACATAGAAAAAGGCAGTATTTACGGCCTTCTGGGCCCTAATGGTGCCGGAAAAACCACCCTGCTCAGGATTATTAACCAGATCACGGCTCCCGACCAGGGAACAGTCCTGTTTTCGGGCCGGGCTCTCTCCCCGGACGATCGCAGGAGGATTGGCTATTTGCCCGAGGAAAGGGGCTTGTATAAGAAAATGAAGGTTGGTGAGCAGGCCCTCTACCTGGCCCGCCTGAAAGGCCTGTCGAGGCCCGAAGCCATGAAGGCTTTACAGCATTGGTTCGAAAAATTTGAAATCGGTGCCTGGTGGGACAGGAAGGTGGAAGAACTCTCGAAGGGCATGGCCCAGAAAGTGCAGTTCATTACCACCGTGCTGCACAAACCCGACCTGCTGATCTTCGATGAGCCCTTTTCCGGCTTCGACCCCATCAATGTTGAGCTGCTCAAACAGGAAATCCTGCAGATGAAAGAGGAAGGTGCAACCATTGTCTTCTCCACCCACAACATGGCCAGTGTGGAAGAGCTTTGCAGCCATATCACCCTGATCAATGAGTCGGAAGCCATCCTGCAGGGCGAGATCAGCGAAATCCGGGAACACTACCGCTCGAACCGCTACCTGATCAGCTACGAGGGTGATGGAGAGCGGCTTGCCCATGGCCTGCGCAGCGATTTCGAACTCGAATCGATGCAGGACAATGGTCTGGGAAGGCAGGCCATTATCCGGGTCAGGGAAGGCATCTCGACAGGCCCCCTGCTCAGGCAGCTGGTCGAACTAACCGAACTGCGGGCCTTTGAAGAGATTCTTCCCGGAATGAACGATATTTTCATTGAGGTCGTAAACCGGGCCTCTGTAAAAAACAAAGCCCAGACAAATGAATAAGATCGGCCTCATCCTTACGCGGGAATACCTGAGCCGCATACGCAAGAAGTCCTTCATTCTGATGTCGATACTGGGCCCCTTCATCTTTGCGGCCTACATCCTCATTCCCATGTATTTTGCTACCCTGGAGGACAAAGAAGAGAAAACCGTAGTGGTCATTGATGATGCCCGGATCTTTACCGACTACAGCAGCGGCCAGCCCGCCTTTGTGCTGCCCGACAGCGAATACCTGAAGTTTAAAGTGATCGGCCATGTGGCGGTGGAAACCCTCAAAGAGGGCTTCGAAGAATCGGGCTACTACGCCGTGCTCTACATCCCCGAAAACATCCTGTCCTCGGAATCGGCCCTGATGTATTCGAACCGGCAAATTTCCATGGAGGTAAGCAACTACATCCGCTCGGGCATCAATCAGGAGATCGAACACCTGAAACTGGCCGCTAACGACATCAACGACATCGAGCGCATCCTGGCCGAGGTCGACACCAATATCCGCATGCGCAGCATCAAGTGGACCCGGGACGGAGAGACCCGGGAAAGCATGACGGGAGTAGTCATGGGCCTTGGCTACGGTGCCGGCTTCCTGATTTTCTTCTTTATTTTCTTTTTTGGCTCCCAGGTGATGCGCGGGGTCATTGAAGAAAAATCGAGCCGCATTATCGAAGTCATGGTGAGTTCGGTCAAACCCTTTCAACTCATGATGGGCAAAATCCTGGGGGTCGGACTCACCGGACTCACCCAGTTCATCATCTGGGTTGTGTTATCGACCACGCTCATCGCCGGCCTCAAAGCAGTCTTTTTCCCGGAACTCAATCAGACACCCACCGAACAGCTGGTCTCTTCGGAGCTTTTCGATCCTCAGGCCCCTTCGGGTAACAGCGTCATAAGCGATGCCCTCAGTACCGAAGACATGGACATGGCCCAGGACATTTTTGCCTCGCTCAAAAGCATTCATCTGGGGGTCATGGTCTTCTCCTTCCTTTTCTTCTTCATCTTCGGCTATCTGCTCTATGCCGCACTCTTTGCAGTGGTAGGGTCGGCCGTCGACCAGGAAACCGATACCCAGCAGCTCATCCTGCCGGTTATTTTGCCCCTCATTCTGTCGGTCTATGTCATGATCAGCGCCATCAACAACCCGGATGCGGCCCTGCCCTTCTGGTTTTCGATCATTCCCTTCACCTCGCCGGTACTGATGATGGTGCGGATTCCCTTCGGTGTTCCCTGGTGGCAGGTTGGCCTGTCTGCCGTGCTTCTGGTGGCCACCTTCATGGGCACCACCTGGGTGGCGGCCAGGATTTACCGCACTGGAATTCTGATGTATGGCAAAAAAGCCAACTACCGGGAACTCTGGAAATGGCTTCGCTATCGTTCATAGATTGGGTAAAAAGTGCGTTGACAGCAGAGGCCGATGATGTAGTTCTAACCGAAACAACCAGCAGTCCCCTATCATGACATTCGCCATTCTCGATTTCGGCACCAACACCTTCAACCTGCTCATTGCCAAACGCGGTAAAGGCAGTTTCAGCATCCTGCACAGCGGAAAAGAACCCGTAAAACTGGGCAGGGGAGGCATACAGTCGAACCGCCTCAGTCCGGATGCCTTTGAACGCGGCTTTGTTGCCATCCAGAATCATCTTGAGATCATCAGACAGTTCGAGGTGGATGAGATTCGTGCATTTGCCACCTCGGCCATCCGCAATGCCAGCAATGGCCAACAGTTTGTCGATGAGGTTTTCAACCGCTTCGGGATACGGACCCGAATCGTCCCGGGCAAGCGCGAGGCCGAGCTGATCTACAAAGGGGTGCGCCGGGCCGTTAAACTCGACGAGCGCAAAGCACTCATCCTCGACATCGGAGGGGGAAGCTGCGAATTCATCCTCTGCTCCCGGGAAGGTATCATCTGGAAACAGAGCTTTGAAATAGGCATGGCCAGAGTGCTGGAGCTATTCAGGGTCTCGGACCCCATCAGCCCCGAGGATGTGACGGCCCTTGAAACCTGGTTTGGCCAGCAGCTCGGCCCCTTGTTCGAAGTCGTGGAGAAAGAAAGACCCAGGCTCCTGATTGGGGCCTCGGGGACCTTCGATACCATTGCAGAACTGCGGGCGCACCGAAAGAAACTGATCCCCGACGGGAACTACGGCAGAGCCATCCCCCTGAAAGACTTTGCCGAGATCCACGAGGCCCTCCTGAAATCGACCGCCGAAAGCCGCAGGGCCATGCCGGGGATGGAGCCGGTACGGGTGGAAATGATCGTGCTGGCCTCGGTCTTTGTCTCCTACGTCCTCAGGGTTTGCCGGATCGGGGAACTTCACCACTCGGCCTTTGCGCTGAAAGAAGGCGTGATTTCGGAACTGACAGGCTTCTAGTGCCGGGGGCCGATAGCTACACTTTTTTGCTAGCTTTGCACTATGGCAAACATCCTTGTAATCGACGACGAAAGGAGCATCAGGAATACCCTGAAGGAAATCCTTGAATACGAGAAGTTCAATGTGGACTTGGCCGAGCACGGGGCCGAAGGACTGGAGAAATATAAGAAAGGAAGCTACGACATCGTACTCTGCGACATCAAGATGCCCGAAATGGATGGCACCGAGGTCCTGGAAAAACTCGTGGCCGAAGGAGACGATGCCCAGATCATTATGATCTCGGGCCACGGAAACATCGACACGGCTGTGGATGCCATCAAAAAGGGCGCATTTGATTTCATCGAGAAGCCCCTCGATCTGAATCGCCTCTTGATCACCATCCGGAATGCCCTCGACAAAACCAGCCTTATTACCCAAACGAAAGTGCTCAAGAAGAAGGTCCGAAAGGGCTACGAGATGGTTGGAGAGTCGAAAGCCATTGGCAAGGTAAAGGACATCGTGGACAAGGTAGCCCCAACCGATGCCAGAGTCCTGATTACCGGTGAAAACGGCACGGGAAAAGAATTGGTAGCCAGAGCGCTGCACGAGCAATCGTCGCGTGCCCAGGCCCCCTTCATTGAGGTCAACTGCGCCGCCATCCCCTCCGAACTCATCGAAAGTGAGCTCTTCGGGCATGAAAAAGGGGCCTTTACCTCGGCCGTCAAACAACGCAAGGGTAAGTTCGAACAGGCCGACGGGGGCACCATCTTCCTTGACGAGATTGGCGACATGAGCCTCCCGGCACAGGCCAAGGTACTGCGTGCCCTGCAGGAGAATAAGATCTCCAGGGTGGGCAGCGACAAGGACATTCAGGTGAATGTCCGGGTACTGGCCGCCACCAACAAAAACCTGAAGGAAGAAATCGAAGCCAGTCATTTTCGGGAGGACCTCTATCACCGGCTGAGTGTGATCCTGATCCATGTGCCCTCCCTCAACGAACGCCTCGGGGACATCCCCCTGCTGGCCGATCATTTTAACGGCCTCATCTGCGAAGAATACGGAACCCCGCCAAGGACGATCAGCGATGAAGCCATTGCCGAACTACAGAAGATCAAATGGACGGGAAATATCCGGGAATTCCGAAATGTACTTGAGCGCCTGATCATCCTCTGCGAAAAGGAAATCACCGGCAAGGACGTAAAGACCTATGCCATGCCCATTTCCAATACCTGAGGCCATCATTCGGCTTCGCCGCACCTCTTTCTTCTCTAGAGAGCGGCCCTGCCCTGGCTGCTATTCCCTAAGCCTTATGTGTCGGACCGATCAAAAAAATGAAATGCATGCAGAGATTTAAGGAACTCGAGCCAAAACTTATTTATATCTGGTCACTTGTTCTGGTGGTCTGGGCTAGTTTCCTCCTATATGCCTTACTCCCGGGCAAATGGGGAATCTGGATCTATACCAATTCCGACACCCTGTACCTGGCCTCGATCTTCCGCGACCTCTTTATCGACAAATCCGGGATAAGTGGCTGGCACCTGAATGCTGCCCCGAACTTTTTTCCCGAAATGCTGATCTACTTTCCGATCATGGCCCTGCTGAAGGGCACGGCCGCCTCGAACATGGCCTTTGGACTGGTCAATATGACCCTCGTCCTCATCCTGCTGAACCTCTTTCTGCGCACCCTCGATCCGGGTCTCTCTTTAAGCCGGCTGAGCCTCTTCAATCTTTTGTTTCTCTGCTATCCCCTCTCCTCAGTCCTTGGCGAGGGCCAGATCATTCCCAGCCAGTTCCTGCTTCCCGGTTATCACGCGGGGCAACTTATCAACACCCTTTTGGCCGGGATCTGCTTCTTTCGCTATCTGCGCAACCGACAGCTCAGGGATTTGCTTGGCATGGCACTGGTAACGGCACTGGCTACACTCTCGGACAAACTCTTCCTTATGGCCTTTGTTGCTCCGGTCTCGGGCTATTCCCTCCTCCATATTGTACTGAGAAAGGATGCCAGGATGCAGCTCAAAGTACTGGCATCCACACTGCTGTCGGCAGCCTGCGGCCTGCTGCTGTTCAGAACAATCTCCAATCTGAAGGAAATTACCTTCATCTCGACCTCCTGGAAGATGTTCTATTTTGTAAGAATTGATGAAGCCTTCCTCGCCCTGCTTCGCCATTTCAGATCGGTGCTGATCAGTTTCCCGCTGCAGGGCTTCCTGATTATGCTGGCCTTGCTTTTCATTCCCGCAGCCGCCTTTCATCTCCTCTACTATGGCAAAGCCTTCAGCACCGGAAGAATGAGTCCGTTTGAAACCAGGTCCTACCGCCTCCTGCTCTTCCTGCTGATCCAGGTTGTGGGCGTACTCTTTACCCCGGTCATAAACGGCACCTATATGGGAGCTGCCCATATTCGCTATAACTATGTGGCGCTGCTGATGGGAGATATGGGGCTGCTCTACCTGATCCTGACCAAGATTCCGGGGACAAGGACCCTGAAACGTTATACACCCCCCCTGTTAGGCGCTTTCGTGCTTATTCTCTCCATCATCCTGATTGGGAAAGGCCGGGACAGGAGCGAAGAAAGATTTGCCGATTTCGTCCCGGAAAGCAGTCTGGTGCTTGACAGCCTTCAGC
>PDRI01000071.1 GCA_002748055.1 Bacteroidota bacterium | reverse complement strand
TTTCTCAGCATTGCGCCTGAATTCCTCAACGGGCCTTTCCGGAGGATCCGCGGGAAGCGCTTTTGGATCAACAATATAGCCTGCAAGCGCAGAGGCCGCCACAACAACAGGCGAGGCCAGGTAGACCCGGCCCTGCCCCTGTTTACCGGGAAAATTCCTGTTTCCGGTACTAATGGTCACTTCTCCGGGGCCATTCTGGCCCACCTGGCCAGCCGCACAACCCGCACAACCCGCATTGGAGAGCAGTGCCCCAGCCCTCTTAAAACGGGAAACCAGGCCCTCATTCAGGCACTGCTGCCAGACCCTGTCGGTGGCCGGAACAATCTTCAAAACAACGCCAGGTGCCACGTGCTTCCCCTCGAGAACAGCCGCAACCGCCCTCATATCCTCAATCCGCCCGTTCGTACAGCTTCCGATAAAGGCCGAATCGATCCAGATCCTTTCGGCGGGCAGTGCGCTGGTATCATGCGGCTTTCCCGGATGAGAAATCCTGGGGACAAAACCTGAAACATCGATATGGTGCACAGCAGCATATTCCGCATCAGGATCTGCAACGACAGGCGCTATCTTTCGTCCCGAACGGGATTCGCAGTAGTGCAGCACCTCGGCCGAGGGGGGGAACAAGAGGGCAATCGCACCCATCTCCGTAGCCATGGAAGCGATGGTAATGCGCTCGTCCAGCGTACACCGATCGACCAGCTCACCCTCCAGTTCCACGGCCTTGCCCAGCAAGCTGCTGGCCCCGAATACCGACAGCAGGTTTAACACAATGTCTTTGGCTGTGACCCCCTTCGGCCGGCTGCCCTCCAGTACAATTTTATCACTGGGAGGCACCTTGAACCAAATGGAACCTTTGTGCCAGGCTGCAGCAATGTCCTTATCGCCCATCCCCTGCCCAAAGGCCCCCACGGCCCCGAGGACATTGGCATGAGAGTCTGTAGAAACAGCCGTTGATCCGGGAAAAGCCAGGCCATCTTCAATCAGGACATGGGTCCCGATTCCCTTATCAATATCGTAAACTCTGACCCCCTCGCGGCGGGCATATTGCCTGCAGCGCTGCTGATTGGCCGCATATTTCTGGTCCGACCCGGTGGGATTACAGTCGAAGGTAAAAAAGGTTCGTTCCGGATCGGCCAGGGTCAGGGCATGCTCGTCCATGTGCTTAACAACGTTTGCCCCACCAAAGTCACGGGCCACACGGGCATCGATAAAAACATCAATCAGGTCGCCCGGCTTCAGCCTTTCCCTGGTCGAATGGGCCGCCAGAATCTTCTCTATCACAGTCATTCCCATTATCCAAAGATTGTCCTGCCAAAGATAGACACTGAGCCTGGTTCCCGAAATGTTTTCTTAAACATTTCAGGTCAATCAAAAGGCATTTCCTAGTTTTGCGCCAAAATAAGCCATTGGCCAGCTCCCTTCATCCAAACATCCCCAGGCTTTACCTGATAAAGACCGCCAAGTGGTTCATGCTCTACATGCCCATTGTGGTTCCCTTTTTCGAGAGCAACGGGCTATCGATGAAAGACATCATGCTGCTACAGGCCATTTATTCAGTGGCCATCGTCATCCTCGAAATCCCCTCGGGCTACCTGGCCGACGTCATCGGACGCAAAAAGACCCTGGTGCTCGGAGCCGTATTCGGGGTCATGGGGTTTAGCACCTACAGTTTAAGCCATGGCTTTAGCGGTTTTCTGATCGCATCAATTCTTTTGGGTATCGGTCAAAGCTGCGTATCGGGAGCGGATTCGGCCCTGCTCTACGACTCGCTGCTCGAATCGGGAAAGGAAAAGAGCTACTCCAGATTTGAGGGACGCATCAGCTCAATGGGCAACCTGGCAGAAGCCCTGGCCGGCATCCTGGGTGGCCTGCTGGCAGGCATCAGCCTGCGTTCGCCCTTTCTGGCCCAAACCTTTGTGGCCTTTATTGCTGTACCTGCTGCCCTTACCCTCAAAGAACCGGCGCGCCACAGAGTCCTTGAACGGAAGGGGATTACAGAAATACTTCGGATCGCGCAATTTGCGGTATTTGGTGACCGCATACTCAGCCGGAATATCTTTTTGAGTGCGGTAACGGGAACGGCCACCCTTACCATGGCCTGGTTTGCCCAACCCTATTTTGAATACAGTAAGATCGACATTGCCTGGTTCGGCCTGTTGTGGGCCAGCCTGAACCTCACCGTAGCCCTGTCGTCTTACACGGCCCATAAACTCGAATCCAGACTTGGACAGCGGAGCTCCATCCTGCTCATTTCCACCTGTATTCCGGCCTGCTACCTGCTGCTCTGTATCCTAAATGTGGCGGCAGGGCTGGCCATCCTGTTTTTCTTCTACCTGGTCAGGGGCTATGCGACACCCGTGCTCAAAGACTACATCAACCGGGTTACCGAATCCCATATCCGGGCAACCGTCTTATCGGTCCGAAACTTTATTATCCGGCTCATCTTTGCCCTTACAGGTCCCCTGCTGGGTTGGTTTAAGGACATCTACTCCCTGCCTCGGGCCCTGGCCCTGGCCGGCATCATTTTCTTTGTGCCCGGGCTCATCGCCGCGCTCTTGTTTATTTCGTCGGGAAAGGAACTGCAAAAAACCAGGCCCTATAGCTCGAGAACCAGGCCATCGTAAGCGGCCATAATGTTCGGGGGCAATTCGGCCTTCAGGTTTGCGCTGGGCCCCATCTGGTGAGAAAGGTGGGTCAGGAAGCCCTGCCTCGGGCTAAGCTCGGTGATCAGGGAAACCGCCTCCTGAAGGGTGAAGTGGGAAATATGTTTGGCCCTTCTAAGGGCATTTACAACCATGTATTTTACACCAAAGAGCTTTTCCTTTTCGGCCTCGCTGATGTAATTCCCATCGGTAAGATAGGCAAATTCACCTATCCTGAAACCCAGTACCGGCAGCCTGAAATGCATCATTCGTATCGGAACAACGCGGGTTGGCCCAAGCATGAAGGGCTTGTTTTCAATTTCGTGCAGCATCACCTGTGGCACGCCCGGATACTTCTTCTCAGCAAAAACATAGGGAAAACTGCTGACCAGGGCGCGCAAGACCCGCTTTTCGGCATAGATGTCCATCGGTTTCTGCTGGATGAAATTAAAGGCTCTGATATCATCCAGCCCGGCGATATGATCGCGATGCTCATGGGTGAAAAGGACCGCATCCAGTTGTTTCACATCTTCCCGAAGCATTTGCTGTCTGAAATCCGGGCCGGTGTCCACAACAATGACCTGCCCGTCGGACTCCAGCATGATGGAAGACCTGAGGCGCTTGTCTTTCCGGTCGGCCGAAAGACAGCCCGGACAGCTGCAGCCGATGACGGGCACTCCCTGGGAGGTTCCTGTTCCTAAAAAGGTTATTTTCAATGTAAATGCGTTCTGCTAGAGCTATACACGAAGATATAACTAATTTTAGGAAGTCGTATCAACACCGAGTCCCCATGAGCCCCAAGCTGTATCTGTTGCCCAATACCCTGGGAAACCCCAATCTGGCTCTGAGCCTTCCGCCCATCGTGGGTGAGATAGCACGCAGAACGAAAGTCTTTATCGTTGAAGACCTCCGGAATGCCAGACGTTTTCTGAAGCAGATCGATAAATCCATCGACATCGACAGCCTCTGCTTCCACCTCCTGAATGAGCACACCCCTGCCAGCGAGGTGCCCCGTTTTTTGGAAGAACTGAAAGCGGGACAGGATACCGCCCTGCTTTCAGAAGCCGGTCTTCCGGGAATCGCCGATCCGGGTGCCCTGGTCGTGGAACTTGCGCACCGGCAAATGATCAGGGTGGTGCCGTTAACCGGTCCTTCTTCCATTACCCTGGCCCTGATGGCCTCGGGACTAAACGGCCAGCAGTTTTGTTTTCATGGCTATCTGCCTGTAAAAAAAACCGGACGGGCACTGAAAATCAAAGCCCTCGAACAAGCAGCTGAACAAAACGGCAGCACACAAATATTTATTGAAGCTCCCTACAGGAACAACGGGCTCCTGGAAGACCTGATCAGAACCTGCAAGCCGGGCAGCAGGCTCTGTATAGCGGTCGATCTGACACTCGACAGTGAAATGATCAGTACTAAAAGCATCGCCGACTGGAAAAAATCGAGGCCCGATCTGCACAAGAGGCCCGCAATCTTTCTGCTAAATCGTTTTTTGTAATCGGGGTAGAATGCCGTGGAAAACACTCAAAGGCCGCTGAGTCCGGAAACGTCTCTGATCGTCGATATCCCCTCCTGTGCTTAAGCACCATCCTGCCTGCTGCATGTATGCTGACAGGGCTGGGAACCCGTGACTAGTTGTAAGAAATCCTTTTCCCAAACCCGTTTAGTCCGGGCTAGTCCTTGTCCTTATCTTTCGAAGCAGCCTTAACCTCTGTTACCTCTATGTCAAACACCAGGGTGGCATAGGCCGGAATGGAAACATAGGGCCCCTTGAAGTCGCCTGCTTTACCATAAGCCAGGGTGTAGGGAATGACCAGACGGCCCGATTCTCCGGCCTTAAATCGCTGCATGCCCAAATCCCAACCTTCAATCATTTCGGTTACGCCCAATTGAAACTTCAGGGGGCTGCCCTCCTTACTTTCATCAAAGACCCGTCCATCGATCAAGTGTCCTTTGTAGTTGACATAGACCATTGAATCCGGAGCTACCACACTGCCCGTATCATTGGGCACATCCACCACATAGTACATAAGGGCATCGCTGGCCGGATCCCGGATGGTATCAATGCCTGGAATGGTATCCACATAATCGAGAATCCGCTGCGCTTCATAGGCCTCTATATCCGGAATAATTTCCAGCAGCTCAACTTCATATTTCAAGGAGGTATAGGCCGGAATACTCCGCATCATCTTATTGCCGCCGCTGCCATAACCCAGGTCACTCATAAAGAAGAAGCTGGCTTTTCCACCCGCACGCATTTTTTGGAGCCCAAGTGAAACACCCTCCGATTTCGCATCGACCTGCATTTTCAATGGGCCATAGAGGGCACCATCCTTTCCGATTCCGTTATCCAATGCCACATTTTCCAGGTGGGTATCCACCACCCATTCATCCGGAATGGAATAGCCCACATAGTTGATGCGCACCCATTCCTCTGCACCGGGCTGCGGGCCACTTCCGGCTTCGTGTTCGATGTAGTAAAGGCCATTGCCATCCGGCTCAAGCCCGGGATGGTGTGCGTCCATGTAAAGCTTAAAAAAACGCTCCTCCTGTTCGG
>PDRI01000007.1 GCA_002748055.1 Bacteroidota bacterium | reverse complement strand
GAAAAGCTGATCGGCATCGACCAGTCCGGGGTCCAGGACCTCGGAAAGCCGTCCGCTGCATATCCGGCGCAGGAGGTCCATTTGCCACAGCCTGTCCTGAGCCATTACAAAGCCGGTTACCCTGTAAAGGTCGGCCTCATTTTTTGCATAAATGTGGGGGATGCCCAGGGAATCTCTGTAGACTGTGACTTCATTCTCCAGACCCTGAATCCGGAAACTGCCATCGTAGTCGGGCAGGGCCCTGGTTTTTAAACGGGAGAGGTAGATGAGTCCTCCTGCCACCAGGATGATGACCAGAATCCCAATCAGACCGAGAATGCGTTTAAAGCTTTTCATACTGAATGTGTTTAGGCGAAAGGTAAATGTACAGAATTATTGTTTAAATTGCCGGATTCTAAATCCTTTGGTATGAATGGCAAGAACCTGTTTTCGTTTTTTATTCTGTTCACATTTTTAGCACTGAATGCTCAGAATAGTGATGAGGGGGGAGAGCCTGCGGCAGAAAACGCCAGGACCGGTTTTTCGTTGGGAGGTGTGCCTGTGGTGGCCTATGATTCCGATATCGGGTTCAAGTATGGTGCACTGGCAAATTTTTTCTGGTATGGCGATGGTTCCCGTTACCCCATGTACAATCATTCGGTGTACGTGGAATGGTCGCAGACGACCAAGGGGAACGGGATCAATCTGTTTAAGTACGATAGCGATCAGCTAATTCCGGGTGTTCGCACCTTTGTGGAGTTGGCACTTCGAACAGAAAAGGCCCTTGACTTTTATGGCTTCAATGGATTTCAGAGTATCTACGATCAGGATTTTGAGGCAGGAAAGGATGCCGATGGTTTGGCTAACAGGCTTTATTACCGGCATGCAAGGAAATTACTGAGGATTAAGGCCGATTTTCAGGGGCCCATAACAGGGCCTGAGTTTCGGTGGCTGGGAGGTGTCGCCTTTTTTGGTAACAGGATCTCGGCGGTCGATACCGAGAAGTTGAACGAAGGTAAAACGGACGATCTTCTCTCGGCGAACTCCTTGTACAAGGACTATGTTTCCTGGGGTGTGATACCCGAAGATCAGGCAGATGGGGGCAATCACACGCTGTTAAAAGGAGGCTTGGTTTATGATAGCCGGGACAATGAGTCCAATCCGTTTCGCGGGATCTGGACCGAAATGCAATTGCACTATGCCCCTTCGTTTTTGAGCAATAGAGCCTACAGCTATACACGCCTGGTTTTTACCCACAGGCAGTATTTTACACTGATACCCGAGTGGATGAGTTTTGCCTACAGGCTCTCCTACCAGGGAAAACTGAGCGGGGAGATGCCTTTCTATATGATGCCCTACCTCTTTAATACGGCGCCCGCGCTCGCTTCCGATGGTGTGGGTGGCGCAAAGTCGGTAAGGGGGATTCGGCGCAACAGAATTGTAGGGGAGGGCTTTGCCTATGGGAACTTCGAATTCAGGGGAAAGATTCTGAAAACGAGGATATGGAATCAGGATTTCTACATAGCCCTTTCAGCTTTCCTGGATGCCTGTATGGTGACCCAGAAGTACCGGTTCGAGCAATCGGGTATTCTTGTTGAGGAGAGCTTGGCTGGAGACCTTCCACCCGTGCTTTTCGATTTTGATGCCCGCGAGCGGCCTCACCTGGGCTATGGTGCAGGTATTCGTTTTGCACTGAACGAAAACTTTATCGTGGCCGTGGACTATGGCCTGGCAGGGAATAAGACCGATGGCGATTCGGGCTTGTACATCGGTATGGACTTCCTGTTCTAAGTCCGAAACCGCTTGTCTGGAAGCTTGCGGATTCTTCCATCCTTTCCGGGCGGGGTTTGCTTAGGGTTCCGGTTTTGCTTGAATCCGGAAGACTGTGCGCGGAGCCGGGGGCAAGGTCAGGCCGGATCATACTCGCGCCCGAATTGCTCCAGAAAGCCCAGCATATAGCGATGGCGTTCCTCGGCCAGTGCGCGGCCATTGGTCGTGTTCATCAGGTCCTTCAGCTTCAGTAGCTTTTCGTGGAAATGGGCAATGGTAGGTGCTTCGGAAAGGTAGTAACTAGCGCTGTCAGCATAGCTTGTGGGGAGGTAGTTTGGATCGTGGATGCGCCGGTTCTTATGTCCGCCATAATGAAAGGCCCGGGCGATGCCGATGGCGCCAATAGCATCCAGCCTGTCGGCATCCTGAACGATTTGAAACTCAATGCTGTTTATGGCAGTCTGAGGGAATCCGCCCTTAAATGATACATGCTTAACGATGAGGGAGATATGCCGGATTTGGTGCTCCTTAAGTCCCCTTTCGTGGAGGTAGTCTTCCGTAATTCTTGCCCCGGCTTCAAGATCCCCGCCGTTGAACTTGGCATCTGAGATGTCGTGCAGGAGTGCAGCCAGTTCTACCACAAGCCGATCGCCTCTCCCTTCCTTTCTATGCAGATAGCGGGCTGTCCTCCACACCCTTTCGATGTGGTCCCAGTCGTGGCCTTTTTCAGCGTCTTTCAGCGTCTTTTGCACGAAGGATGCTGTGGCATCAATGTGTATCTGCTCGGGTGCATGCACAGGTTCAGCACTTAGACGATCCCGTTAAAGCCCATGAAGGCCAGGGCCATCAGCCCGGCAACAATGAAGGCGATTGGTACGCCTTTCATGCGGGCCGGAACATTGGCCAGATCGAGTTGTTCCCGGATTCCCGCAAAGGTAAGCAGGGCGAGTCCGAATCCCATGGCATTTCCAATCGCGAATACGAGGCTTTCGAGGAGGTTGAAGTCTTTTTGTACAGCCAGTACGGCAACACCCAGCACCGCACAGTTGGTGGTGATTAGCGGCAGAAAGATGCCAAGCGCCTGGTAGAGCGGGGGCGATATCTTCTTCAAAATGATTTCGACCAGTTGAACCAATGATGCAATGACCAGGATGAAGGTGATGGTTCGCATATAGGTGATGTCGAAAGGAAGCAGCAAACCGTGGTATATCAGGTAGGTTACCAGAGTGGCAATGACCATGACAAAGGTCACGGCACCAGTCATCCCGATAGCAGTATCCACCTTGTTGGATACCCCGATGAAGGGACAGATGCCCAGAAACTGGTTCAGTACGATGTTACTGACGAAAACGGCGGCGATAATGATCAGTATGTATTCCATGCTCAGGCGGTTTTTTCTTTCAGGATATTGGCCAGTACAATCAGGTAGCCCAGCGCAATAAAGGCCCCGGGAGGCAGGATGAAAAGCAGCATGCCATCACCTTCGATCATCTTGAGGCCGAAGAGGGCTCCACTTCCCAGGATTTCTCTGACTGCCCCCAGTACTGTCAGGGCCATCGTAAATCCAAGCCCCATTCCCAGTCCGTCGATGATCGAAGAAAGCAGGCTGTTCTTGGAGGCGAAGGCTTCGGCGCGTCCAAGTACGACACAGTTTACCACGATAAGCGGAATGAACAGCCCCAGGGCATCGAAGAGGGCAGGAACATAGGCTTTCATGACGAGCTCTACCACAGTTACAAAGGTGGCTATGATGACGATGAAAGCCGGGATCCGGACCTTGTCGGGGATGAAGTTCTTTACCAGGGAGACTACCAGGTTCGACATGAGCAAGACAAAGGTGGTGGCCAGTCCCATACCCAGGCCATTCACAGCCGAGGTGGTGACCCCGAGGGTTGGGCAAAGGCCGAGGAAGAGTGCAAAAACCGCGTTCTCTTTCAAAAAGCCTTTGCTGAAATTTTTCCACTGATTCATGGGGACGCTGTTTTGGAGGGTTGTTAATCTGGGTTATTTATTTTCTGCAAGCCTTTGTATGCCCTTTGTACGGCGTCGCAGTAGGCTCTGGATGAGATGGTGGATGCCGTAATGGCATCCACATCGCCCCGGTCTTTCTTTACCAACAGTTTGAACTCAGAAGGGTCCTTACCTATGAACTGCAGGTGGAAATCCGATTTGGCCCTTTCCATTTTGTCTCCAAGGCCGGGGGTTTCTGCATGCCTGATTACGGCAATGTCAACGATCTTTCCCCCGGGATCGAAACCGACCATGAGTCTGATCTCTCCACTAAAGCCTGTTTCGGTAAAGGTTTCCACAGCAGTACCTATCTTCTCGTCGCCTTTTCGTGCCGTGTAGAAACAGAGGGTATCGCCATCAATGGCCAGTTTCTCCACCTCGGCACTTGGCTCATTGTCGAAGCCGGGTACAACTGCAGCAATGGCCTCATTCTTTTTGGCGAGTTCTGCCAGGCGAATGGGCTCTTTGGTCAGCACGTACACCGACCCGAGCAATCCGGCTGCCAGGAGGGTAACCACAATGAGTGTGGAAACCATGTTCAGGAAGGTGGATTCTTTCTTAGCCATGCTTAAGCTCCTTTCCAAAACGTTTTGGTTTCATGTATTTATTGATCAGGGGGGTGAAGCCGTTAAAAATCAGGATGGCAAATTGCATCCCTTCGGGATAGGCCCCAAATACCCGGATCAGTACAGTAAGTATGCCAATGCCTGTGCCATAGACCAACATGCCCTTTGTGTTCATTGGGCAGGTCACATAGTCGGTTGCCATGTAAATCGCCCCCAGCATAAGGCCTCCCGAAAGGAGATGAAATAGCGGGTCGGCAAACTTTTCGGGATTGGCCAGCCACAGAATGCCTGTAAAAACAAATACGCTGGTCAGGATGGAAACCGGGATGTGCCAGGTGATGATTTTCTTGTAAAGCAGGTAAACCAGGCCCAGAAGTAGTGCCAGGGCTGCAACCTCACCCGCCGATCCCATCATATTTCCAATGAGCAGATGAAGGTAGGAGGGGAGCTCCGGCATGATTTCCGGAACGCTTTTCATGGCCACCCCCTCTTTCAGCACCCCCAGTGGAGTGGGCCCGGTAACTGCGTCGGTGTATTTCATCCACTGACCCGGTTCGGGCCAGGATGTCATCGCCACGGGAAAGGAGATGAAGAGGAAGACCCGGCCCACCAGTGCAGGGTTGAAGATATTGTTCCCCAGCCCCCCGAAGGTCATTTTTCCGATGCCTATGGCGGCAAGTGCACCAATTATTGCCATCCAGAACGGGATGTTCGCCGGAAGGCAGAAAGCCAGCAGCAGGCCCGTGAGGATGGCCGACCCGTCCATGTGGCTGGCCTTTCCCCTTAGCAGGTATTTCTGTATCAGGTATTCGAAAAGGATACAGGAAGCCACTGATACAAGGGTGGTGATGATCATGCCAATGCCGAAAAAGAAAACCGATACGGCCAGTGCCGGCATGAGTGAAAGAATTACCCCATACATTAAGCCGGGAACAGACTCCCGGCTGGCGGCATGGGGCGAGGGTGATACGATCAGTTTGGTCATCGTCTGAGGTTTACTAGCATTATGTCAATGATCGGATTTACGGGCGCGAATTATTTTTCCAAGTTCAGATTTTCCAAGCCTGATGTAATCCAGCAAGGGGCGTGCGGCGGGACAGGAATAGCTACAGCTGCCGCATTCGATGCAATCCATAACCTGTTCGGCTTCCATCTCCTCTATTCTGTTTCGTTTGGCCAGGCTCATCAGAAGGTAGGGCTCCAGGCCCATGGGACAAACGCTGATGCACTTGGAGCAACGAATACAGGTCTCTGCTTCGCGCCGGCTTGCTTCCTGTTCGCTAAGCAGGAGAATGCCCGAACTGCCCTTCACCACAGGAACTTCCAGGCTGGAGAGTGCCTTGCCCATCATCGGGCCGCCGTTAATGACCTTGGCTGTATCCCCGGGAAGTCCGCCGGCCTTTTCTATCAGATCGGCTACGGGGGTGCCTATTCTTACCTGCAGGTTACAGGGCCTGCTCAGTGATTTCCCTGTTACCGTTACAATTCTGTCGACCAGGGGGCGGTTTTTCATAACGGCTTCGTAGGCTGCGAATGCGGTTCCTACATTGAATACCACCGCACCTACATTGATGGGCAGTCCGCCCGATGGAACCTCCCGTTTCAGCAGGGCCTGAACCAGCTGTTTCTCTCCTCCCTGCGGGTACTTTACTTTCAGGGCCTGCACGCTTACCTTGCTTCCTTTGGCGACCTCGCTCATGCGTTCAATGGCATCGGGCTTGTTGTTTTCTATTCCAATGATGGCCTTTTCCACACCCAGGCCTGTCATCAGGGTTTGAATACCGGCCAGCAGTTCTTCGGAACGTTCCATCATCAGGGCATGGTCGGCTGTAAGATAGGGCTCACATTCAACCCCGTTGATGAGGAGGTATTCAGCCTTTTTTCCACCCGGAACCATTAGTTTAACATGGGAAGGGAAGGTGGCACCGCCAAGGCCAACGATGCCTGCGTCCAGGATTTTTTTCCGGATGTCGTTGGGGCTGAGGACCGTATTTCGTACCAGGTCTTCGGAGCGATCGATTTCGGGGAGCCACTCGTCGCCTTCGACCCTGATCTGGACGGCCTGCCTCCGATAGCCCGAGTTGTCGGGGAACAGGTCCACCTTTTGTACCTTGCCCGATACGGAGGAATGGATGTTGGTGGAAACGAAGCCGCCCGATTTTGCAATCAGCTGGCCCACCTTTACTTCATCACCGCGTTTGACCATGACTTTCGCAGGGGTGCCCAGATGCTGCGAGAGTGGTATGGTTGCCATAGCAGGTGGAGGAAGAATCTCAATCTTTTGCCCGGCCGAGTATTTGTTTTCGGGGGGATGAACGCCCCCCTTTGAGAATGTCTTCAGATTCATCAGAACTTGTTATTTTGTTTCAGCTTCCACTGCTTCAGCTTTCTTCGGTTTGGGGGGCGGAAAATTCAATTCCAGGATGGCCCCTGTGGGGCATTCGGCCACACATTTCCTGCAGAGTTTACACTTGTCCGAATCGATAAAGGCCCTGTTGTTTTCTATGGTAATGGCCTCGAAATTACAGACCTTAAAGCATTTCGAGCAAGCGATGCAGGCCACGCTGCATCCCTTTCTCGCAATCCCGCCTTTTTCCTCGTTGATACAGCTGACAAAGATCTTTCGGTCTTTCTTATTCTTTTTCCGGAGTTCGATAATGTTACGCGGACAGGCCTCTACACAGGCTCCGCAGGCTGTACAGGCTTCATCGTCCACTATCGGAAGCCCGCTTTGGGGATCAATCCTGATGGCCCCGAAATTACAGACGGCAACACAGTCGCCTTCGCCCAAACAGCCATAGGGGCACGCACTTTCACCGGTGTAGAGGCTGTGTACGATGGAACAGGACGAAGCTCCATTGTAAACATTCAGCCTGGGGCGGTGTGCAGGGCTTCCGTTGCAGCGGACTACGGCCACCCTGGGGGCCTGTTCAATGGCCTCACGGCCCAGGATTGATGCCGCTTTCGACATGGTTTCATTTCCGCCAACCGGGCAGAACAGTTTACTCCAGTCCTCCTCTTTGACAAGCGTTTCGGCGAAATTCCTGCATCCTGCGAATCCACAGCCGCCACAGTTAGCAGCCGGCAGAGCTTCTTCCACTTCGTCTATGCGGGGATCTTCAAATACTTTGAACTTCTGTGCAACGAAATAGAGGATGATGGCAGCGGCTGCACCAATCGACACCAGGGACAGGACAGTGATTAGAATGATCTGGCTCATTGCACCAATTTGGTTTTCTGTATGCTGAATGAAAAGTTCTTGCTGATTCGCTTCCGGGCCAAAAAGAGGGCCAGGTAGTAGGGGATGACCGAAAGCAATGCCCAGCTGCCGGCACGCAGTTCGGGGACACCGGCAGAAAGGCAGATGATGAGCACGGACATGAGCACGAGAAAGGGCAGGAAATAGCCCAGGGCAACAGCTCTGTAGCCCAGACGCCGGGCCACAAGTACCCGGACTGTTTCGCCCGGTTCGTAGCACTGGCCCCCGGTTTTCACATCCAGGAATTTCTCTTCCTGGCCGGCCGCGCTGCATACCCCTTTTGCATGGCAGGAGGCACAGGCCGGTGCAGCAGTGATTCTGACATTGCAGCTGTCATCATCGACATGCATTACAGTTCCTTCGTGTTCGATAAATTCAGCTCTGAGCATAGTCAGGCTTCGTCTGTTTTTCTACAAAAATATGGATGCTGACAGATTCACACTTGCTGTAAATCATTTTCTGCTGTTTTGCCTCCAATTTAGTTCCTGTATAAATAGTTAATTAAAAGCTGTAGCCCATTGTGAAGTAAATGGCACGCTGACTGATTTTAGCTCCGTTTTCCTTCCTCAGAAGACTGTTCAGTCCCTGTTTTATAATGAGGTCGTAGTGCATATTCACCACCTTCATGCCAAAGCCCAGGCAAAGGCCGTATTCCTCGCTGGTGTAGGTGTTTTTGAAATCAATGGATCTGTCCCCAATCCTGCCGGCGAATTTATGGCTGTAGTAGCCGCCAAGCTGAAGATGGGCCCTGACCAGGCCCTCGGTGGGTGTGGTCAGCAGCAGGCTGAGGGGGGCTGTGAGGGCATGGCTCCTGAAATTCCCATCCTGGTGCCGGCTGCCGGCTGTTTCATAAAGGAGCTCGGGCTGAAGGGTGAAGCTGCGCCCCAGGCGAATCTGTGTGAACAGGCCGGCACCAGTGGCAAAGATGCTTTTCCCCTGGAAGAACTCCTTCTTATAGTTGTGGTAAGCTGAGCCGACCCGGATACGCAGCCCGGCCCTGAATACCCCCGGCCCTTTTTGCTGAAGCGCCTCCGGATCGGGCGCTTCCAGCTCCGATACCACTTCGGAATTGGAGAGTTCCATACTCACCGCACTCAGGTAGTTGCAGATCAAAGCCATACCCTCATAGTCGAGCAGGTGGGCATCATCCCCGGGTTTGTGATAGGGCGATTTCAGGCCTGTGTTTGCATGAATGGCAGCAATCCCGATCTCCCCAAAGGGAGCGGTGTCGGTGCGCTGTTCGATGGCGGAATTGGCCTTCCGAACGACAAGGTTACAGCGTTCGGCCAGTTTGCCAGTCAGAAATTCGGCATCATTCAGGAGCTTAATCCCGCTCAGGTTCAGGCCCTCGTTTGCCTCATACATGCCCACCATGTCGAGGCTGAACATGGCCTGGATCTTTTGCAATTCCAGCACCTGGTCCTCGATAAAAAAGGTCGAACCAATCAGCCCGTTTTCTTCCCCGTCGAAGGCGATCAGCACGACACTTCTGCCGAGTTTTTCGCGGTTTTGTGACAGGTTGCGTGCAATCTCAATGAGGGCTGAGCTACCCGAGGCATTGTCGTCGGCACCGTTGTAAACCACTGTGTCGCCTTCTTCGATTTCCCATCCCAGGTGGTCGTAGTGGGCGCCCAGGACGATGTACTCGTCTTTCAGGTCCGGATCACTTCCCCGGATCAGCCCGACCACATTCTGTCCCGCTATGTTCAGAATGCCCTGGCGGTAATTGAAATGGTGGGAGTATTCTGCCAGCAGCGGCTCAATACCTGCTGCTTCAAACGCCTGCGCAATATAGGCAGCGGCCTGCTCTCCCTGGGGGGTGCCAAAGCCCCGCCCCAGCAGCGAATCCCCGGCCAGAATGTCGAGGTGGGCCCTAAGCCTGGCAGCCTTTGTGTTGAATTGGGCCGAGAGCCCGCTTAAGAGCGTGCAGAGGACCAAAGAGAGTAGTATTCGCTTCATATGGAAAAGCTATATTGGCTTCAAGTTCCCAAGTTAATGATTATTCCTGCCCGAAATCAACTGATGCTCCCCCAGTCGATGCGTTGGGGATTGCCCTTTTTGATGTGCTTGCGGAAGATGAAGTTCTTATCGAGCTCGAGCAGGGGGTCTTCATCCAGGATGCTTTCAGCGGTGTTCCGGGCCAGCTGCAGAATCTGGCTGTCCCGTCCGAGGTGGGCGATTTTCAGGTTGAAGGGGACTCCGCTTTGCTGGGTGCCCTCGATATCGCCTGGTCCGCGCAGTTTCAGGTCGGCTTCGGCAATCTCAAATCCATCGTTTGTGCGAACCATGGTATTGAGTCTGCTGCGGCCTTCTTCCGAAAGTTTGTAGCCCGACATCAGGATGCAATACGACTGCTCACTCCCCCGGCCAACCCGCCCGCGGAGCTGGTGCAGTTGGGAGAGGCCAAAGCGTTCGGCGCTCTCAATGATCATGATGCTGGCGTTGGGTACGTCAACCCCAACCTCAATAACGGTAGTGGCCACCATGATCTGACAACGGCCTGCGAGAAAATGCTGCATGGAAGCTTCCTTTTCTTCGGGTTTCATCTTTCCATGAAGCACTGCGATTTGGTATTGGGGGGGCGGAAAGGCGCGGGAAATGCTCTCGAGGCCATCCTCGAGGTCCTTATAGTCCATGGCTTCCGATTCATGGATCAGGGGATAGACGATGTAGGCCTGTCTGCCCGTGTCGAGTTGTTTTTTTAAGAAGCCAAAGACTTCGAGTCGTTTCGAATCGAAGGTGTGCCTGGTGACAATGGCTTTGCGGCCAGGCGGGAGTTCGTCGATGACCGATACATCCAGATCGCCATAGAGGGTCATGGCAAGGGTGCGGGGAATGGGGGTGGCCGTCATAACCAGTACATGAGGGAGGACGTCGGCCTTGCCCCAGAGCCTTGCACGCTGCGCGACACCGAAACGGTGTTGTTCGTCAATGACCACCAGTCCCAGTTGCCTGAACTTTACCGTGTCTTCGATTACGGCATGGGTGCCGATGAGGATCTGAACGTCTCCGTTTTCCAGGCCCTCATGGATGGGTATGCGGTCCTTCTTTTTTACCGAACCTGTGAGCAATTCCACGCGTATATCCATCTTGGTCAGGAAATGGCAGATGCTCCGGAAGTGCTGTTGGGCCAGAATTTCCGTGGGGGCCATCAGGCAGGACTGGAAGCCATTGTCGGCGGCAATGAGCATGGAGAGCAGGGCCACCAGGGTTTTACCACTGCCCACATCTCCCTGCAGGAGCCTGTTCATCTGGATTCCGGCCTTCATATCCTGCCTGATTTCCCTGATCACCCGCTTCTGCGCCGCTGTGAGCTCAAAGGGCAAATGTTGTTGATAGAAGGCGTTGAAACAGTTCCCCACTACCTTAAAGACATTGCCCCTGTAGTGCTTGTTCCTATCGCTCTTTCCCTTGAGAATGTGCAGCTGGATGTAAAAGAGTTCCTCGAATTTCAGGCGCAACTCGGCAGCCTTGTATTCCGCTATGCTGTTCGGGAAATGGATGTGGCGGATAGCTGTATCAAGGGTTACCAGCTTCAGCGACCTGAGCAGCCAGGCGGGCAGGGATTCTTCAAATTTTGACGGCAGATTGCGGATCACATAGGCCATTAGTTTGCTGATGGCCTTCGAACTGAAGTACTGGTCTTTGAGTTTTTCGGTGGTGGAATAAACTGCCTGTAGTTTGGCGCCCTCGGCCTTCCGTTTGCCTGGGTCATCCATTTCCGGATGGACCAGATTGATTCGTTGCCTGAATACCGAGGGCCTGCCAAAAACCACCACTTCTTTTCCGGCCGGGAATTGCTCCGGGATCCATTTGGCCCCTTTGAACCAGACCAGCTGCAAGCGGCCGGTTTCGTCACTGAGTACGGCAGTCAGGCGTTTTCCGCGTCCCTGCCCCGCCATAAGATAGCCCTCGATTTTTCCCTGTACCTGGATGTAGGGCATGTCGGGGCGCAGTTCATTGATCTTGTACATGCGGCTGCGGTCGACATAGCGAAAGGGATAGTGATTCAGTAAGTCCTCAATGCAAGCGATCCCCAGCTCCTGCTTCAAAAGCTGGGCACGTTTGGGGCCTACACCCGGAAGAAACTGTATGTCCTGGGCCAAATACTGTTGCACCGGAGCACCTTTTTCTGTAAAATTAGCATTTTGTTGATGAAAAGGCGGCCCGTGACCTTCGGGGCAGGCCCGCGCGGTAAATGAACAGCAATGGGAAGAATGAGGCCTGAATACCTGTGGAGAATCCGGAAGTATGTGGCGCATATCTTCCATTTTCGGTACAGAAAGGGACGCAGAATTCATTCACCCTTTCTTTTTTCTTTGCTGAGTAAGGCAGTCTATAACGCAGACAAGTGGCAGGTGCCGGAGGCTGTAAAAAGGGCTCTTGCCGGGCTGAACAACGATCCTTCTCCGCTCAAAGGAAAAGAAATGGGGGCAGGTTCCATGCTGAAAGCGGAGAAGACGGGAACGGTGGGGCAGTTCTATCAAAGAGCCTCAAGCGGGCAGAAGCAGGGGGCTTTGCTCTATCGTCTCGCGAAGTGGGCCGAGCCGGACAGGATCGTTGAACTGGGAACAGGATTGGGGAGTTCTGCACTTTATCTGCATGCCGGGGCACCCCGGGCCACTCTGGATAGCATTGAGGGCAATGTAGCCAGAGCAAACTATGCCGAAGAGCTCTTTAAACGTTGTGGGCTCACGGGCATCAAGGTTCATAAAGGGGATGTCGGAGAGCTTTTGCCTTCGATTCTTTCGAAGCCGGGGGGCAGGCTTCTTGCATTTGTCGATGCCAACCACCGCTTTGAATCAACCTTGCACTATGCAGAGTTGCTGATAGCTTCGGCCGGGGATGGAGGGTTGATTGTGCTGGATGATCTGTACTGGTCACGCGAGATGTACAGGGCATGGCGGGTTTTGATACAGAAGGAGGAGGTGAGCGTGAGCATTGACCTCTATCATCAGGGCCTGCTCCTGCTTCGGCCCGACCTTCATCCGAGGTCCCTGAAAATATGGTTTTAAGGGATCGAAATGCATGCTAATCATGCGATATTGATTACTTTCGTGAACATTATCATACTTCTATGGAAACGGTTATCCGACTTGAACACATTGTTAAGAACTATCACATAGGCTCCATAACGGTTGAAGCCCTGAAAGCAATTGACCTTCGTATAAAGGAAAATGAATATGTGGCCATCATGGGCCCTTCCGGTTCGGGGAAATCCACATTGATGAATCTCCTGGGTTGTCTGGATACGCCATCTGGCGGGGAATACATCCTCAATGGCACGGACGTGAGTAAGATGGACGACAATTGCCTGGCCGAGATCCGGAACCGGGAGATCGGGTTCATATTCCAGACATTTAACCTCCTTCCCCGCTATACGGCCCTCGAAAATGTGATGCTTCCGCTGGTTTACGCCGGTGTTCCCAAGCAGGAGAGGCTGGAAAAGGCCGGGGCTGCATTGGAAGAAGTGGGGCTTTCGGACCGGATCAATCACCGACCAAATGAGCTTTCGGGAGGGCAGCGGCAACGGGTGGCAGTGGCCCGGGCCCTGGTAAACAATCCTTCCATTATCCTGGCCGATGAGCCAACCGGTAACCTCGATTCCAAAACCTCGGTCGATATCATGAAACTCTTTGGAGAAATTCATAGCCGGGGCAATACCATTATATTGGTGACCCACGAAGAATCCATTGCCCGTTATGCACAGCGTATTATTCGCCTGCTTGATGGAGAAATTGACAAAATCGAGGTGAACGAGAATCCCCAAACCTGAGATGGCCTGGAAGTCGCAGATTTATACCGGTGGGGGGGATAAGGGGCAGACCTCTCTGATTGGGGGCCAGCGGGTTCCAAAGTATCACCTGCGCATCGAGGCCTATGGTACCGTTGATGAGCTCCTGGCCCATACTTCCCTGCTTCGCGACCAGATAGAAGATGAGGCTATCAGGAAGGAGCTTTTACACATCCTGGAACTGCTGATGGCTTCTTCAGCAGTGCTTGCATGCGGGCAGGAGGACTGCTCCGTGGCCCTTCCTCATCTGAAGGAAGAGGATGTTTGTTTCCTGGAGGAACGCATCGATGCCATGGATGCCTCCCTTCCCAGGCTAAGCTCCTTCATCCTGCCCGGTGGCCACCCGGTGGTATCGCAGGCCCATGTCGCCAGGACCGTTTGCAGGAGAGCTGAACGGATCATCTTACACTTAAATGATCGTCATCCGCTTGCGGCTGAAACGCTCCGCTTTCACAACCGCCTTTCAGATTATTTCTTCATGCTTTCGCGCTTGCTTTCAGTCCGTTTTGGCTGTGAACAGAGCCCCTGGAAAAGCAGCTTGTAGAAGTAAGATTTTTTTATATATTTGCGGCTTTTATACAGCATACCAAACCAAAATTTCTTTCGATGTACTGGACCCTAGAATTAGCCTCTAAGCTGGAGGATGCACCCTGGCCTGCCACCAAGGAAGAACTGATCGACTTTGCGATCCGATCGGGGGCACCCATGGAAGTGATTGAGAATTTGCAGGAAATAGAAGACGAGGGGGATGTCTATGAAAGCATCGAGGACATCTGGCCCGACTATCCGAGCAAAGACGATTTTTTCTTTAACGAAGACGAATACTAAGAGAAGGAGCTACGGCTCCTTTTTTTCTTTCCACCAGAACACATCCTGCCATGCCAGTGGCCGCCATTCTGCCACCCATTTGAAATCGCTCAGGCGGCTCTCCTCACCGGGGAATTTATCCAGGGGATAGTAGGTTCCGTCGGGTTTCTCCAGATAACTGACCCTTACCACCTTATTGTCTTTGAGGTAGATCGTTAGACTTGAGCATAGCGTTTTATTGGCACCGATGATCTCTTCCTCTTCCTCGGCGTAGTAGATGGTCTGGCCGTTTCCTGTTACATCTATTCTGGAGAGCTTATTATCGACAAAGTGGCCCCGCATTTCCTTTCCCCGCATCTGGTCGTATCTTTCTCCTTCTTTGTGGGTGACCACAAGGGATATCCCGGTCATTTCCATCCTGTACAGTTCCCGATTCTTCATCATTACACTGATCTGGTCGGCACTTAGCTGGTTCTCGTCCGACCACAATACCGGTTCTCCGTAGAAATGAAAGGTGCTGTCGGCTTCCGGATAGGCCAGCGAATCGCACATGACCTGCATATCGGGCCGGAAGATTTTCACCTTGTAATAAGCCCTCAGGATGCGGCTGGTATCGCCACTCTCCGCTATATGGCGGGTCGATAAGAGGGTGTCGGCATGGATGTACATGGTGTCGCTCCCATCGATCTGAATCATTAGCGCGCTGTCGGTCACCATGGCATACTCGTTCTCACTGTAGTAGAGCCCGTAATGGCCCTTCATGGTTACATGCTGGCTTGTATCCATCATCTCTACCTGTCCCTTTGCATAGCCATAGCCCTCGACAGCGTCGTAGTAAAGGGTATCTCCCCTGAGGGTGCGGCCTTCTTCTTCGAGGAAGGCCTTTTTATTGACATAGGAGATGTCGTTTTTCGTGTCGTACCAGCCGCTTTCACAGTAGATGTAACGATCATCACTGTAAATCTCAGTAGGGCCGTTAAAGTAGGAAATTTCGGTTTTCGTATCGTATCTGAGGCTGTCGGTTCTGATCCTGTAATCGGGATTGCTGATGTGTACGCTGTCCTGGAAAAAGAAGACTTCCTGGTCGACATAAAAGCGCCCACGCTTACTCGTGAGCCGGCTGTCAGCCTGGGTCAGGATGCCCCAGCCCAGGTAGTCTGCGATTCTTGTTTCGCGATTGTAATTCAGGGAATCGCTCAATAGCACAATGTCATTGTTGACCAGTTTTACATTATTCCGGATACGCGCCAGCTTGCGGTTTCCGTCGTAATAGACCACATCTCCGGTGAGGGTTAGGGTGTCGGCCTGCTCAATCCGGACACGGCTAAAGGCATCAACCGAACCGCTGCCCGGATAGAAATAGGCCGAATCGCAGGACATGAGGACGTCTTCGTGCTTTAGCCTGACATTCCCCAGGAGCTTTCTGGCATCCTTCCCGATCTTAATGTCGTAGGCCGTGAGATCCGAGTTCATGATCTCGATGCGGGTGACTTTCTGGGCCATCAGACCGGCTGGAAGAAGAAGGGCCGGTATGATAAAGCTTGCAAGGCGGAGAGGGGGCCACCGGAAGGCCTTCATTTCATGCTATTTTTGCGAGGTCTGTTGAGTGCCATTCATGCAATTACGGAAGGAAGGATCGGTCCGGATATAGGTGGTTTCTTTCTTTTCCCTGTACCATTCCTTCATCACTTCCTCTGTTTTTTTCTGCAGGGCCATGTTTTGCAGGAGCAGGTAGTCCTGCTTCATATTGGCCCGGTGGGGCTCGATGCGTTTCTTTAGCATGAGCATCTTGTAGCAGGGTTTGTGGTTGTGGTCGACCGACTCATAGGGTTCGGAAATGTCGCCCACGTCCATGTTTCGGATGATGTAGTATTCTTTGGGATTGAGCTGATCGAGCGCAAAGGTCGCTGCCTGGCTCTCGGGGTTCACAACCAAGCCACCGTTTACGCTGGTTTTTTCATCTTCGGAGTAGCGTTTGGCTGCCAGGTCGAAGGTGAGGGAGTCGGCCCGGATAACCGTTCTCAGGCTGTCGAGTTTGGAGATGGCCTTTTGCCTGGCATTGGCATCGGCCTTGGGATTCATCAGGATGTGTCTGGTCTTGGCCCTGTCGCCTCTGCGTTCGATCATCTGAATCAGATGATAACCGAAGGCACTTTCCACAATCTTGGAAACCTGGCCGGCTTTCAATGACCAGGCCTCATTTGCGTAAGCCTTGTCGAGCTCGCTGGGCAGCATGAAGTCCAATTCTCCTCTGCGGGCAGCTTCCGGAGCTTCCGAGTAGAGCACGGCAAGGGTGCCAAAGTCCTCTCCTTCCTGAATGCGTCGTCGCAGTTCAAGCAAACGCTCCTTTACCTCAAAAACGGCTTCTTCTGAATAGGCCGGGTAGGACACGATTTGCGCCAGCTCCACCTCTGTATTGATGTAAGGCAGGCTGTCCTTGTTCATGGAACGGTAAAAACGCTTCACGTCGGAAGGGGTTACTGCGACCTCGGAGGTGATGCTCGATTGGACTTCGGCAGTCACCATCTGTTCGTGTATGGCTTCGCGAAGGTCGTCTTTGATGTCGAAAACACTTTTATTGAAATAGGCTTCCATCTCTTCTTCGGAGCCAAACTGTGCGATGAAAACGTCGAGCCGCCTTTCCATTTGCAATTCCACCATGTCGGGCCCAACCTCAATGCTGTCGATCTTGGCCTGGGTCATGAGTAGCTTTTGCTCCATCAGATTATTAAATATCATGCATTTGGTGTCAGGGGGCAGGTAAGTACCCGACATTTTTATTTGCAGGTATTGCTGTTCGATGTCGGACTGGAGAATGTTAAAGTCTCCTACCACCCCTACCACACGGTCGATGATCATCGGCTGGGCAATGATCTTTGCGCTCAGAAGCAGGGAGAGGATGAGTATATGGATTTTTTTCATGTCGGTCACTTGTATATTTCGAATTGATTGCGGGAAATCCCTTCGCGATAAACCTGTTGTTCGAGCTGTCGAATGAAATCAAGTTTTCGCTTATTCAGAATGATATTGATGATGTCCTCTTTCACCAGTTCAAGGGGGGCTGTTTCCCCCTTGGGGATGTGATCACTGATATGCAGAAAATAGCGATAGAGCGAGTCTTTTGTTTCGAGGTTCTTGTTGTAACGCAGGTAGCGCGAGGGCTGATAGATCTGCATGGGGAATTCCTGACTGATGGCCGGAAAATCGATCCATTCATCGTTGAAGTCGCTGAACTTCTCTGCCTGGTCGCTGCAATAGTCCCTGAGCTCGGCCAGATCGTCTTCACCGTTGGAGCGGGACCATTGCCTGACCTCATTGATGCGGGGTGCCGATCGCGGGAGTTTTATATAGCTCCCTTTGATGATGTCGTGTTCGAGCAGATAATTGTTGAGATTTTTCTGGTAGTAGCTTTTTATTTCACTTTCCGGGACAAGGGTGTCGAGCTTTTGGCGGAGGAGCTCCTTTCTGTAATTGTAGATTAGCAAGGACCTGTGGTAAGCGGCAAGCTGCCTTTTGAAGTCCTGTTGTTCTTCGCTCAGTGCATGCCTGGCATGCAGGCACATCAACTGCTCCTTGACCCACTTATCGATGTAGCGTTCGGCCAGAACAGCACTGTCCTCTTCACTAACATGGCCGGGGATGGCCCCATCGAGTTCGGAAGCGAGGAGAAAGACATCCTGCACCCGGGCAACCCGCTCGTCCTGTTCAGCCGGTTTGAACAGGGAACAGGCACTGAGGACCATTCCCAGCACGATCGATGTAAAAAGTCCCGGTTTCATTACAGTTTAATGGATTTTAGTCTGCTCCGATCGACCCGAACCGGGTATTTCGAGCGCAAGGCTTTTACCCACAGCTCTTCCAGGTAATTCTGGTAATCGGAAGTGATCTGGCCACGGGCCTCATCCAGGGCCTTGGGTTCGGCTGCTCTTTGCCCTTTCAGGATGACGAAGCTGTTTGTTTCTTCCCCTTCGTAAAGCTTGCCGGGACCCGGTTTCCCCTTCAGTGCATCGACCTGTTCATTTTCTCCCTTCTCAACCAGCAAAGTCCTGAGGCTGATGCAGGGAAGGCTGTCCTGGGCGCAAAACAGCGCATTGAGTGCCTGCTGGTCGAGTTTCCCCCTGGCGATTTTTTTCCGGAGCTTCATCACCCTGGCGGCATCCAGTCGCTTGTCAAATGAAACCAGGATGGCTTCGCTGCGTTCTCCCCACATATAGTCGTTCCGGTGCGCAGCATGAAAGGCTTCCAGTCCGCTCGTATCTGATACGGCCTTCGACCAGACCTTCTGATCCATGATATCGAACAAGAGGATGCCATCGTGGTATTCCTGGTAGATGTATTTAAAGTCGGGGTATTTTTCGGCCAGGCGATTTTCTTCGTATTTCATAAGCATGTCGTTTCCAAAGCTGCTTAAAAGCTCGTCGAGGCAGCTGGAAATAAGCCGGCATTTGCTCCTCGTTTGCCTTTGCTCGACGTAGGCAGCAAAGTCGCCCACGCTCAACTCCTTCTCTCCAATACGAAAGGCCGTACGCTTGTCTGAACGCAGTTTTCCTGCTTCCCACTTTCCCTGAAGCAGGCTGCTGTCGGCTGCTGCATAGACAGCCTGCAGGGCCAGGGTGTCGACACTGTACGCGTATTCTTGTTTTAGCTGGGCAAGGAAGCGGTGGGAACGTACCCGGGCGCGGTCGCCCCGGTTGATTTTCTCCTCAATCTCGGGCCGCATTTCCTCAAAACTTCCAATGCCTTTTTTGTCGAGCAGTTTGACAATGTGCCAGCCATAGTTCGATTGAAAAGGTTCTGAGACCCCTCCTTTTTCGGTAATCCCAAAACAGGCATTCTCGAATTCGGGAATCATCCGCCCGGTCCCAAACCAGGGAATCTCTCCTCCGGTCTGTGACGATGCCGGGTCCTCGGAGTATTTCCGGGCCATGCTTCCAAAATCGGCCCCGAGTCTGATGCTGTCATAGACCGCAGTGGCTCTTTCCCGGGCCGCTTTCTTTTGCTTTGCCTGCATGGCTTCCGGTGTCCGGATGAAGATGTGAGCCACCTTTACCTGGCCGCGGGCAGGCCTTCGGTCGTCCAACCTCAGGATATGATAGCCATAGCTCGTGCGGAAAGGCATCGTTACTTTGCCTATTTCAGCCCTATAGGCCATGTTCTCGAAGCTGTAGATCATGGAAAACGCCGTAAAATATCCCAGGTTACCCCCGTTCCGGGCAACCGAGGCATCCTCGGAAGTCGCGCGGGCAACGGTTTCAAAGGACTCGCCTTTAAGGATTCTGTCGCGGATCTCCATAATTTTCTGATAGGCAGCCAGGGTGTCTTCTGGTGCTGGAGAGGGAGGGAGTTTGATGAGGATATGGCTTGCCTTAAGGTCTTCTTTCATTCTTTCATAGGCCTCTTTTACCATCTCCTGCTTGCTTTCTTTGTCGGTTAGATAGGGTTTGGCCAGTTGCTTCCGGTAGCCTTCAAGCTCATCGACGAACTTCTTTGTCGTATCCATTCCAAGGCTTTCCGCCTCCCTGACCTTAAGCTTGAAGTTGATAAAGAGTTCCAGATAGTCCTCGGGCGTCTGTCTGCTCAGGGCCTTTTCGTTGTTGTTTTTTCTATAGACCCTCTCGAATTCTTCCAGGCTGATTTTGTCACCGCCAATTTCAAGAAAAGCCGTTTTCTCCTGGGCTGTTATGAGCGTTGTGCCAGCCAATAGAAACGCCAGCGTGAAGAGCTTTTTCATCATAGTTATACAAAATTTTTAGTAGAACGGGTACATGAAGGCTTTATTATCTGCTGTAATTGGGTGCCTCGCGGGTGATGGAAACATCATGCGGATGGCTCTCCTGAACCCCTGCATTGGTGATCCGGACGAAACGGGCCTTTTGCAAAGCCGGGATGTTGGCCGCGCCACAGTAACCCATTCCCGCCCGCAGGCCGCCAATGAGCTGGTAAATGACCTCGCTCAGCCTGCCCTTAAAGGGGACCCTGGCGGCAATCCCTTCCGGGACCAGTTTCTTGATGTCTTCTTCCATGTCCTGGAAATAGCGGTCCTTAGAGCCGTGCTGCATGGCTTCGAGGGAGCCCATTCCACGGTACGATTTATACTTCCGTCCGTTGTAGATGATGGTTTCGCCCGGGGATTCTTCAACACCTGCAAAGAGTGAGCCGGCCATCACCGAGCTGGCACCTGCGGCCAGGGCTTTCACAATGTCGCCGGAATACCGGAGTCCGCCATCGGCGATAACCGGGACATCTGTTCCCTCAAGGGCCCGGGCCACATCATAGATGGCCGTGAGCTGGGGGACGCCTACACCGGCAATGACCCTGGTTGTACAGATTGACCCCGGGCCAATACCCACCTTTACGGCGTCGGCCCCTGCCTTTGCCAGGGCAAGCGCAGCCTCGGCAGTGGCCACGTTTCCGACAACAACATCGAGGCCGGGGTAAGCAGCTTTTACCTTTTTCAGGCTTTCGATGACACCCAGGTGGTGGCCGTGAGCCGTATCAATCACAACGGCATCCACTCCGGCATCATTGAGTGCGCCAACCCTTTCCAGCAGGTCGGCAGATGCCCCTACAGCAGCAGCTACCCGCAGACGGCCCCGGGCATCCTTGCAGGAGTTGGGCATGTCCTTCGATTTGGTGATGTCCTTGTAGGTTATCAGCCCGATCAGTTTGTAATCGCTGTCCACTACCGGGAGTTTCTCAATCTTGTGCGCCTGCAGGATCTGGGCTGCTTCAGCCAGGCCTGTTTTTCTGGTCGTGGTAATAATGTTTTCGGCAGTCATTACTTCTGCAACCTGCCGCCCCATGTCCTGCTGAAAGCGAAGGTCGCGATTGGTGACAATGCCTATAAGGGTGTTCTTAGCGTCGACCACGGGGATGCCTCCGATCTTGTATTCCTTCATCAGGTTCAGGGCATCGGCTACAGTAGCCTCCTTCAATATCGTAATGGGCTCATGGATCATAACGCTTTCGGCCCGTTTAACCCTTCTGACCTGCCTGGCCTGCTCCTCGAGCGGCATGTTCTTGTGAATGACACCTATGCCGCCTTCCCGGGCAATGGTGATCGCAAGTTCCTCTTCGGTTACGGTATCCATGGCTGCCGAAACAATGGGCGTATTCAGAAGAATATTCCTTGAGAAACGGGAGCTGATGCTCACCTCCCTGGGCAATACCTCGGAGTATGCAGGCTGCATGAGTACATCATCGAAGGTGAGGCCTTCCGAAGCGATTTTATCCTGGATGAACGACATTGTGTGAGTTTTTGGTTATTTTTAAATGTGGCAAAATTACAAAAAAAAAGCGTAGGCATTCTTCCTGATTTTGGCCATATTTTGAAGCAGCACTGGGGCTATGAGGATTTTCGTCCCTTGCAGGAAGAGGTGATCCGTTCTGTCTATGAGAAGAAGGACTGCCTGGCCCTGATGCCTACGGGTGGAGGCAAGTCCCTGACCTTCCAGATACCCACCCTTGCCATGGAGGGAATCTGCATTGTGGTGACCCCCCTGATTGCGCTGATGAAGGACCAGGTTGATCAGTTAAGAGCCAGGAATATTAAGGCTTTGTCTATCCACAGTGGAATGAGCCGCAACGAGATCCTGGTGACCCTCGACAATGCTGTATTCGGCGATTTTAAATTTCTCTATGTTTCGCCCGAACGCCTTTCGACCCCGCTTTTTCGCAGCAGGGTACAGGACATGAAGGTTTGTCTGGTGGCCGTGGATGAGGCGCACTGTATATCGCAATGGGGCTACGATTTCAGGCCGGCTTATCTGGAGATCAGCAGACTGAGGGAACTTTTACCGGAGGTCCCGATACTGGCCCTTACAGCTACAGCCACGTCTGAGGTTTGCAAGGACATTATGGAGCGGCTGGATTTTGACCAGCCCCGTTTGCTGAAACAGAGCTTTGACAGGGCAAATCTGGCCTACCGGGTCATGTATTCGGAAGACAAGGGTCAGGATTTACTGGAAATTCTCCGGAGCCATGAGGGGGCCGGGATCGTTTATACCCGCAGCAGGAAAAAATGCAGGGATATCGCCTTGTGGCTCAGGGAACAGGGCGTTACAGCCGGCTATTACCACGCTGGTTTGAAACCGCTGACCCGGGACGAGAGGCAGCAGGCCTGGATTGAAGGCCGCTATCGCATCATGGTGGCGACCAATGCCTTTGGCATGGGAATCGATAAGGCCAATGTACGCCTCGTGATTCATGTCGATTTACCCGATAACCCCGAGTCCTACTTTCAGGAAGCCGGGCGGGCCGGACGAGACGGTGAGCCTTCCTGGGCCTTCCTCCTCTACAGTGCTGCTGATGAAGGACGGGCTTTGCAGCGGCTCGAAACGAACTTTCCCGAACTGAAAAAGGTTCGGGAGCTCTATTCGGCCCTGGGGAATTTCTTACAGATTCCCATTGGCTCGGGGAAGGGGCAGTCCTATGACTTCGAATTTGGGGACTTTTTGGCACGTTACCGGGTAAGTGCCATGCTGGCCCATGCTTCCCTTGAATTGCTTCAAAGAGAAGGGTATATAACCATTACTGAAGCCTTTATGAATCCCTCCCGGGTAATGTTCATTATCGGAAGGGATGAGCTCTACCATTTTCAGGTGAAACATGCCGGGCTCGATGGACTCATAAAGCTGATGCTCAGGACTTATAGCGGTTTTTTCACCCAATATGTACGCATCGATGAAGCACTTCTGGCCAGGCGTGCAGGCAGCAGTCCGGAGAAGATCCGGGACTATCTGAAGCAACTGGCAAAGCACAGGGTCATTCACTATATTCCGCGCAAGAACGTACCGGTTGTAAGCTTTCTTGAGGAAAGGCTCGATGAGAAGAACCTGCTGATATCGCCCGGACGCTACCTCTTTCGCAAGGAGCGCTACGAGAAAAGGCTCCGGGAGATCTTACGCTATGCCACCTCGACCGGGTTTTGCCGGAACCAGTTTCTGCTGAGCTATTTTGGCCAGATGGACAGTCCCCGCTGTGGCCGCTGTGATGTATGCACCGAAGCTAAAGCAAAGCTTCCTGGGAAGGCAGATGAAAATACCCTCAGGGAAGTCGTCCTAAGCAGACTGGGGCAGGGCCCCCTGGATTTGCAGGCCCTGACTCAGGCATCAATGGCAGGCCGGGACGAGCTGAACCGGGTGCTTGAGGCCATGCTGGCCGAAGGGCTGATTGGTCGCGACCAGCAGCTGAGGCTTTACCTGAAAGGGCGTTGAGTTTTTGTATATATTTGCGCCATGCTTGACCACCCTGCCATCAATCAGGACCTATACGGGCCGAAGATGCTCGATTTCGTAAGCTCGGCCAATGCGTACTGTGCTATGCTGGAAGCTTTGCAGGGGGAGGATGCAAAAGGGTTTATTGCCTCAGCACTGCAGGCTTTGTCGACGCTCTACAGCAGGTTTTTGCTGATCCCGGATTTTGAGCCCCGGCTCGATGGCAGCATCGAACCCCATGTGAGTGAGGGGCAGTGGTCTGCTATTTATCAGCGGGTTGCGCTCTTACTGGGTTCCCATAATGAATACCTGAGGCCCGCTGAAAGGGATGAGTTTGATCGCTCCGACCTGGTTGCACACTATATTTCAGAGGACTTGGCCGATCTTTACCAGGAACTCCGTGATTTTACCATCGTTTACAGCAGGGGAATGGAGGACATGATGAATGATGCGGGCTGGGAGCTGAAAGAACGATTTTGTGAACATTGGGGCAGGAAACTCCTCTCAGCCCTGAAGGCCCTGCACGAACTGTATGTTGAGGAGATAAATCCCTTAGAGGAATGAGGATGTACCGGAAAGACATCACAAAGGAAGAGCTTGATGAACTGGCCCTGATTCAGTATGAGGGGCCCATCGTACTGATCGATACCGAAGCCACTTTTGACCAGTGTATAGCCGAGATTGCGTCAAGTGATATGCTGGGCTTCGACACCGAGACCCGTCCTTCTTTTAGAAAGGGCAAGCTGTATCCGACATCACTGATTCAGCTGGCTACCAGGGAGAAAGCCTGGATTGTCCGGGTGAGTCGGATGGGCTATCCACCCGCCCTCATCGACCTGCTTGGGAATCCTGATTTGATGAAGATTGGGACCGGCCTTCAGGACGATATAAGGCGTATGCGGGCCGATTTCAGGTTCGAACCAGGGGGCTTTCTCGATCTTCAGGACTATGTTGAGGCCTTTCAGATTGGGGTGAAGGGCCTGAAAAAGATGAGCGGGATCGTTCTGGGTAAGCGCATTTCCAAGGCCCAGCAGGTCTCGAACTGGGATGCGGACCTTCTCAGCGAACCCCAGCTGCGCTACGCCGCAACAGATGCATGGATCTGTCTCGAAATCTACCATGCCTTAAGAAATGCCCTTGCAGAGTATCATGAGTGAAGGTGTTAAGATTGTCCTAAAATCGGGCAAGGACCAGTCCCTGCGCCGCTTCCATCCCTGGGTATTCTCGGGGGCCATCAAAAAGATATACGGGAATGCAACCGAAGGCGCTGTAGTGGACGTTTACGATAACAAAGACGAGTTTTTGGCCAGTGGACATTACCAGGACGGATCCATTGCCATCAGGGTGCTTTCCTTTGAGCCCTTTGAGGATGATCAGGATTTTTGGAACGAACGCATAGGAAGAGCCTGGGCATTGAGAGCACAACTCGGCCTCTGCAATGGAAGCGCTACCAATGTTTTCCGTTGGGTTAACGCCGAGGGTGATGGCCTGCCGGGGCTCATCGTTGATTTCTACAATGGGGCAGCGGTGGTGCAGATGCACTCCTACGGCATGTACCTCAGTCTCGATAGAATTCGGGAAGCGCTCATTGCCGTGGCAGGAGACAAGCTCCATACCATATACAACAAAAGTGAATCGACGCTGCCCGAGAAGTATGCTGTTGGGGATGCCTCCGGTTTTTTACTTGGGGATGCCCGGGAAGGCGTGGTTCGTGAAAACGGACAGCAGTTTCGGGTAAACTGGATGAGGGGGCAAAAGACCGGCTTTTTTATAGACCAACGCGAGAACAGGGCTCTGGTAGGAAGCTGGTCGAAGGGAAGAAAGGTGCTGAATATGTTTGGCTATACAGGAGGCTTCAGTGTATATGCCATGAGTGGCGGTGCCAGTTTGGTGCACAGTGTCGATAGCTCGGGCAAGGCCATCGACCTGACCCGCGCCAACATGGAACTGAACCATCCGGGTGATGCCCGGCACGAGGCCTTTGCCGAAGATGCCTTTCGCTTTATGGAAGATATTCACGGGCGCTACGACCTCATCATCCTGGATCCGCCGGCTTTCGCCAAGCATCACAGGGTATTGAGTAACGCGCTTCAGGGCTATAAGCGCTTAAATCAGCGTGCGCTGGAGCAGATTGCCCCGGGGGGGCTGCTCTTCACCTTTTCCTGCTCGCAGGCAGTTAGTAAGGAGAACTTCCGGAAGTCGGTATTTGCAGCTTCGGCCAATGCCCGCAGACAGGTTCGTATTCTCTACCAACTGAATCAGCCGGCCGACCACCCGGTCAGCATTTTCCATCCCGAAGGAGAATATCTGAAGGGGCTGGTACTGGAAGTGCTGTAACATTTCTCTTCGAACTTCGTCTGATAGCAAACAGTTGATTGTTTGAAACCAAAATTTGAACCCATGAAAAAGCTAAACTTTTTTCTTCTGCTGGCTCTGCCTTTTTTCCTGAATGCATGTTTTATGAATTCCTCCTACGAGACCGTATCCGGAAATGGGAAGGTTGTTGAGGAGACCCGC